>JARRQT010000006.1:47390-61313 GCA_037381445.1 Calditrichia bacterium
CCCCCCGCGTTAAATTTACCGACCGATAAGCCCAGACCAGCAGTTCAGTCTTATGACGGTTCATCCTTTTCTTTCTCCATTAATACAAGAATCAGTCAGAAATTAAAAGAGCTGGCTATCCGGCAGGAAACCACGCTTTATTCAGTTTTAATGGCTGCATTTCAAATTTTTTTATATCACTACACCGGGCAAAACGAAATTTTAATAGGATCTCCGGCATCGGGCAGAACCCATTCTGAATTTGATAGGATTATCGGGTATTTTGTTAATACCATTGTAATCCGGAGTGATTATTTTTCGGGCAACCCTTCTTTTCTTAAATACCTGGAAAAGACCAGTCAGTCCATTCGCGATGCTCTTTCGCATCAGGATTATCCTTTCCCCTTGCTGGTTGAAAAACTTCAGCCCAATCGGGATATGAGCCGCTCACCTTTTTTTGATGTGATGTTTGTGCTTGAGAAGCCGCATCTGTTATCGGATAAAAATCTGGCAGCCTTTGTACTGGGGGAAAATGGCGCCAGAACGCACTTGGGCGGATTGAATCTGGAATCCTATCCACTTGAGCAGAAAATTTCCCAATTCGATCTCACCCTCATGATGGTGCAATCCGATGGTGCAATCTCTGCATCGTTCCAGTACAATACGGATCTCTTTGAATCTTCCACAATTGTCCGAATGGCGGAGCATTTCAAGAATCTATTGGAAAGCATTGTCCTTGCGCCAAATGAAAAAATCGACCGGCTGACTCTGCTGTCCGGAGAGGAAAGACAAAAGATTGAAAGTGTGTGGAGCCAAGGTCCTTCCGGACAGCTTTCGCAGAGCTGCATCCATAAAATTTTCGAAGAACAGGCAAAACTGACGCCGGATAATATTGCTCTGCTTTTTGAACAGCAGGAGCTGACTTATCGGGAACTGAATAATCAGGCAAACCGCATTGCCATGACTTTGAGGAAACATGGGATTAGGCCGGAGATGCGCGTCGGCATCCATACCCATCGCAGTCCGGAAATGATTGCTGCTATTCTGGCGATTATGAAAGCGGGAGGAGTCTACGTGCCCCTCGATTCGGCTTATCCGGAAGATCGCCTGAAATATATGATCGAAGATGCGAATATTTCTGTCATAATCACTCAGCGATCTCTTCAGAATATCCAATCCTATGAATCACAAATGATATTTATAGATGAGGAGATAAGCTCCTCGGTCCACCAACAATATGATAATCCCGAGATAAATATTTATCCCGAAAATCTGGCATATGCGATTTATACTTCCGGTTCCACCGGGTTGCCCAAGGGCGTGCTGGTTTCGCATCGCGCTATCGCCAATCATTGCCTGAAAATGAAAGATTATTATCAATACAGTGCAGAAGACCGCATACTCCAGTTTGCTTCACTCAATTTTGATGCCTCGCTTGAACAGATTCTGACGCCCCTTATATCCGGCGCCTCCGTCTTATTAAGGGATGATGAGATTTGGCCCGTCTCCGATGTCTATCAAAAAATTGTGCAATCCGGTTTGACCATCATCAATGTTCCTCCGGCTTACTGGCAGCAGCTCACTGAAGCTTGGGCGCAGGAGTGGGAGAGACTTCCTTCTAATCCCCTGCGTATGGTGATTATTGGCGGTGACGTGATGCCGATGGAGACGCTGGCACTGTGGCAAAAAATGATGAACAGCTCAATTCGGCTCATCAATGCCTATGGCCCCACCGAGGCAACCATTACCTCTCTGGCATTTGATGTACCCCAGGGATTTGGTCAATCCACGCTTCGTCCGCGTATCCCGATCGGCAGACCATGTCCGGATCGCAAAGTTTTTATTTTGAACAAGGCAGGCGAAGCTGTGCCGACCGGAGTATTCGGGGAATTGCACATTGGCGGCATTTGTCTTGCTCGGGGATATTTGAATCGCCCTGATCTGACCGCAGAGAAATTCATTCCCAACCCTTTTTGCGATACACCCGGCCAGCTGTTGTATAAAACAGGCGATATGGCCCGGTTCCTTCCCGATGGAAACGTTGAATTCGGCGGGCGGATTGATCAACAGGTGAAAATTCGGGGTATTCGGATAGAACCCGGAGAGGTGGAATTTGCGCTTCGGAAATATCCGGGAATCCGCGATGCAGCTGTGACGGTTTGGGAAGAAATGCCGGGCGATTTCAGGCTTGCTGCTTATGTGGTAAATAAAAACAGTAAAACAGCGGACATCGCAGACATTCGTTCGTTTTTGAAGAAAAAGCTGCCCGAGTATATGATCCCTGCCGATTTCATGGTTTTGGATGCATTGCCGGTAAATCCGGCTGGCAAGGTGGATCGAAAAGCGCTGCCGAAGCCTGAAAAAGACATGTCGAATTTGGCGAAATCCTATATTCCTCCCCGGAATCCCATGGAAGAAAAAATTGCGGGTATTGTGAGCGATGTCCTTGGTATTGAAAGAGTCGGGGTACACCATAACTTTTTTGAACTGGGTGGACATTCATTGTTGGCGACAAAAGTTATTTCCCGGATTCGGGAGCATTTTCAGGTTGATATACCATTAGTAAAATTATTTGAAGAACCCACGGTGGCAGGTCTTTCAAATGCAATTACCTGCAGTCAGGCAGAAATGCTCGGATCTGAAAAGGCAATTCAAATACTTATGGAAATAGAAAATTTATCTGATGAAGAAGTTCGAAAATTACTGGGAAATTAAAATTTAACACATTTTACAATACCATGGATGATATTCAAAAAAGGCTAGAAAATCTTTCGCCTGAGAAACTTGCCTTTCTCATGAAAAAGCTGAAGGAAAGCGGATCAGCAGAGAATATAAAAAGTATCATTTCCCGGCGGCATAATACCGATACTTATCCCATGTCCTTCGCTCAAAAACGACTGTGGTTTATGAGTCAGCTCGAGCCAGAAAGCTCATTTTATAATATTTCTGCTGCCATTCGTCTGGTCGGACCGCTGAATATCTCCGCTCTGAAAAACACTCTCAATGATATTATCCGAAGACACGAAATGCTCCGGGCCCGATTTGTGCTGATCAAGGGCGAACCAGTTCAAAAAATAGTCCCATCCCTTGAGATTGAAATACCGGTAACAGATATAACCGGGTTGCTTTCTGAGCAGCTGAATGAAAAAATTCAGAGCTTGGCAGTTGAGGAGGCAAGGCGGCCCTTCAAACTTGACAAAGATCCGCTTCTGCGGGTTTCATTGCTGAAGGCCAATGATTCCGATTATGTATTGCTCATCACCATGCATCATATCATTGCCGATGGCTGGTCGGTTGGTGTTTTCCTCAGGGAGTTCTCTGAATTATATACTGCCTATGTGAAAAAACGAAAGGCTGTTCTGCCGGAAATATTCATACAGTATGCGGATTATGCGCAGTGGCAAATCAGTCTTTTGGATAGCGAGCACATCAGGAAGCAACTGGCTTACTGGACCAAACAGCTTAAGGGTATGCCGCCAATACTGGAATTGCCAACTGACAGACAGCGGCCCGCCATCCAGAAATATGAAGGTGCACATTATTCATTCAAACTTGTACGAGTTCTGTCTGATTCAATCCGTTCTTTCTGCAAAGAACGTGGTGTCAGCCTGTTTGTATTTTTCCTGACGGTACTGAAGGTATTGTTATACCGCTATTCACACCAGACCGATTTTGGTGTGGGAATTCCGTTGGCAAACAGACAAAGATCGCTGGTTGAAAATATAATCGGCTTTTTTGTAAATACAGGAGTTATTCGATCGAATTTCCGGGAGAACATTCAATTTTCCGAGCTTTTAAAACGAGTTAAAGCAAGCGTAATGGAAGCATATGATAATCAGGATCCGCCTTTTGATAAGCTCGTGGATATTTTGGTTCCCGAACGTGAACTGAGTCATACCCCTTTGTACCAGGTCATGTTCGATATGCAAAAAAGTGCAATGGATTCCTTCCATCTTCCTGATCTTTCAACAGATCTTCTCGAAGTGGAAAGGGGAACCGCGAAAACGGATTTGATTCTGACCATGGAAGACAGTGCGGGAGAACTTGGCGGAACCTTTGAATTCAATACAGATTTGTTCGATCATGACACAATTCATAGAATGGCAGGGCATTATCGTGCCCTGGTTTTTGAATCCGTTTCCAGGCCAAATGCGCAAATAAAGCAATTATGTATCTTAACGGAACCGGAAAAAAGAAAGATTATCAAAGACTGGAACACCGGAACCTCAGAGGTTTTTGAGGAAGTCTGTATCCATCATGTTTTTGAAAGTCAGGCAAAGAAGCAGCCAAATGCTGTTGCCCTGCTTGAAGATAACCGTCGATTAACTTACGGAGAGTTGAATAAGCTTGCCAACCAATATGCAGGTTATTTGCGGGATTTGGGAGTCGGACCGGAAGTATTAGTGGGTATTTGCATGAAGCGATCAGTGGAAGCGATTGCTGCAATTCTGGCGGTTTTAAAAGCCGGGGGTGCCTATGTGCCAGTCGATCCGGAAAATCCCAGGGATCGTCTAAAATATATTTTTGAAGATGCAGGATTAAAAATATTGTTGACTTGGAGCGATATCCAGGAAAATCTGCCGGAATGCGGGATAAATATGATATGTCTCGATAGAGCTTTAGATTTAATTTCACACTATTCGACAACGGATAGTCAAAATCAAGTTTCTCCATCCAATTTGGCATATGTTATATATACTTCAGGCTCTACGGGAAGGCCAAAAGGAACCATGCTTCAGCATCAGGGAGTATGGAACCTTTGCAAAGCCATAAGAAGAGATTTCGCGCTGGGCCCGGGACGTGTGGTTCTTCAATTCTTCAGTATAGGATTTGACGGGTCTGTAGCAGACATTTTTGGTGCAATATTAAATGGCGGCAGCCTGTATCTTCCTGAACAAACGAGGATGCTTTCTACGGAAGAATGGGTCAGCATTATCTCTGATTTTAATATTGCACACTTTTTATTGCCTCCCTCCTTTTTATCTGGCTTGCCTGAGAAGGATATAGCTGGTCCAAAAACATTTATTTCCGGAGCCGATCTGTGCACATGGGATCTTGCCAACAGATGGTCACAATATCATAATTTTGCCAATGCTTATGGGCCAACTGAAGCAACGGTTGCTTCTTCCTGGCATGCAGTAAAGTCGCAATCCGCCAAATCGGGTTCAGTTCCTATCGGACGGCCCATTGATAATGTAAAATTTTATATTCTGGACAGAAATTTGAATCCCGTTCCGATTGGTGTGAGCGGCGAACTGTATATTGCCGGAGTCAACCTGGCCCGGGGGTATTTGCACCGACCGGATTTAACGGCGGAAAAATTTATTCCCAATCCGTTTGACCATCAAAGTGGGAGCCGTCTTTATAAAACTGGTGATTTGGTTCGCTACTTGCCGGATGGCAATGTAGAGTTTCTTGGCCGTATTGATTATCAGGTGAAAGTTCGTGGATTCAGAATTGAAATCGGTGAAATTGAGGTTGTACTAAATCAGCACCCCAAGATTAAAGAAGCTCTGATCCTGGCACAGGAAGATACTCCGGGGAATAAACGATTGGTCGCATATATTATTTCCGCCGAAAAACCAGATCCTTCTGTAAGCAAATTGCGATCATTTCTAAAAGAAAAACTGCCCGAATATATGATACCGTCTGCATTTGTTTTTCTTGAAAAGTTCCCTTTGAATCCTAACGGAAAAATCAATCGCAAAGCCCTGCCGCTGCCTGAGTTGATCCGACCCAATTTATCCAAAGAGTTCGTTCCTCCAGGCACAGAGACGGAAAATGCCCTGGCAAAAATATGGCAGGAAGTCCTGGGCATCGAAAAGGTCGGGATCTATGACAATTTCTTTGAATTGGGTGGTGATTCCGTGCAGGCGGCGATTGTAAGTAATAGAATTCAGGAACTGCTTGGCAAACCATTCCAGGTAAAGACCATATTTTTAACCGACAATATTGCTCAACTGGCATCTTATATAGCGGAACATTCCAGCGATCAAATAGACGGAAAGCCAGGACAGAAAGATGAAATTGCGATTCGGCCGATTTCAAGGGATCGCCGGTTGCCGCTTTCGTTCGCCCAGCAAAGAATCTGGTTTCTTGATCAATTGGAGCCGGGAAGTCCTCTTTATAACATTCCCCTTTCAGTGCGAATCCATGGCAGATTAAACGTTGCCATTTTGGAAAAGACAATTAATGAAATAATACGCAGACATGAATCGTTGCGCACCAAATTTGTTAATATTGATGGAGAAGCATTTCAGGAGATATTACCAACTTTTCGGATTAGATTGCCCATCATTGATCTGAGTCGTCTTTCCCCCAAAAAAAGCGAATCTGAAGCCCGGCAAATTGTCGACCAGGAAGCCCGATACGCATTCAACTTGTCGCAGGGATCACTCATCCGTTGCTGCTTATTAAAATTGGGTGAGGATGATTTCATTTTGACAATAAATATGCATCATATCATCTCTGATGGCTGGTCGATGCGCATATTGATTAATGAAATGATACAAATTTATAAAGCCTTTGCCAGAGGGCAAAATTCACCATTGGCTCTGCCTGATATTCAATACGCAGACTATGCTTGTTGGCAACGAGAATGGCTGACCGAAAAGGTTTTGGAGAATCAGATCAACTATTGGAAGCGGCAACTATCAGATATTCCTCCAGTTCTTGAATTACCAACAGATTATCCAAGATCGGCCGAGCAGAGTCACAAAGGGAAGCGGATATCTTTTAATATTCAACAGAATTTATATGACAAAATAACAGAACTCTGCAGGTCTGAAAATATTACTCCATACATTTTCCTTTTGTCTGCATTTCAAACATTACTATTTCGGTATGCCGGCCAGAGCGACATCAGCATAGGAACACCTGTTGCCGGCCGCAATCGGAAGGAACTTGAAGATTTGATAGGATTCTTTGTGAATACCGTTGTGATTCGTGCAGATTTGTCCGATAATCCGACTTTCCGTCAGCTTTTGCAACGTACCCGTAAGATTACTATGGAGGCGCATGAAAACCAGGATGTGCAATTTGAAAAGCTAGTTGATCTTCTTGTTACCTCCCGCGATATGAGCCATACCCCCTTATTTCAGGTAATGCTATCGTATGATAAGTTTCCGTTTGATGTTATTGATCTGGAAGGGTTGGAATTTAGACCTTTCCAGGTTACCACCGGGACTTCCAAATTTGACCTTCTTCTGGAAATTTACGAACATGAAAAAAGATTCGATGCCATTTTTGAATACAATTCCACAATTTTTGAACAATCTACTATTGAAAGGATGATATCTCATTTTAAAAATCTTTTGTCGGCTATCGTATCCGATCCGGATAATCATTTGCCACTATTTTCTATTTTGGATAAAACTGAAGAAAATCAAATTATACATGAATGGAATATTGGTTCTGATGAAAGACCTGGAAGCAATTTTGGCGAATTGTTTGAAAAACAGGCTGCAAAGACGCCGCATCTTGTTGCTTTGGCAGGTGAGAACCGCCAATTCAGCTACAGCGAACTCAATCGCAAAGTGAACCAGCTCTCACATTGGCTGCGGCGGAAGGGAGTCCGTCCGGAAATGCTGATCGGTGTATTCATGGATAGAATTCCTGAGATGATAATTGCCATTTTAGGGATATTAAAGGCAGGAGGTGCCTACGTACCTTTAAGTCCCAGCTATCCACAGGAACGCTTATCATTCATTTTGCATGATGCGCAGATACCCGTTATTTTGACTCAAAACGACCTGCTGCCATCTCTTCCGGAAGACATATCACGATTTTTCTGCCTGGATACCGGCTGGTCTGAAATTGCAGAAGAATCTGAAAAGAATCCAACTCCCCGGGCTCTTCCCCAGAATACAGCTTATGTAATTTATACTTCAGGATCTACCGGACAGCCCAAAGGGGTGGCAATCCAACATGATTCAATGATTCATTTATGGAATGCTCTCGATTATCAAATCTATTCCAAATACGCCAAAGGTAAATGTTGTGTCAGCCTGAACGCTCCCATTTCGTTCGATGCCTCCGTTCAGCAGTTGGTTTCACTCTTGGGCGGCCACACACTGCACATCCTCCCGGAGGAAGTGCGAATAAACGGAGAAAAACTTGCCAATTTTATCCGCGAATGTCGTATGGATGTCCTGGATTGTGTGCCTTCCCAGCTAAAATTGTTGACGGGAGCAGGACTTTTTGGGAATGAAAAATGGCAGCCTTCGATATGTTTGCCCGGAGGGGAGGCCATTGATAAAACCATGTGGAAAGAGTTGATTTCTGAGGAAGGTACAGATTTCTTTAATATGTACGGCCCTACGGAATGCACTGTTGATACCACCATTTGCCACATCCGGCAAAAAGAGAATCCCGTTATCGGCAAGCCCATAAGAAATTCTCAGGTTTATCTGCTGGACAATTACATGCAGCTTGTTCCCATTGGGGTGATTGGAGAAATCTATATTGGCGGATTCGGATTGGGACGGGGATACTGGAATCGTCCGGATTTAACCGCCGAACGATTTGTTCCAAATCCGTTTAGAAAAAAACCGGGCGAGCGCCTTTATCGTTCGGGCGACTTAGGTCGCTGGCTTCCCGATGGAAGTATCGAGTTTCTTGGACGTACTGATCATCAGGTAAAATTGCGGGGTTTTCGGATCGAATTGGACGAAATAGAAGAGGCCATGCGTCGTCATCCTTCATTAGCCAATGTAGTAGTAACCATGCAGAAAAATCCTACCGGTGATAATAGGATTGTTGGATATATGGTTGCTCATAAAAATCAGCCAAAACCAGCTGTGCACGAAATGCGCGAATTTTTACTCAAAGTCTTGCCCGACTATATGATTCCCTCTCTGTTCATGTATTTGGATGAGCTGCCGTTAACACCTAACGGCAAAGTCAACCGGAAAGCATTGCCTGTTCCGGAACTGGATCGCTCTATTATGAGGAATGGATTTGTTGCACCCAGGACTCCAAATGAAAAAATATTGGCAGAAATTTGGCAAAAGCTTTTAGGTCTTGAAAAGGTTGGCATTCGGGACAATTTCTTTGAATTGGGCGGCGATTCCATTATGAGTATTCGGGTTGTCGCCCGGGCGAATCAGGCCGGCTTGCGTATCACTCCGATGCAAATGTTCAAACATCAGACAATTGGCGGGTTGGCAGCGGTAGCCGGAACAGCCAGACCAGTATTTGCGGAGCAGGACATCCTCACCGGTGAAGCAAATTTTTCGCCAATTCAATACTGGTTTTTCGAACAGGGATTTGTCCGCCAAAGCCATTGGAACCAATCTGTATTACTGGAAGTGGGACGCAAAATGTCGGCGGACATTTTAAGACAGACTGTGCAATATATATTGATTCATCATGATGCCTTGAGAATGCGCTTCACAAACGATGGCTCGGGATGGCATCAGTCTTACTCGGCACTCACAGAAGAAATCCCATTCGACTATTTCGATCTCTCATCATATTCATCGGAAAGGCAGATTACAGAAGTTGAGCTGAAGGCCTCTGAATTGCAAGGGAAGCTTGATGTGTCAAAGGGTCCGCTTATCCGGGTTGTCTATTTTGATCTTGGCAAAGAACACGCCGACAGACTGCTGATTGTGATCCATCATTTGACTATCGATGGCATCTCCTGGCGGATTCTTCTGGAAGATATGCAAACTGTCTATCTGCAGTTGCGGTCAGGCCGGCAGGCTAAGCTGCCCCCGAAAACCACCTCATTCCGATATTGGGCCAAACGATTGCATGAATATGCCAATTCAGATCAGATTCGAAAAAATTTGGAATACTGGCTCTCGGTTCCTCGAAAAGATGCTGGGGCTCTGCCAAGGGATCACGGGGATGGAGATAACTTTGAGGGCGCATCTGATGCGATTGTGATATCCCTCGAGGAAGATAAAACCAGCCTGTTGCTAAGGCAGGTACCGGAAAAATTCAATACACAAATAATCGAGGTTTTATTAACAGCATTGATGCGTGCTTTTTCAAGATGGACCGGAAAACGATCGCTGTTAATTGATTTGGAATCCCACGGCCGCGAAGATCTGTTCGAGGATATTGATCTTTCCCGTACCATTGGATGGTTCACATCTTTATACCCCGTCTGGCTTGATTTGGAAAAGAGTATTGAAATTGATGAATCCCTCGCAGTTATCAAAAGGCAAATTCGTGCCATACCTGACAACGGATTCGGTTTTGGAGTGATGAAATATCTCAGTAAGGACGAGAAATTTAAAGAGCAAATCAGATCATTGCCAAAGGCCGAGGTGAGCTTTAATTACCTGGGACAATTTGACGACCATTCATCCAATGAACTCGGTTTAAAACTGGCGCACGAGAACAAAGGCCCGGAGCGTAATCCACAAGAAAAGAGGAATTATCTGCTGGACATAAGTGGCACCATTGGCGATGGTTGTCTCCATATGCAGTGGCTTTATTGCAGAAACATTCACGATCGAAGCACAATTGTGAAATTATCCCAATGCGTTATGGACGAGTTGGAGTATATCATCCAGCGATCCTTATCAGTTGAATCTGCCAATATTACTGCCTCTGATTTTGAAGACGTTGAACTGACTCAAGAAGATGTTGAAAATATAATCTCCGAAATTGAGGAAGGTATCGATGATGAAGAGTCCTAATCGGCAAAATAATATAGAAGCTATCTATCCACTTTCACCCATGCAGCAGGGGATGCTATTTCATACTATTTATTATCCCACTTCGGGAGAGTATTTTGAACAATTAAGCTGCACATTGGCAGGTGATTTGGATATGGATGCTTTTATTAAAGCCTGGCAGCAGGCAGTAAATCGCCATACGATTCTTAGAACTTCATTCGTCTGGAAAAAACTCGATAAAATGCTGCAGGTTGTGCATCGGCAGGTCAATGTGCCGTACAAGATATTGAATTGGCAGCACCTGTCAAAAAAAGAACAGGAAGCTGAATTCGGAAAATTTCTTAAGCAGGATCGGATAAAAGGCTTTGATTTATCGAAGGCGCCTCTGGTCCGTTTTGTATCGATTCGTATATCGGAAAGCCAATACAAATTTGTAATGAGTCATCACCATGTTTTAATAGATGGCTGGTCTTTGCCCATTTTGCTGAAAGAAGTATTCACATTTTATGCAGCATTTCATGAAGGAAATGATTTAAAATTATCGCCGGCCCGGCCTTACCATGATTATATAAATTGGCTGCAAAGGCAGGATATGACGAAGGCCGAGAGATTTTGGCGCTCCTATCTAAAAGGATTTGTTGCTCCCACACCTATTCCTTTGCTTCGTCGCACTGAGGATGAAGTCAATAGATATCAGAGTTATTCAAAAGAAAGAATTACATTACCCGCCAGTGATACACAGGCTCTACAACAACTGGCAAGAGAAAACAAGATAACGTTAAGTACTGTGATCCAGGGTGCCTGGGCGCTCCTTCTCCACAAATATACGGGTGAAGATGATATCATCTTTGGAATGACCGTCTCGGGTCGCCCGGCTGAATTGCCGGATGTGGAATCGATGATAGGCCTGTTTATTAATACGCTTCCTGTCAGGATAAAAATCAGGAATAACATGCCGGTATGGAAATGGCTAAAAAAATTGCAGGCGGATCAGATTGAATTGCGGGATTATGAATTTACTCCCCTGGTGCAAATTCAGGGGTGGAGCGAGATCTCCAGAAACCTGCCCCTGTTTCAAAGTCTGGTGGTTTTCGAGAATTATCCGCTTGATTCTTCTCTTAGAGTTCAAGTTGAAAATTTAAATTTTCAGGATATTAAGACCTATTCCAGAACTAATTACCCCATAAATCTTATATCCGCACCGGAAGATGAAATACCGCTCATTCTTGCTTACGACAGCAGTCGCTTTGAAAGAAAAGCTGTTCGGAGAATGCTGGCACATCTTCAAATTCTGCTCAGTTCCTTTGCTACACAAATAGATAAGCCAATGATTGATCTTTCCGTGCTTACCGATGAAGAATTGGATCTGCTTAAGAAGAAATGGGTCGGCACTCAAACTGATTATGGGGAAGGAGAATGCATCTCTGTCATATTTGAAGAACAGGTTTTGAAAACACCGGATAAAATTGCTCTGAGTCATGGCACTCACGAAATGACCTACCTTGAACTAAACAGGCAGGCCAATAAGCTGGCATGCTATTTAAGAAAAACCGGTGTAGGCCCCGAATCTATTGTAGGCCTGTATATCGATCGTTCAATGGAAATGATTATCGGGATTCTAGCCATACTCAAGGCCGGAGGAGCCTATTTGCCATTGGACCCGCATTATCCGCGGCAACGCCTGGAATATATGATAGAAGATTCCGGGTCAACTATTCTGCTTACCACGCAGGAATTAAAGGAAATAGCTTCGGGATATCAGTGCAAGGTTGTCTGTTTGGATTTGGATGCATCAAAATTAGATTCGGAGGATGATAATAATCCGACCGCGAATATCACATCGCAGAATCTGGCCTATATCATCTATACTTCCGGTTCCACCGGAAAGCCTAAGGGCACCATGATGGAACATCATGGGATCGGCAATCTGATTGACAATATGCGACGGGATTTTCGCGTATCTGAGGAAAGCAGGCATCTTCAATTTGCTTCGTTCAGCTTTGATGCATCAATAGGAGAAATATTTGTGACCTTGCTGAGCGGAGGAACACTGGTATTGGCTGATCACGAGACGCTTATGTCCACCGATGATTTGTTCCGCTTGCTTAACGATCAAAAAATTACACATGTTGTCATGCCCCCCTCTTTGCTTGCGATCCTCCCGAATGCACCGCTCCCGTATATGAAGACAGTAGTATCTGCGGGAGAAAGTTGCTCCCGGGAAGTTGCACGGAGGTGGTCAAAAGACTATCACTTTTTGAATGGGTATGGTCCCACTGAAACAACGGTTGGCTGCAGTTGGGGGATATTGGGTCAACAATCCCCTGAAGCCGATTCAGTCCCCATTGGGAGAGCAATTGATAATGTCCAAATATATCTGTTGGATTCATATTCCAATCTGGTTCCGCCGGGAGTTTCCGGCGAGCTTTGTATTGGCGGAGCCGGCTTAGGCCGTGGATATCTGAACCGGCCTGATTTGACCGCCGAAAAATTTATTCCCAACCCTTTTGCCAATACTCCGGGAGAACGTCTCTACAGAACAGGAGATCTGGCCCGATATTTACCAAACGGTGAATTGGAATTTGAGGGTCGGATCGATCACCAGGTGAAAATAAGAGGTTTTCGAGTGGAGTTGGGTGAAATAGATTTAATCCTGCGCAAACACTCCCAAGTCAAAGATGTGGTAATAACCCTTTCCGAAGATAAACAGAATAGTAAGGTGTTATTGGCCTTTATTATTACTGAAGAAAAGGAATTTCTTAATATTAATGGACTCCGTGATTATTGCCGGCAGCATCTGCCTGAGTATATGATCCCTTCCTCATTTATCCGACTGGAAAAATTTCCACTGCTGCCCAACGGGAAAGTGGACCGGAAAGCGCTTCCCATTCCTGATGGACAAATATCCGCCGGTTCTGATAATTATGCGGCACCCAGAACGCCTGTTGAAGAATTACTGGCAGGGATTTGGTCGGATATTTTGCAGAAAAATCATATCGGTGTAAATGATAATTTTTTCGACCTGGGCGGACACTCTCTTAAAATGACACAGTTGAGTTCACGGATCAGACAGATTTTTCAGATTGAAATACCACTGCGTGTTTTATTCGAATCCCCTACCATCTCAAAGATTGCTGAAAGAATTAAGATTAGTGGAAATGGTCGTGATACTCTGTCACTGCCTCCGATTAGAAGAATTCCCCGCGATGGCGAGTTGTCTCTTTCCTTTACCCAACAGCGCCTCTGGTTTCTTGATCAACTGGTTCCGGATAGCAATTATTACAATATTAATTCAGCGGTTCGTCTGCAGGGA
>JARRQT010000007.1:0-29039 GCA_037381445.1 Calditrichia bacterium
GTATATCCTCCAATCCTTCCGGCTCCTCTTTTCCCTCATCCTCTTCCGGATTTCCCGGCGAATCCGGTTCGGTCGCTTTTTTTATCCGCCACCGAAGGTCCCGCTTCCGGCTGTTCCCTTTCTGAAATCTTTCCCAGGATGTCCTCCAATTCCTTTTGATTTTCATCCTTCTTCAAGTCATTATCCCTGATGTCGTCATCTTTCTTCTTTTTATCACTCATGGCCGGTCCCCTTGCTTATTTTGCATCAATGTTTCGTTAATTTAATAATTCCCAATAAATTATTAAAGAGGCTTTTTTGAATGCGCCGGAATAATCTCTATTTAGCGGGATGTTTCTCTTTATCAAGATAGCGGTCTTTTATCTGCATCATAAAATTGTAACAGGCGTCGTAATCATTTGAAATAATCCCATCCAAAATGGCATCGGTAACCGCCTGCTTGATTTCACCAATCGCCGGGCCGGGTCCGATTCCCAAGGCCGACATAATATCGTTACCCGAAATCGCCGGTTTGAAATTGCGGAGTTTGTCTTTCTCTTCCACCTCTCTCATTTTCTCCTCAACAATATCGAAATTCGAAAGGTAGCGTTTCACTTTCTGAGGGTTCTTGGAGGTCACATCGGCGCGGCAGAGAAGCATCAGATCTTCCAGCGAATCCCCCGCTTCCACCATCACCCGGCGGATGGCACTGTCGGTCACCTCCTCATCCACCAGTTGCATGGGACGAAGATGAAGCCGCACCAGCTTTTGCACATATTTAATAATGGAGACAGGCAGCCGCATCCGCCGGCAGATGCGCTCGGACATACGCGCTCCCAGTTCTTCGTGACCGTGGAACGTCCATCCGGTCCCTTCCACAAAACGCTTGGTCTGCGGCTTGGCAATATCATGCAGGAGGGCCGCCAGCCGCAGCTCGAATTTTTTGGTTTTTCGGGAAATATTATCCACGACCTGCAGCGTATGGTTGAACACATCTTTGTGGTGATAATCTTTGCGCTGGTCCACGCCGGACAGCTGATCCAGCTCCGGGAATATGACAGACAGCAATCCGGTCTCTTTCATCAGCTGCAGCCCGATGGAGGGTTTGGAAGCCATCATCATTTTCCGGAATTCCTCGGTGATCCGTTCCTGTGAAATAATTTCCAGGCGTTCACGCGTCTCAATTATGGCCCGGTAAGTTTTCTCCTCGATTTTGAAATTCAGCACTGCGGCAAACCGCACGGCCCGCAGGATCCGCAGCGGATCATCGCTGAAGGTCACCACGGGATCGAGAGGAGTCCGGATCAGCTTTCGCTTTATATCATCAATTCCGTTGTAGACGTCGATGATGCTGCCAAAATTTTCCGGGGAGATGTCCATAGCCAGCGTATTGATGGTGAAATCGCGCCGGGATAAATCGCTCTCCAGATCGGCCTCCGACACGTGCGGTTTCCGCGAATGTTCATCATAATATTCCGACCGTGCGGAAACAAATTCCAGCTTGTAATTCTGGTATATCAGCATCGCTGTGCCGAAGCGGGGATAAGTCACCACCTGTCCGGACCTGAACCGTTTCTTGAACCGTTCGGCGAAATCCAGCGCGTTGCCGATTACCACAAAATCGATGTCCTTGCCTTCGCTTTTAAGGTAGAGGTCCCGCACAAAACCGCCCACCGCAAAAACCTCAACGCCGGCGTCCCGGGCCACAATCTGCACTTTTTCTAATATTTTTTTCCCTTTTGTCACCTTTATGATCAAAACGAACCGCTCTCCTGCCATGTTGGATGTAAAACCTTTTATCGTTTAAATATAGAAAATAATATAAAACAAATAAAACAGTTCCTTCAAAAGCAAAGAGAAAGAATATCACCCGGAAATTCAAGAACAGGTTCCGCGGTTGTAACCGTCGGTGATTGGCGTCGCTGCCACCCTATCCAATTTCCGCTTGATAATAATACTCGCTGCTTCTATATTTTTATTTCACTTTTGGAATGACAGAATGCTGAAAATCCCGTTTATGTCTGCAAAATTTCGGATCGCAATTTGCGCTTTTCTCCTGCTGCAGGCGCTGACGCCCGCTCTCCGGGCGGGAGAAGGTTTTGCGGACAGCATGTTCATCGGAGGAAAATCGCAAAACCTGCTGCCTGATTTCACCGACAGCTACGGTGTGGTTTTCAGGGATTTAAACCGGGATTTTCTCCCTGAAATTTACGTGGTGCGGTTCCGCAATTTGAATCGTCTTTTCCTGAATGAAGGACCCGGCAATCCCTTTTCCGATTTTACGATCCAGTCCGGTCTGGGCGGCAACCTGATGCCCCGCGGACAGGAAAACCTGGAACTGGGCGCATCCTCGGGGGACTTCAACAACGACGGTTTGCCGGACATGGTTATTGCCGGCTGGGGCGTCAGCACCCGCTTATTCCTGCAACAAAAGGGATTGCGTTTTCTGGACATAACCGACAGGACCCAAATTAAACCCCCATTGGACGGTAATGGTGCATTCTGGGCAGATGTGAATCTGGATGGAAACCTGGACCTTTTCATCACGGATGAACATCATCCCAATCATTTATTTTTGGGGAATGGTCTGGGAAATTTCGTTGACCGGAGCGAGGAATGGGGTTTTACCCGGGATAATGTCAGCCAGGGAGCGGCCTTTGCCGATGTGGATGACGACGGATTGCCGGACCTGTATGTCTGCAACTGGTTTGCCCCGGATGTCTTCCTGCGCAATACCGGGCAGAACCGCTTCGAACCGCAAAATTTGAACCTAAAGCATCTTACGGAACCTCTTAACAGCAATGGGGTGTCTTTTGGGGATATCGACAATGACGGCGATCCCGATTTGCTGGTTACCGACCGCAATGGCCGGAGCGCCCTTTACCGGAATGACACTCCGCCACGCTCCGCCCAATGGATTTTTACGGATATCACCGACGCCAGCGGATTGCAGGTGCCGTATCCGGCGTACGGCAGCGTGATTTCTGATTTTAACAATGACGGCTGGCCGGATATCTGGATCAGCACCATCGGGCCCAATATGTTTTTTGTGAACAGGCACGGGATAAAGTTTGAAAAGGCCTTCGAGGAGCATTTTGCCAACCTGAATTCCGTGGAAGAGTACAGCACCGGTGCCGCCGCCGCGGATGTGGACAATGACGGCGATCTCGATCTTTTCGCATCGCAGAAGGACACCAACAGCGCCCTGTATATTAATCCGCTCAACAGCCTGAATTTTATAAAATTCAGGCTCACTGGAGTCCGATCGAATCGCGATGCCATCGGGGCGAAAATCTGGCTGTTTCCGGACGGCTTGTTGGGGGACAGCAGTGCCATCGCCGGTTTCAGAGAAATCCGGGGCGGCGGCGGATATTTATCCGAGAACAGTCTGCAGGTGCATTTCGGGCTTCCGGCGCCGGGCTTGTACGACGCCCGCATCGTTTTTCCCGGCGGACGGGAATTGTTCATGCCCAGTCTCCAATCGGGGAAATTTTACCGGGTATCCGAATACACCGGCATCATGAAATCCTATTATCGGGCCAAACAATACGGAAACCGGCTGGTTCATCACCCCCACTTTTTTGTAAACATCATCCTCTTCGCGGTCCTGATCGGCATATTGATCGGTTTCACCATAATATCCACCGGCCGTTTCAGGTGGGCAACAGCGCAAATCATTCTGTTCCTGGTGACCACCATCATCATTTTATACGGGATATTTCTCGCATTTCAATCCGATCCCCTGCGGACCCGGCTCATCATTCAGATTGCCGCTACAATTGGTTTGCTTTCCGTCCTGACTTTTTTCATGGAAAAAATCCGGCGGCTGGAGATCAGCCGGCTGGAATACCGCCGCCTGCTGCTTGATTTTTCGCAGGACCTCATTTTCATTAAGAATAACCAGGAACTATACCGGAAATTGGTGCAGACAATTTACGAAACGGTTCACCCGGCTTTTTGCGCCTTCCTGCGCTACGAGAGCGACAACTTATATCCGGCGTCGGTCACGGGAAAGGTTGAAATAGCGAGTGAAGTCTCTTTCGCCCCGGAATCTAAAGAAGGCCTGCTGATCGAGATTGCACAGGGAGACAAACCTTTAACGAACAGGCCGCCGTTTCCGGACGGATATTATTTCCCGGTGAGCCGGGAAGAGAAATTTTTCGGAATTCTGTTAATCGGCGCCGCAGTGAAAAGGGACTTCACCCTGGCGGATCTGGCGGTGTTCAGGGCCCTGGCGGCGCAAAGTGCGGTAGCCATCGAAAACAACCTTTATATTGAAGAGACCCGCCAGTTAATCCGCCAGGTTACCGAAGCGCAGACCCGGGAAAAATATCTGTCCCAACTGGAAAATGCTTACCGCGAACTGGAAGAGAAGAACCGTCGTCTGGAAGAGCTTTACAGGGATTTGAAAGACACCCAGAGTCAGTTGGTTCAAAGCGAAAAAATGGCCAGCCTGGGCCAGTTGATGGCAGGTATCGCCCATGAATTGAATAATCCGATCAGCTTTATTTACGCCAACCTGCGGGAGCTGGACAGCTATTCGCAGGTGGTCAGGAAACTGCTCGAACCGATCGCCGGAACAGAAATCGACGCCGATGCGCTGCTTCAGAAGATTCGCGAAGTCAAAAATGCGGAAGATCTGGAATTCATTCTGACAGATTTAAATAAGCTGGTGGAAGAGAGCCTGCAGGGGAGCCTGCGGGTAAAAGAACTGGTCCAGAATCTCAGGAATTTTTCGCGGGTAGATGAGGCGCAGGTCAAGGAGGTGGATTTGCAGCAGGGAATAAATTCCACGCTTCAGCTGCTCAATAACGAAATGAAGGGGAGAATTACCCTGCATAAAGATTACGGCGCGCTTCCCAAAGTTTACTGCAATCCCGGACAAATCAATCAGGTATTCATGAATCTTCTGCTCAATGCAATCCAGGCCATTGAGGGAGAAGGAAATATCTGGATTACCACCCGCTTATCCAACAGTCGGGTCATAATTTCCATCCGCGATGACGGAAAGGGTATTCCGCAGGAGACCCTCTCCAAAATATTTGATCCGTTTTTTACGACCAAACCGGTGGGACAGGGAACAGGCCTGGGGCTAAGCATCAGCTACAGTATCATTCAGAATCATGGCGGCGATATTGAAGTGGAAAGTGAAAAGAGAAAAGGGACAGTTTTCAGAATCATTCTGCCTGTCGGAGCGGATCAGTTTCAGTCCGGGGACAAAAAGCAGTGAGAGCCAGGGCTGATTTTTTGCAGGTTGATTACAATAAAAGGCAGCACCGCAATAATCACAAATCAAATTTTTGAACGGATCTTATTTTATGAATGAAGAACAACCCAAAAAAATCCTGGTTGTGGATGATGAACAGGCCAGCCTGAACGCCATCAACCGTACCCTGCGTCGCGAATTCGATATTATTCTCTCCCTCAACGGACAGTCTGCCCTGGAAGTCCTGAAAGACCAGCAGGTCGCCGTTATTCTGGCTGACCAGAGAATGCCGGGAATGGCAGGCGTCGATTTTTTCCAGGAAGCACTAAAAATCCAGCCTGAGGCGGTTCGTATTCTCATCACCGGTTACACCGATATCGACGCCACCATTGATGCCATCAACCAGGCGCAGATATTTTATTACATCGGGAAGCCGTGGGAACCGGATGAGCTGCGTCTCATCGTACGGCGGGCAGCGGAGCGTTATGAACTGGTCCGTGAAAACCGCCGTCTGATGGAAGAATTGAAAGAGGCAAACGCCAATTTACAGGAAGAGAATATCATCCTGCACCGGGAAGCCGGGAAGCAATACGAGTTCGAAAATATCGTGGGGCAAAGCAGGGCCATGCAGGAAGTTTTCCAGTTCGTACGAAAGGTGATCCCTATTGATACTACTATCCTGCTGCTGGGTGAAACGGGCACCGGCAAAGAATTGATCGCCCGCGCTATCCATTACAATGGCCCCCGGAAGAACAAGCTGTTTGTGGCGCAGAATTGCGCGGCCCTGCCCGATACGCTGCTGGAGAGCGAGCTGTTCGGACATGTGAAAGGTGCTTTTACCGGAGCTACTCAGGATAAAAAGGGCTTGTTTGAACTGGCTGATGAGGGAACCATCTTTCTGGACGAGATCGGCGACACCTCTCCGGCTCTGCAGCAGCGGCTCTTAAGGGTGCTTCAGGAAGGGGAAATCCGGCCGGTAGGGTCGGAAAAAAGCATTTATGTGGATGTGAGAATTATTTCGGCCACCAATCAGAATTTGGAGCAGGCCATTCGCACCGGTAGGTTTCGAGAAGACTTGTATTACCGTCTGAATGTTTTTCCGATAAGAATTCCGCCGCTGCGGGAGAGGCGTGAAGACATCCCGCTGCTCGCAGAACATTTTGTGATAAAATACAGCCGTAAATCGGGCAAAAAAATCGCGGGGATTACCACTGAAGCCCTGAAAATCCTGATGGCGGGCTCCTACCCGGGGAACGTCCGGGAACTGGAAAATGAAATTGAAAGGGCTGTCGCGCTGGCGGAATCGGGAAGCCCTATCACAGCCGATCTACTTTCTCCGCGACTGAAAGGCGGGCAAACATTCCTGCCCGATCTGCTGCAGGAAGACAACAGCCTGAAAGAAATAACCGAATCCATCGAAAAATATTATATCACGGAAAAGCTGAAACAGCACAAAGGGAATATCACCCACACCGCGGAAGACCTGGGTCTGAGCCGGGTTGGTCTTCAGAAAAAGATTCAGCGATATGGACTCGAGGTCAAAAGACCTTCAAGATCGGACAATGAATAAAACCGGGTTAGCAGGGTGCACTTTTCATTCAACTTTCTTGCCGTTCTGATCTTCTGAAAGAATTCTCTCCCTTCATTCATCAGACAAAGCAGGCATACCGCAAACCAGGTTTACACCTCCACTGCTAACCAGGTTTGCAGTATGCCTGATTTCTACCCCTTAGAACAATCCCGCACAGGTGATTCATCCTGCTCATTTACAACAGGTTATGGCGGCCCTCGTTTCAGGGAATCATTCATGGCATCCTATTTGAACTTTCTTCCGGTAGAGATAAAGTAAAGGTAGTCGCCATGTTAAAATATTTGATCATTTTGGGTTTTCTTATCATAAATGCAGTTTTCCATGGAATTCATATTTCCGTCATATCCAATCTTGCTGATTCCCTGATGCTGATTATCGCACCCGGTTTGTTTCACGAACCGGCACCGGTTCCCGCCGATATTGAGCAGGATTACAGGAAAGGAAATTTTGAATATTAAAAAGAACATCTTAGCCTTAGAAAGGAGGCTTGTCATGAAACGTTTCCATTATTTTCTGATCGCCGTCTTTTCATTTTTAATTCTGACCAATTTTTCGGGGTGCTACACCACCTTCCAGACAGTGCGTTACGCCAATGCCGGAGACGATGACGCGTATGAATACTATGATGACGCGGCTTACGGAGGCCAAATGCAGCCGGCGGATACCTACACGGAACTGAAGTACGCTCCCAGCAGATGGATTGTGAAACACACCTATTACGATTACGGGCGTTACGTGAAAACCGTCAAATATGTGCGCTACGATCCCTGGGATGATGATTACTGCGATTATTCGGAATACTACTACGATGGTCCCGATATGTTCATCTCTATAAGTTTTGGATCCGGATACCCGTACCATCGTCCCTACTGGCACAGACCAATATATTGGGCGGGATTCCCCGATTTCTGGTTCGACCCCTGGTGGCATGATTTTGTCTATTATCCCGTCCCGATTTATTATCCTGTTCCCATATATTATCCCGCCCCCATTTACTATCCGGGGCCGGTGTTTGTTTACGATCATCCTCATTACAAACGGCCCCGAAAGGATTACAAGAAGAGGGATTGGGACCGCAGAAGGCCGATGGAAAGGGATCGGGTGGTCAGACGGCCCTCCGGGGATGCCGGGACCACCCAGCGGGGCGGCAATACTTCCGGAACCCGGATTATCCGGCGGTCTGATTCAAATGAGCGGTCCACGACTTCCCGGACCGTGGATAGAGGCCGGGTTGTACAGCGCACTGTCCAGCCGGAGCAGAAGAAATCCGCTGAACGGAATGAGCAGAGCCGCACGGTAGTGCGCAGAACGGAACGGCAAAGCAATACTCAAACGCAACGGATTGATAACACAAACTCGCAGACAGGCAGCAGGCAATCCGGTTCCAGGGTCATTCGCCGTGAATCGGACAAGAACAGCTCCAGCAGTTCGGACAATTACCGGCAACCAGCCAGGAGCAGCAGCAGAAGTATTCTGTCTCAGATAATAGAAAACAGAAACAGACAGACCGAACAAAAACGGACCACCTATAGCGGCAGCAATAGGAGCAACGCATCCGCCAGTTCAGGTTCATCGGTTTCACAAAGCCGAAGCGTAAATCCGGTTTCACGCTCACAGAGCCGGACCAGCCGCTCCTCGGGAATTCAGAGACAAAATAATTCCCGGAGCCAGACTCCGGTTTATCAGCCCAGGAACAACAGTTCTTCCAAAGCCGGCAGTTCTTCCCGGGTCAGCAGCTCCCGCAGCTATCAGTCGCGGAGTTCCTCCAATTCGGGCAGCAAAAGCAGAGTCACTGCCGGCAGCAGAAGTTCGAGCCGTAAATCAAGTGATTCAAAATCGGGCAGCAGCAGCCGGAGGTCCCGGCGATAATTGTCGCACAGCGTAATAAAAACTATAAACCGGAGAACAGTGATGAAAACTTCATTATTCATAATTACGATCCTTACTTGTTTGATTGCCGCAGCCTGGAGCCAGACCACCGGCGACGCAGTCCGCATCCGGCAGGATGAACTGGGTCTGGGCGCGCGGAACCTGGCGATGGGCGGAACAGGCGTGGTGCTGACAAATGATTATTCCGCCATTTACTGGAATCCGGCGGGGCTTTCCGGGCTGAGTCAAAGTCAGTTCATGGGCGAAATTTCGCACTTGCGCTTTTCAAATCAGGCGCTCTTCGCCGGAAACCAGAGTGATATGGGTGAAAGCTACAATCATCTTCGAACCCTCGGACTGGCCATTCCCCTGCCCACAACACGCGGCAGTCTGGTTCTGGCCTTCGGATACAATTTCGTCAAAGATTTTGATCAATATCTCTATTTCACCGGCATCAATAATCTGAGCAACGGCCTGGGCTTCGAACTGGACGATGGCAGCGGCGTGAGCCGGTTTTACAATTTTGATACCAATGTCTCCCAGACGGAAGAGGTCGCCGATAACGGCGGACTGCATCAGTGGTCATTCGGCGGAGCGATGGCCCTTTCCCCCAATTTTGATCTGGGCGTCAGCATGAATTTCTGGCAGGGCAAGGATGAATATAGCCTTAATTTCCGTCAACTGGACGATGCAAATGTTTACAATGTTTTTCCAGCGGATTTTGACAGCTATGCTGTTAATCAAAACCTGATCACCAACTATTCGGCTTTCAGCCTGAAACTGGGCGGTATGTTCAAAATGAATCAGTTCACCCGCCTGGGATTGGCCATGGAATTTCCAACCACTTTTAAAGTGAAGGAAAATTTTTCCACCTCCGATGAGCTGGTTTTTGATGACGGTTATACGGACGCCATTCAGGATGAACCCGGAATATGGGAATATAAGGTGCGAACTCCCTACCGTTTCGATGCGGGCCTCGGAATTCAGACAGAACGCGTGAGTCTGGCGGCCAGCGCTACCTATCAGGACTGGAGCCAGACCCGGTTTGAAAAGCCGGATGAGGCATCCCTCGGCGAGGACTACGGTTCTCTTTTGGAGGAAAACTTCCTGTTCGCGCAGAACTATCGGGAAACCATCAACTATCACCTGGGCGGCGAGCTTTCTTTGCCGGGCAGCAATATGTTCCTGCGCGCCGGCTATGCTTTCTTCCCCACTCCGCTGAAGGATGCTCCGCCTGAGCTGGATAAGAAATATTATTCCGGTGGACTTGGATTTCGGGTCGGGGGCAATACATACCTGGATGTGACATACCTGCGGGGAAGCTGGAAACGGCAGAGCGAGGACAGCTATACGCCGGGCGGGACCCTGGAAGACATTACCGAGAACCGGTTTCTGGCCGGCATCCGTTACGCTTTTTAAACCGATTTGGATAAAAAAAGCCTCCTTCCCTCTCCAAATCGAAAAGGCTGGTCAATTGATCAGCCTTCTTTTTGTTATGAATTGTAGCATTAAATTTCTCTGTAACTTAATGATTGCAAATCCGTTGGATAATCGGTAAAATGGAAAAAATGAGGAGAGCATTTGCATGAAGACTATCACCTTCAGGAACGGAGTCAATCGACGCGAATTTTGCAGACTGGCAGCGCTGAGCGGCGTGGCCGCATCAATAACCCCCGGGCTGGTCAAACCTCTCTACAGCCAGACCAAAGAAAAACCATCCACCAATATCGATACTGCATTGAAAATTGCCCGCACCCCGGACTCCATGCCGGGCAAGTACCCCGGACGGGTGGTAGAGGCTTATCACAGTAAGTCTGTGGTCAACAATAAACCGGATTTAAAAATCGCCGACCGAGTGCTGGAAAAAAGCATGCTGGAACTCACCGGCGCGGCTTCCCTCACGGCGGCCTGGCGGCAGTTTGTCAGCCCGGAAGATATTATCGGTCTGAAAGTCAATCCGGTGGCGGGGAAATTGCTCTCCACCAGCCTTGAAATTGTGCACGCTGTGATCAGCCAGTTGGAAGCCGCCGGCATTCCCAGCAAAAACATTGTGATCTGGGACCGCCGGGAGTTTGAACTGCATGAGGTCGGATTCACTGGGGAGAATTTTCCGGGAATCCGCATCACCGGCACCGAACGCAAGGATGCGAAGGGCTCATATTACGATTCGAACGGCAAACTCTATTCCGAGGCCGTGATCGATCCCGACTGGTATTACCGGGCGGACTGCGAGATGAGCTATGACAAGGAAACGCTACCCTACATGGTAAATGAGGGAAAGAATTCCTATTTCACAAAGATTGCCACACGGGAAGTGACGAAAATTATCAACATTCCCATCCTCAAAAATGCGGGTTCCACGGTCACTCTGGCGCTTAAAAACCTGGCCTTCGGATCCATATCCAACACCGCCAGGCTGCACAACCAGTTGTGGGTGGAAACCTGCGCACAGGTCCCCTGTTTCCCGCCCCTGCGCGACAAAGTAGTGCTGAATATTGCCGATGGTTTCCGCGGCTGCTTTGACGGCGGTCCCGGCGCAAAACCGCAGTTTTTTACCGATTATAATACCCTTCTGTTGGCGACCGATCCGGTGGCAATAGACCGCATCGGGTACGAGATCGTGCTGAAGAAACGGCTGGCGGAGAAAGTTCAGAAAGAAGAATCGCCGCGGGGCACCGCCTACATGATGCTGGCGCAGGAATACGGACTGGGGACCGCTGATTTGGATAAAATCACACATCAGAAATTAAACCTCGGATAAGAAAACAAATTTCATGATTGGGATAGAATTTAACAAACCAACAGGATTTAGGCTGACATGGCCAAAGCAAAACAAATATCTGCTTACTTGATTTTTTTGATTTCTTTATTCCCGGTCCTTCTGCTGAATGCCGCAGAACCGGATGCCATTTCACTCACCACACAGGAGCTTCCTGGCTGGGAGCTGATGCAAAATACGGTTTATCATGAAAATGAGCTCTACGGCTACATCGACGGCGGCGCGGAAATTTACCGCGAATACGGATTCCAGAAGTTGACAGTTCAGGAGCTGAAAAATGACGCACAGGAACTGATCGTTGAGATTTACCGGATGAAAACGCCCGAAGCTGCTTTCGGCATATTTTCCACTTCCCAGCGGAATTGTCCCCCGGCAGAGGGACTCCCGAAACTTAGCTGCAGTTCGCCGTTCCAGTTGCTGGCTGCCAAAGGCCCTTATTTGCTCACTATCACCAATTACGATGGCAGCGAGCAACTGCAGCAGGCCAGCATCGGTATTGCAGAAAAATTGCTGACCAAGATCGACTTTGACGGAGATGTGATCCCCTCGTTTTTCAGGAATCCTTTTTTCAAATCCTTCAGCAGAAAAATCAAAATGGTCAGCGGGACCCTGGGGCTGCAAAACGGATTTTCCCGGTGGCAGGATTATTTTCAGGACATTGCGCAGTACAGAATCTTCATTGCTCCGGTGGATGATAGTCACGGTTCGGCAAGTGTTGCCCTCATTCAACTTCCTGAAAAGGAAAGCTCGCGTACATTCTGCCGCAATCTCGGGATCCATCCGCCGACAACAAATGACCATGGATGGAAAAAAGTGACGCGTTCAGAGGCCAAACTTGCCGTCCAGGAACTGCAGCCCCAACAATATGTGCTGGTTGAAACCGATGGGAATTATGCCGGTTTTGACGATCTGCTTAGCGAGATTCAAACGGCTGAAAGCAACTGATTTTCCCATTGATTCTATCAATCATAAATCATTAAGAATCGTAGAGGAGTAAAGTATGCGAAGAGAAGATCGTCGCCATAATTATTTCTGGGGAATACTTTTAATTATTATCGGCCTGCTGTTCTTGTTTCAGAATATCGGCTATCTGGATATCGGGGACATTATCCGCAGGTTCTGGCCGCTTATTCTAATCGCCATCGGACTAAAAATTTTGCTCGACCATCGTCGCAGCTCACGAATCTTCGGCGAAGATTTCCGGGAAAACAAATCCGGGGATTCCGGCAGCTCTGTCCATTCCGGAAAATCCGGGCCATATGGTTCGGGATCATCGAGTACTTACAACAATGTGTTTGGTGATGTCCGCCAGCGTTTCGACGGAAAAAACATCAAATCTTTCTTTACCAATAATGTGTTCGGGGATGTCGATCTGGATTTCTCGAAGGCCCTGTTTGAGGAAGACTCCAGCCTGCGTATTAACGGGATATTCGGAGATGTGGAAATTCGCGTGCCTCACAATATCCCGGTGGAAGTGAAGGCCAATTATATGGGAGGCAGCAGCCGGATCTTTGATGATTATCAAAGCGGCTTGTTTAAAAATGTAATGTATGAAACTCCCCGCTCAACGGCAGATAAACCGCCGCTCCGCATTCAGGTATCGATTCTGTTTGGGGATGTCCGCATTCATTCCTGATTCCAGAGAATCCCTGTAGATGATCATCTGCATCATGTAATCCAAAATATTCCGACGATCGAAATTACCTGGGATGCATTTTCCTTTAGGGGATGCATCTCTTTCTCCTGAAAAAATTTTGATCCGGTTTCCAGAGCCCCGCGGGTCAAATTATTCTTCTGTTTGCAAAAGTATCCTGATTCCTTAAATTTTATCACACAAAGGTAGAATATGCGTTTCATCAAATTAATGCCGAGGAATTCTATAAGATGCCGCTAAAAATTTTTCATACTGCCGATGTCCATTTGGGAATGAAATTCACCCGGGGTTATCCCGCTGCAGTGCAGCAGCAGCTCATTGAGGCACGCTTCAAAACGCTGCACAGAATGGTAAATATGGCGAATGAGCGGGACGCTGACCTTTTTGCGGTTGCCGGAGATCTGATTGATAATCAGAAAGTCGCAAAAAAGGATATTATCCGCGCTGCGGCCATTCTGAAGGATTTTTCCGGAAAGCTGGTACTGATCCTGCCGGGAAATCATGATTTTAGCCTGAAAGATGAATTAAATTTCTGGAATATTTTTAAAGAAAATATGGGGGAGAACACTCTTCTTTTGGAAGAGGGCCGGCCCTACGACTTGCGGCAGTACGATCTGAACGTCATGGTTTATCCGGGTCCCTGCCACGGCAAACATTCCCGGAAAAATTCGATCGGATGGGTGGCACAGGCTCCCAAGTCCCCTGAAATTGATTTTCATCTCGGGATGGCGCATGGCTCGCTGGACGGCCTGTCCCCGGATTTCAACGCCGATTATTTTCCCATGACGCGGGAAGAACTGCGACAGTCAGGAGTAGACTTGTGGCTGCTGGGACATACCCATATCCGCTATCCGGCGGCGGAGCGCGGACAAAGTGAACGGATATTTTTCCCCGCAACACCCGAGCCGGACGGCTTTGACTGCGCCCATCCGGGATATGCCTGGATAATTGAGCTTGATTCGGGCAAAGAGATAAAGTATGAATCTGTCAAAACAGGGGAATTCCGCTTTGTGACCCTGGAAGAGACGGTAATCCATGAACAAAGCATTGAAAAAATAGTGGAGAAGTTTAAGGAATCCGACAGCGGGAAAACACTGCTAAAATTGAAATTAAGCGGAAGAATTCCGGGCGAGCTTTTTGAGAACATCGGGAAACTGATCCCCCGGCTGGGGAAAATGGTTCTATATTTGGAGGCCGACACTTCGCGGCTGCTGCGAAAAATATCGCCGGAAGACATCGACCGGGAATTTACCCAGGACTCATTCCCTCACCGGCTGTTGACCTCACTTGCTGCGGAAGGACGCAATCCCCTTTCTCTACAGATTGCCTATGACCTGATCAGGGGGGAAAAAATATGATTTTGCAGAAACTCCGCCTGCATCCCTTTGCAGGGATATCCGATCTCACCGTCGACTTCCGGGAGGGATTAAACATCATTCTGGGACCGAATGAAGCGGGTAAAAGCACGCTGGTCAACGGCCTGCGCATGCTGCTTTTCATGCCGGTGAAATATTCCAAACCGCGATTCAATAACGAGATCAGCAGGTTTATGCCCGTCAGCGGCGGTGATACCATTCGCGGGGAGATCTCCTTCCTGCATAATGCTTCCCAGTATCACCTGAAAAAAAGCTGGGGCGCTACAGATTCAAACGTACTGAAACTCCCTGACGGGGGTGAAATTTCCGATGTCGCGGCAGTCGGTGAAAAGCTGCAGGAACTTCTGGTGCTGAAAGAAGGCACCTATCATACCGTGCTCATCACCTATCAATCCAAATTAACCGGCACGCTGGAAGCGATCGCCCATGATCCTTCGGCAACCCATGATCTCAATGCTGTCCTGCGAAAGGCAATTTTTGAAACCGACGGTATTTCCATTGACCGCTTGCAGGACAAAATTCAAAGCAGATTCAGCGAATACTTTGAGCACTGGGACAGAACACTCAATCTGCCTGAAAAAGGAAAGGACATTGATAATCAATGGCTGAAGGGGCGGGGAAAAATTCTGGAGGCATATTACCGGAAGGAAGGTCTGAAAAATCAACTCCAAAACGCATTGACTTATGAGCATCAGCTGGATGATATCAATCAGACTATTCAAACGGTCAGCAGTACGGTGAAAGAGTTGAAGGATTTCATCTCGGGAAATAAAAAGCGAATAGAGGATGCGCGGCAGTGCATGATCGTCAGCGCACGCCTAAAGGAAATCCGCAGAGAAGAGGACGGCCTGAGAGAAATTTCCAGGGGATGGCCCGCCGTTTTGGAGGCGATTAAAAATGGCAGCCAGAATTTGAAAGAACTGGAGGAAAAATCAGCTTCTTTACAAAGGGAGAAAGAACAGGCTGATCTCTACGAGTCCGGAAAAAAGATGCTGGATAAATTCCGCAGAGCATCCAGGAAGAAGGAAGAACTGCAGAAAGCCAAAAAGGAACTGGGCGAAATTATGCCGGTCAGCGATGAAGATTTTGGGAAATTGGAGAATTTGAGCAGAGGAATCAGCAGAATAGAAACCAGCCTGAAGGCCGGCCGCCTCTCTTTGCAACTGGAAGCGAAAGAAAAAATGGAGCTGAATGTTGCACAGGATCTGAACGAAACCGGCACATTCACAGCAACGCCGGAACAGCCATTGGAATTCAGCGCCGGCGGACAGATCAAAATCGAACATGAAAAATGGAGAATAAGGGTGAATTCCGGTGAGGCCGATTTTGAAAAACTGCAGGAAAGCTTTTCGAAAAGCAGCAAGGAATATCAAGCGCTGCTGGACCGGCTGAAAACAAAGGATCTGCCTGAAGCGGCAGCGCGCCGGGATGCCTATAAGAAAGCGAAATACGACGTAACAACCCTGAAAGCCCAGCTTGCTGAAATTCTCGAGGATGATAATTTCGAAAAGCTGGCGGAATCTGCCAAAAAGCTGCAGGATATTCCGGCGACCCGCTCCCTGATGCAGATTGCCGAAGAAGCGGGCCATCTCGCGGCAAAGAAAGAACAGCTGAGCAGCCAGCTTTCGGCAAATCAGCAGCTTGCGGAGCAATGGGAAAAAGAATATGTGTCCCAGGAAAATCTGCTTGACCAACTCATCGAGAAGCGGGCGAAAGTGAAAGGCATGGAAAAAAAAAATACGGAGGCGGACTTCTCCAGAGTGACCGATGAGGGCAATGCCATTATAGAGATCCAGGAAACGTTTCAAAAAATAAAATCGGAGCTGGATGCCAACACGCTGGATCCCTGGATCAGCGAAATAAAATCGTTGATTGCCCCGCTGACCGGCAACCGCTACCAATTTTTAAAAATGGATGAGCGGAATCTGCATGAGGTAGTGCGGCAGGATGGAATGAAGCTGCCCTTCGATTATCTTTCGGTAGGCACCAAAGACGGCATGGCACTGGCGCTCCGGCTGTCCATGGCCAAATACTTTTTAAAGGAGCTGGATGGTTTTCTGGTCATGGATGATCCCCTGGTGGATATGGATCCGGAACGGCAAGATTACGCGGCTGAAGCCATTCGGCGGTTTGGAGAAGAGAAGCAGATTATTATCCTGACCTGTCATCCTTCCCATGCAAATCTTCTGGGAGCGCATATCATCAGGATTTGATATCCGGTAAGTCAGGGCGCTTTCCGCTCCGCTTCCTGCTTTTCGCGCACCACAAATCCCGAAGTGGAAACATAAACCATATAGTTTTTATTGTTTCCATTCAGCTGGAAAACGGCATTTCCGTAAACCGTGCTGATAAACGGAAATTGATATCCGTGACGGTACAGAAAGCCCCAGAAGGGATCCTTCTCCCTGGGAACCAGCGAATAAATCGACGGCGACCGGCTGATTTCCTCTTCCGTGCTCAAATACCTTCCCCGCAGCCGGGTAAAACGGTAGCGCGTTTCCAGCCCCAGGAAATTCAGCCAGTTGTCCCACTTAACAATATCGCCTTCCAGCATCCACTGATCACCATGGATCAGATACTGACGAGTGAGCTGGGAATCGGGCGACAGGTACTGGATGAAAATGTTCCGGCTGGTTTGGGGAGTGTCAATCGAATGGGTGTGAACCTCCGCGAAACGGTCCCGAATCGATTCCGGAGATGAAGGCATGAAACATAAAAACATTACCATCCTTTGCAGAACAAAATCAGATCCGGCATTTAGCATTGCCAAATCCAATAAATCTTCAAAAGCTTTTTCAATTTAAAGTCAAAATCGCGGTTTGTCAAATTTCTTGTGATACATTCCGGGTTTCATGTGCCTGTTGCATGATCCGGCAGATTTTATAAGTTCCACCAGTAGGTCCACTTCAGCAGGAAAATATTATCAGCAGCCGCGTTCCAGAGCCGTTCGACGGAGCGGTTAAAGGCAAAAGCACCATCCACTACCGACTCGGAACGGTTCTGCGTCCAGACCAGAAAAAGGGTGGAACCAGGCCGGTATTCCCAGCGGAGCACCGCGTTTCCCCGTAACGATCTGAAGTTAAAATCCGGATTATCGAACTCGAAAGAGCGCGACGGTCCTCCGCCATCCGGATCGATGGTATAGGTATCATCCGCAAGTTTTACATTATTGCCGGAAAAAGCATTGAAATCATATGTGCGGGGATATGCCAGTCCCTTATAATTATAATAATTGCCAGAGGAAATCAGCGGCTGTGCATAGAGCTGAAAGCTCAGCCGGGGCGAAAAGGTCCAGTTTACCCGGATATTGGCTTTCAATTCCCTTTGATTCATATTGGCAAAAACATAACGATTCCCAAAAGTATTAATAGCATACGGATCTTCAAAGGAATCTACCCACTGCGCAAATTCATGATTCCAGACCATCTCAGGACCCACCTGAATGGATAGATTACTGCGCGGCTTCCATTCCACCGAAGCGCTGATCATATTATTATATTCCTGCGGACTCCGGTAATAGCCATAGGTCCCGGACACAAATACCCAGGTTTTCCGGTGATCTGTTTCCAGAAACAGTTCTCTCTCCCACCCGGCCGGAATCCGGACCAGGGGCCCGCCGCGGGTGAAGGTATTGCTGTAGGTCACCGGATTATAGGCCAGCGAATAATACAATTGATAATAATTGAGGAATTCAAAATAGCCGTGCTGCCACACGCCGCGCCAGAGGTTATTCCCGTCAAAATCATAGGTCTGAAAAACCGCCCCGAGCAGCTCTGCATAGCGGAAAATTTTGCCGGGTTTGGTCCATTTATAGCCGCCGCCAAGATGGGCGTTGATCAAATCCGCCCGCCACAGGAATCCGACATCATTGATATCGAATCCCGGCGAAATAACTCCGAAAGCCGAATTAAGAATCACATTCCCTTTTTGCTTGTTGAGGGACAGCCGGCCCGCATATCCCCTGAGATGGTTGGTTGAACTATCCACGCTGAAATATCGGGCGTCAGGTCTTTGAAAATAATGGCGGGAACTGCGCTGCAATTCAACCATTCGCGCATGGTTTCCGCGGACATCCGAAAACCCGCCCCAGCCGGTTACCACCCAGACCTTCGACTTATCCAGAAACGTCCAGCCGTCCATCCCAAAAGAAAAAGCACTTTGGTTAATATCGTTGCGGAGCGATTCTTCCCTGAAATTCCGGGCGGCATAGGATGAAAGAACGCCCAACGCTTGCCGTCCATTATTAATTTCCTTCTGGGCCCGAAAAATTCCATAATAACTCAGCGGCTCCACTTCACTTCGGAATCTTTGCCCGTTCACGGCATATCTGGCCATCTCCCGCCGGGTTACCGCATGCACCGTCCCGATGTTCCAGTTGTTCCGTATTTTTCCGGTTATTTTTGCAGCCCCGCTGATATGCGCTCCCTGTGGTATGCTCGCGAAATCGTAATCCGGCAGTTCGCCCTGCGGCGCCCGGCCAATCCGCCGGCTGTAGAAGAAATCCGGATTGCTCCAGTTAAAACTCCAATTGCTGCTGGAGCCGCCGGATCCGAAATCGAAAATCGAAGCACCTTCAATAAAAAAAGGACGTTTCTCCTCAAAGAATGTCTCCACGTCGCTCAGGTTCACCACTGCCGGGTCCACTTCCACCTGCCCGAAATCCGGATTGACGGTCATATCCAGGGTCAGATTGCTGCCGATTCCGTATTTCAGGTCCATTCCCATGTCCGGTGAATAGCTGGACCCATCGTTGAACGGATCGCCGGCTTCGGGGTGCAGATACTCCGCCCTGGTGCGGACATAAGGCAGGATTTCCAGGTGATGGGGCGGATTTATGCTTTCAATTCCCACCAAATCCACAAACCGGGAGACAAAACCGCTGCCGTCCTTTGGCGTGAAGACGATATAATCCCGCTCATTCTTCCGCTGAATATCGCGGCGGAAATTTATCCCCCACACGTGCTTGTCCCGGTTCTGAAACCGGAGCTGAGAAAAGGGAATCCGGAATTCGGCAGTCCAGCCTTTGTCGTCAATTTTCGTCACCGCCTGCCATACCCCGTCCCAGGAATCATCATCCCAGTCATCGTTCATCAGCACGCCGTCGTAATAGGTGCCCGCCGCATTCACAGCAAAGTAGTAACCGCTTCGCTTGTCGTGGTAGGGGTCCAGAAACACAATGAAAGCATCCGAATTCATATCTACATCTTTGCGCCCCAGCCGGGCCACAATTGATTTCGGAGATGAATCAAACATGCGCGCCGCAATATAGAGCGCTTCATTATCATATGCCACCCAAACCATCGTGCTCTCCGAAGGCTGGCCCCCTTCAGTGGGATCACGCATCACGAAACGGGAAGTCCCTTGCATATTATTCCAGACCGGCTCGGCCAGAACCCCATCGATGGCCGGCGTCTCATTCAGCCGAACGGCGCAAATCCGGAAATCAGCGGGGAGGTTACCCCCTGACGATTCGGCATTTGCCTGAAATACAAAACTTAGTATAATGCAGAGTATAAAGCCGGGATAATTTTTCATCTCAGTCGAGCCGCCTCTTTTCTGACAGAGAAGCATATGCTCCTCATTGAGACGAAATTCGTTCAAAAAAGTTTGCAAATATCAGGGCCATTCCACAATATTTTTTTGAAGCAAAGACACAGGATCAGGGTCGCATCATTTCCTTCTGTCCAGATTGCTTTCTCCGGCATGTTCTCTTATATTTGAGCTGTCCGTTGGGGGTGCTTCCAAAAACGGGAGCTGAGAAAATACCCCTCGAACCTGATCCGGATCATGCCGGCGTAGGAAAATGGATTTCGAAAAATAGAGTTTGAAATGAGTTGTTTTCCGATATCGAAGCCGTTTCCCTGCGCCGGGGGAACGGCTTTTTTGTTTAACAGAGGAGTATGCAGAATGAAAATATTTTCTATCCTTATTTTTATGTTATTCAGCTCGGCGGCGCTCGCTCAAACCGGCAAAATTGCAGGCAGCATAAAAGATCAAAAAACGCAGGAGTCGCTGGTCGGCGCGAACATTGAATTAAAAGAGATCAATCGTGGTACCACCAGCGATGAAAACGGCGAATTCGAGTTGAAAGATGTTCCTGCAGGAAATTACACGCTCTCAATTTCCTACATGGGGTATGAAAAATATAAAATGGCCCTCAGCGTAAAAACCGGCCAGATAAGCAAAATAGACGCCCTGCTCCGGCCCTCCGCCATACTAGGAAAGGAAGTGATTATTGTCTCCACCCGCGCTACCGAGGGCGAAACGCCGGCCGCTTTTTTGACCCTCAAAAAAGAAGACATCCAGACCCATTATTACGCGCAGGATGTTCCGGCCCTGCTCAGCGAACTGCCCTCCACCACCTTTTATTCCGAAAACGGCAATGGCATCGGCTATAATTATCTTTCCATCCGCGGCTTCGGGCAGCGGCGGATTTCAGTGATGATCAACGGCGTGCCGCAGAACGATCCCGAAGACCACAACGTTTACTGGCTGGATTTCCCGGACCTGCTGGGGAACGTGCAGGACGTGCAGGTGCAGCGCGGAGCCGGAAGCGCTTTCTACGGCCCGCCCGCCATCGGCGGTTCGGTGAACATCGTTACCTCCCAGTTCTCGCAGAACAGGAAAATCAGTTTTTATGCCGGACAGGGCACTTACAACACGCAAAAGTATTCCCTTTCCCTGAACAGCGGACTGATTCACAATCAATATGTTGTCTTCGGACGCTTTTCGCGGATAAAAAGCGACGGATACCGGGAGCAGTCCTGGACAGACTTTAAAAGCTACTTTATCGGCGCGGCCCGTTTCGGCAAGCGGTCTTCGCTCCGCCTGCACTTTTACGGCGGTCCGGTGGAAGACCATTTGGCCTATTACGGAATCTCAAAAGAATTGGCTCTGGACCGTTCCGCCCGTCGGCAAAATCCCATTCAGCGCCCCGATGAGATTGAAAATTTCAACCAGCCCCATCTGGAACTGATTCACGAATACCAGTTGACAAATCACCTGAAAGTGAACAATACCTTATTCGCGGTGCGGGGATTCGGCTTTTTCGATTATGACGGATCGTGGGCGCCCATGTCCTATTACCGTCTCACACCGGCTTACGGATTTGATGTGCAGGGCGATCCCGGAAATGCCTATGCACAGAGCATATTAATCCGGGCCTATGTGGACAACAGGCAGGCAGGGTGGATGCCGCAGCTTCAATGGACCCATGCCCGCGGCACGGTCATTGCCGGAAGTGAAATCCGCTTTCACCGCTCCCTGCATTGGGGACGAATCCAGAAGGGCAGCGGCGATCTGCCGCAGGCGGTTTCAGGACCCTATTCGGGCCTCAATTATATCGGCGACCGGCACTATTATGAATACAAAGGCGCAAAGGATATAATTTCACCCTATGTTCATACAACCTACCGGTTCTGGCCGGATCTGATGGGTATGTTTGATTTGCAGCTTTCCTATAACCGCTACCGCCTGTATGATGAAAAATTTCTCGGAAACGACTTCTCGGTCGATTACTATTTTCTGAATCCGCGGGCGGGATTGAATTATATTTTAAACAGCAATCTGAATGTATTTGCCAGCTATTCCCGAACCAGCCGCGAACCCCGGCTCAAAAATTTTTATGATGCTGCGGAAGCCAGCACGCCGGACAGTTGGGGGGCGGTGGTGCCGCAGTTCGATGTAACGCCGGCCGGCACATACGACTTTAATGATCCGCTTGTCAAACCGGAAACACTCCACGATTTTGAGATCGGAATGGGATACAACCGGGGGCAAATGCATGTTCACCTGAATTTGTTTTATATGAATTTTAAAAATGAAATCATCAAAAACGGTCAGTTGGACCGGTTCGGCCAGCCCCGCACGGGCAATGCCGACCGCACTTTGCATACCGGGGTTGAACTGGCATTGCAGGGGAATATCACAAATGAACTGCTCTTCAGTGGAAATTTTACTTACAGCAAAAACGAATTGAAAAAATATGGAGAATACGTTTCAGATGGCACGCTGCAATCGCTGGACGGCAATCCCATCGCCGGTTTTCCGGACTTGCTGGGAAATACAAGACTGACCTACAGAAAAAAGGGATTCGCCGCTTCGGTCGGCATGCAGCACGTGGGAAAGCAGCATACGGACAATTACAGAAACGAAAGGAACACAGTAGATCCCTATACAGTATTCAATGGGATGCTGGGATATACTTTTTTCAATGTTTCAGGTCTATCCGGCATAAATTTTCAATTCCATATTCAGAATATTTTTGATACATTGTATATCACTCATGGTGAAGGCGAGGAGTTCTTTCCGGCGGCTGAACGGCAGATATTTCTGAACATGAAGGTGGACATCTAAGTTGGATTGTCCGGGCTGAGCGGTTTTCTCAAACAGACAAAATTAACGGATTTCGAATTGAACCAGGGCAGTAATTGCGGGCGCCGCGGCAGGAGTTATTCACCAGCTTGTTCTTCCCGCTTATAATTATGAAATACCGGAAACCCATATGAATAATGCATACAGCCGGGTCACGGCAATTACCCGCAGGCCTCTCGATTTAACCCATCCCAAACTGGAAAATGCGGTGATTGATTTTGAGCACCTGGAAAAGGAAATCGGTGATGTCAAATCCGATCATATCTTTTGCTGCCTGGGGACCACCATTAAAAAGGCCGGCTCACAGGGTGCTTTCCGGAAGGTGGATTTTTCCTATCCCCTGCAGCTTGCCAAAATTGGGGCCGGAAACGGGGCGTCCCAGTTTCTGCTGATCAGCGCCATGGGGGCAAATCCGCAATCCCGGCTTTTCTATAACCGGGTTAAGGGAGAAGTGGAGGAGGCGGTTTCAAAAATCGATGTATACGGAATCCAGATTTTCAGACCCTCCCTCCTGCTGGGAAGAAGAGAAGAATTCAGATTGGGCGAGAAGCTCGGTGAATTTTTCATGGGCGTTTTTTCTCCACTCATGATTGGAAATTTGCGAAAGTACCGACCCATCCGGGCAAAGGATGTCGCCCGCGGCATGGTCGAAATCGCCAAAACGGAACTGAAAGGCGTTAACATATTCGAATCCGATAAGATCCAATTCCTGTGTGATCGCCTAAAACAAAAGGAATCCCATGAATAACAAAACCTTTTTGCTGATTGCCAATGGCGAACTGGACTGCCGGCAGCTCCGGCAGCTCAGTCAGGAGCCGGTCGATCAAATTGTTGCAACCGATGGCGGCGCCCTGCAGGCGCTGGGCTGCGGCATTCTTCCCCACGTAGTCATCGGCGATCTCGATTCCGGGGGCCAGTTTCTGCAGGACAAACTCACGGAAACCCGCTTCATCCGGCGTCCCTCGCAAAATATGAATGACCTGGAAAAAGCACTTATTTACTGCCAGGAGCAGCAGGCACAATCTCTGATTATATTGGGCGTTACCGGCGGCCGCCTGGATCATACCATCAATAACATATCTGTTCTGGCGAGATACGATACGCAATTCAACATGGAAATCCACGACCGCTATTCCCGGATTTTTCTGGTTCGCAAGATGTTTGAATATGCAGGCGAGCAGGGACAAAATGTCTCGCTTCTTCCGGCAGGTAAAGTTGAAGGCATCACCACCCGGGGCCTTAAATATTCTCTGCAAAATGAAATCCTTGAATTTGGGGTGCGGGAAGGACTGAGTAATATCATCACCCAAAACCCGATTAAAATAACCATTGAGAGCGGCCTGCTCCTGGTTTTTGTGAACCGGACCGATAAAGTACCGAAAGAGACGAAATAATCAAACATAATATAGAAATTGAATTTTTGATGATTTGCTACTGGAATCCGCTCATAGCCATTGCTTTCCGATTGGATTCATTCATGAAAAGCATTAAACGGGTCCGGAAAGAAGCATGATCAAGTTACATCCACTGGAAATTCTGCCGATCGTTATTTATCTGATATTTCTTCTTTACATTGGATTCAGGCACAAAACCCAAACCGGCAGCGAAGATGATTTTATTCTGGGCGGAAGGCAGCTTACGCTCCCCGCATTCATCGCTACCCTGGTCACCACCTGGTACGGAGGAATTCTGGGAGTGGGAGAATTCACCTATCGCTACGGACTTTCCAACTGGTTCGTGTTTGGATTCCCCTATTACATTTTTGCCATTTTATTCGCGATTTTCCTGGCATCGAAAGTCAGGAAGGCCCAGTTGCTCTCCATCCCCGATCAATTATTCAAGCACTACGGAAAGCGCAGCGGATTTATCGGAACCGTATTTACCTTTTTTATGACCCTTCCCGCGGCATATGTGCTGATGGTGGGATTGATGATGCAACTAATCACCGGATGGAGCCTGTGGATATGCATTATTATCGGAACCCTTTTTTCCATGATTTATGTGCTCTCCGGCGGATTCCATTCGGTGGTGCGCACTGATAAACTGCAGTTTGCCCTGATGTTTGGCGGCTTTATTTTGTTGTTCATCGAACTGGTGGAAAAATACGGGGGATTGCCATTCCTGAGAGCGCACCTGCCGCCGCTGCACCTGACCCTGAGCGGCGGCAACAGCGCCCAGTATATTATCGTGTGGTTTTTCATCGCCATATGGACGCTGGTGGACCCGGGATTTCATCAGCGCTGCTATGCGGCCCGAACACCGAACACTGCCAGGCGGGGCATACTGATTTCGGTTTTTTTCTGGATGTTGTTCGATTTTTTGACCACGTCCACAGGCCTTTATGCCAGGGCCCTCCTTTCGAATATTGATGCCCCCCTCTCCTATCCCCTTCTTTCCAACCGGATCCTGCCGCCGGTTCTCTCGGGGCTGTTTCTCACAGGATTGCTGGCAACCATCATGTCCACTTTGGACAGCATGTTCCTGCTGTCCGCCATTACCATCGGACATGATTTTTTCGCCAGGCTGCGGAAAGAGGCAAAATTTAAGGTCCGTTTCACCCAGGCGGGACTGCTGGTCAGTGCGTTTGTCTCAATTATCATGGCACTCCTGTTCCCTTCCGTCATTCAACTGTGGTATATCATCGGGACACTGTTCATTCCTCCCATGCTGGTACCGGTGCTGGGAAGCTACTATTCCATTTTCAGGCTCCCCAAAAAACTGGCGCTGCTCAATCTGATTCTGCCCTTCGGGATTTCGCTATTCTTTCTGCTGGAGTCGCTTTCCATCAGCCCTTCCATTTCAAATTTGAATTACTGGCTGGGAGTACAGCCCATGTATCCCGGCCTCACGGTTTCCGGAATCATTTTGGTTTTTCACTGGCTAAGGGAAAAGAATGCGGTGCTTCTGCTGAAACGGGAAGAATCATCCCGCCGACAATTGTAAAAGCTTCTTGACAATTGTGTAATATTGCGTTAAATATCACAAACCAAAACTAAGCCAATAATTCGTGGCTATAATCTTTTTATCAATTATAGAGGAGACTGAATGCTGACCGGACAATTGCTCATCGTGCTGGCCTTGGCATCTGCTATTGCATCGGCCTATTTTTACTTACGCGGGGAACGATTGCCCGCGTCGCGTAAAGACAAAAAGAAAGAAAAAAATCCCCCAGAAAACCGTTTCGGGATGGCCCGGAATCTTTACTATTTCATGACTCTGATGGTCAGCGCGGCTTCCCTCTACCTCTTCTACCTGTTTATCACACATCAATTCCAGGTCTCCTATGTGTACCGCTATTCATCTTCCGATCTCCCCTTCGGTCTGCTATTGTCTGCGTTCTGGGCCGGTCAGGAGGGTTCATTCCTGCTGTGGGCCCTGTTCATCGCGCTGTCCGGGATATTTTTCATGAAAACCGCCAGGCAGTTTGAAGGTTACGGCATGATATTCCTGAATATCGTGCAGGCGTTTTTCCTGGTTCTTCTCATCAAGGCCAGTCCGTTCGCCACCTTCGCGCAGACGCCCCCGGACGGTGCAGGACTCAATCCGCTGCTTCAGAATTTCTGGATGATCATTCATCCACCGATTCTTTTCCTGGGATATGCCACAGCCACCTTCCCGATGATCATCGCCCTGGCGGCGCTGGTTCGCCGCGAATATGACCAGTGGATCCCGCAGGCCTTCCCCTGGATTCTCATCACCTCTGTGACCCTTGGAGCGGGAATCATCATCGGGGCTTTCTGGGCTTACGAGGTGCTCGGCTGGGGCGGATACTGGGGCTGGGATCCGGTGGAAAATTCCTCGCTCATACCATGGCTCACCACGCTGGCCCTGCTTCACGGCGTGCTGGTCGAACGGAAAAACAATCAGTTGAAAAGGACGAATTTTCTGCTGGCCATTCTCACCTTCATTCTGGTCATCTACGCCACATTCCTGACGCGCAGCGGCGTGCTTTCCGATTTTTCGGTCCATTCATTCCAGGACCTGGGAATTAATTCCTATCTTATCATCTTTCTGGTTGCGGCTTCGGCATTCAGTCTGGTTCTGTTCCTCAAACGCTCCCAAGAAATCGGTTCCGTTCCGCTCAAAATGTCCCTGATCAACCGGGAAAGCATTCTGTTGTACAGCATGGTTGTCCTGCTCGGGTCTGCAATCTTTACCTTTTTCGGCACCTCTTCGCCCATTATCACCGGCTTTCTGGGAAAATCGTCGCAGGTGCACATTTCATATTACAACAAGGTGAATCTGCCGTTTGGCATTATCATGGGACTGCTGCTGGGCATTGCTCCTTTCATAAAATGGAACAAGGCGGGGGAAGACATCCTGAAGAATCTCATCCTTCCGGGACTGACCAGCCTGGCGTCCATGTTTATCGCCTATTCTTTTGGACTGTATGATCCTTTATTGATTCTGTTTACCGGTATGGCTGCCTTCACTTTTGCCAGCAATTTTATTATGTTCATACGACAATTGAAAGGAGGATGGCAAAACACCGCTGCGCCGCTCACCCATGTGGGCGTAGGGCTGCTGCTGGTCGGCATCGTCATCTCGGGACAATTTGAACAAAGGGAGATGATAAATCTGACTTCAAACCAGCCGGTCACCGTTCTGGACCATGAATTGACCTATGAAGGCATGTCTCCCCGGGCTAACGGCAAAAATATCATTAACATTCAGGTGAAAGACGGGAATCAGATCTATCAGGCCCGGCCCAGATTGTATCTCAGCGAATACAACCGCTCCATGATGCACGAACCTCATGTGATCAGAGGAATCTGGCAGGATTTTTATGTCTCTCCGCTGGAAAGAAGATCCGTGTCGAACATGCCCGGCAGCCACACCCTGATATTGAAAAAAGGAGAAAAGAAGCAAATCGGCGACTACGAGATTCTGTTCACCGATTACCGCATGGGCGATCATTCGGAAAAAGGCGGTTTTGGGGTCGGTGCCAATCTGGAAGTATCCACCGCAGATCAGAAGTTTAATATCACCCCTGTCCTCTATTTTAAAGGGCAGAAGAGGGAATATCAGCCGGCAACTCTGCCCCTGGAAAGCCCCACCCGCCCGACGTTCATTCTTTCCCGGCTAAACGCGGATCAAAGGAGTATCGAACTCACCGTTCAGAATGCACATGCCGGTCAGAACTCCAATGCCCGTCCGGCGGAGCAGCTTACCGTGGAGGTCAGCAAAAAACCGTTCATGAATATTCTGTGGCTGGGAACCATCCTTCTCATCGCGGGAACCGTTATTTCATTCAGCAGGTCGCTCACGAAAAGACGAATTTAGCCGGGTCCTGGCAAATAAGGACTTACATATTTCCGGCTTACAGGACTGATAAATAATATGGGAATGCTATCCGGAAATAATATTCGGACAACATTCCCATAAGTTAAACCGCTTCATCAGGCAGCTTTTTTGCGACCGTTTTTCTTCTTTTTGTCATGTGTTTTCACGGTTGTCTTCTGCTCCTCTTCGGCAGTCTTCCCGGTATTCTCGGGCTCATCCTTGGAAGTCAGCACCATATAAAAACTGTAAATCATGAGTATGAACAAGACTGTTCCGACCACAATAACAAATATATTTGCAAATAAACTATGCATGATAAATTCTCCCTTCTTTTCTAAGTCATATCAGGATCATTTTCCGGCATTTCGCGGAAAACAGATTGAACAATTTGTACGATTAAAAAAGAGAAGGGAATTATCCCCCTTCGGTTAAATCCCGAAGCGAGTATTTGTAAAAAGGAATAGATATATTGAAATGCAGAAACTTATTATGCAATATGTAACTTCGGTATACTTCCGGAGCCAGAAGAATTTCCTGGCTTATCACGAATGGAACCGGGCCTGAAAAAGAACCCAGGTGCAACGTTTCCGGAGAATTGCCCGACGTACTCCCGGCCCAGTTTATTCCATCCGATTCCAGAAGCACGGCCGGGAATTCGGAAGGGATATCCGAGCCATTTTTGAGGTGGGCCGCCTGTATTCCTGCGGAGAAAAGCAGCATATTCAGGAACATTGCCAGAAAGAACAAATTTTTAATGGCTCTCGAATCCACTGTCAAAACCCATTTAAATTGCGTTTGTTAGACACTCCGGATGATGAAAAGTTCCTTTTGCAGTCAGATATCGCAGTCTGCTGCTGAATGATTTCCTTACCCGGAATTACAGATACTCTGAATATAATAAAATGAATTTATAAAGTATATTTCATAAA
>JARRQT010000007.1:29057-58842 GCA_037381445.1 Calditrichia bacterium
CATCAAAACCGAATTCAGAGGAGAAATTTCTGAAATGCTCTTTCTATCGTCTGAAACCAATTGTTTCGTCGGTTTCCTCTTCCAGATAATTCCCGCTCAGCCCAATAGCCAAATCAATATTTTGCTGCTCGATTGCCTGTTGCTCCGCTCTTTCCTCTTCCCGGATCTTTTTATTGTATTCCTTCTCCCGCGTGTTTTTCAGGAAGCCGGCCGCCACTGCCGGGAAAAGCTCCAGCAACAGTATTTCTCTTTCATCCCGGGCTAATTCAATATCACCGAATTCTGCCAGAGTAGTGTTTTCCGGTTTCTGATATTCCACCGGATCGAAGGGCGTTTCAACGCTTTCCCCTGTTATTTTCTCTCTGAATTCCGGGTTCACTAGTACAGGTGTCTTTCCGTAAATCCCCTTTACCAAATTGATAAACTGGGTTGATTTTGTGCTGTAAAAAGGTTTATTGTTCGCCTGGTCCACGATACAATTGACTGCCTGCACGCCCACGATCTGGCTGGTGGGCGTTACCAGAGGAGGGCAGCCGGCGGCCATTCGCACCTGCGGCACAATTTTTAATGCTCTATCCAGATACTTCTCAAGGTTTAATTGTTTCAGCTGCGCAACCATATTGGTATACATGCCGCCAGGAATCTGCGCGTGTTTTACGATTTCATTGGGTTCGGGAAATTGAAAATACCGCTCGATCTGATGTACAATTTCCAGCAGAGAAGGCATGTCCCCGGTTATTGCCTCTTCCACTGCCGTGTCAAATAGTTCTTCAATTTCAGGCGGCAGTTTATCTTCCGCGATATTGAATTCTCTGGGGAAGCTGCTCCCCTGCTCATACTGGTTCAATTCCCTGCGAATTTTCCCCAATTCTGCGTTAATCTTTCCGACAGCGGCCAGGTTTATATTAGTTTCATATCCCAGTTTCTCAGCAAAAATCTGAACCAGCTCAAAAGCCGGTGCAGCGGGTCCGCCCGCAAAATTCATGATGGCAGTATCCACAATGTCTACCCCATTTACAAGCGCCACCAGAACCGCCGCAAGTCCATAACCGGGAGTGCAATGGGTATGTAAATTCACCGGCACGGAAATCTCATCTTTAAAAGCCCGGATCAGTTCGCCTGCCGCTGCCGGAGAAATCAAGCCTGCCATATCCTTGATGGTAATGATATCGGCGCCCAGCGATTCCATTTCCTTCGCTTTGCCCACAAAGTAGCGGGCAGAAAAGATATTCTTCGGATTCAAACCGCGCAATCGGCGATTCCCCCATTTTCTTTCACATAGCTGACGGTGGATTTCATATTTTCCACATCATTGAGGGCGTCAAAAATCCGCATGATCGATATGCCCGCCTGAATTGCGTGACGATTGAATCCCTCGATAACCTCATCCGGATAGGGATTGTAGCCAAACAGATTCCGGCCGCGCGAAAGTGCTGTCAATTTGGTGGAACCATTTACGGTTTCCTTGATTTTCTCCAGGCGCTGCCATGGATTTTCATCTAAATAACGCATCGCCGAATCCGGTACCGCACCGCCCCACACTTCCATCGCGTAAAATCCTGCCTCCCTATATAAAGGAAGTACCCGGTCGATCTGTTTCTGATGCATCCTTGTTGCAAACAGGGATTGCTGTCCGTCCCGTAATGTGACATCTCTGATTAAAAGTTGCTTTTTCATTATTATCCTGCCATTAAATCTTCTGTAAAAACTACTTGTCTCTCACAGCAACTTCAAAATTCATACCACAATTATGTTATGTTGCCAAAGGATGACCCTTACGCAATTTTGAACATTACCAACAATTTTATAACATAAATAGGGAGGGAAACTGAATATTGGCAAGATGACGGAGTGAAATATTACTAAAAATAATAATCCGTTCAATATTATAGTGAATAAAATTATTGGAGAGAAAAAAACTGACAAAAAACGGCAGCGTCTTTTATCAGTTTACGAATCCTTTCTGCAGAGAGCCATCCGGGCGATATACAATCACCTGACTGGAAATGACATCCTCCGCCATTTGGACCGCATCCTCGACAGCACATTTCTTCTGTGCATGCGAGCTTAGTATACTGCCGTTTTTTCTCACCTGCCATTTTCTTCCTTTGGGAATTACCCTGAAGATATTTCTGGCTGACATATTCATCCTCCATGAGTTAATTTGACTTGAGTAAGTTAAAATTAATAAATTCCGCAAGTTGTGATAAATTTCAATATATTGAACTGCTTGAGTTTGAAAAATCATGGAACATTGCTTCTCTGAATTATCGTCCTTGTTTCCGAATTGTTCAATTTTTTGCAGAATACATTGTGCTCTAAGCTTAAATTGATTATAAAGTTCCAGGATCCTCGTTTCACAATTCCGCATTTTTGATTCTTCGACTTTCATTGGATTTAATTAAATCATCGAAAGTTACGGCATCATTAAGGATATATGAGTTTTTCATTAAATTTTCTGATTTTGTTCATGACCATGTTCCGGTGAAATCGGATAATTACAATGCTTAAACATGAAAATCTGCAGGTTTTCCCGGCAAATATAGATCAGCCAATCCCCACGATGCTGACTGGCAGCTTTCAATCTGCCGGAGTGCGAAAATGAGTTTGACGGATTCCAAAAAACATTCAGGACACTGCTCGGCTGATACAAAAGGCCATTTGACTATCAATGAATATTTTTTGAAAAGATTTGACATTTGCGGGAGATGGTTCTACCTTTGAAAGCTTTGATAAAGACAAAAGGTGTTTTGCCGGTCAGACCAATAATGAAGGACGTATTGAAACGATAAAGCCAACCGAAACCGGAAAGTTGTTCCTTGTCAGCACTCCCATCGGAAATCTGGAAGACATCACCCTTCGCGCGCTCCGCATTTTAAAGGAATGTGATCTTGTGCTGGCTGAAGACACCCGAACCACCCAACGCCTTCTGTCCCATTTCGGAATTTCCAATAAGATACTCAGTTACTATTCCTACAATGAATTAAAGAGAATCCCCCAGATTATTGAAGCACTAAATGCTGGGAAGAATATTGCACTGGTGTCGGAGGCGGGAACCCCGCTTATTTCCGATCCCGGACACAAACTGGTAGTAGCCGCTATCCGGAACCGGATGCAGGTCGTTCCAGTCCCCGGCGCTTCCGCCGCGCTGGCCGGGGCGGCAGCCTCCGGTTTGCCGACGGACCGGCTGGTCTTCGAGGGCTTCCTGCCGCGAAAAAAGGGACGGCAGACCCGCCTCTCCCAATTGGCCGCCGAGGAAGGCACCATCATCATCTATGAGTCGGCTCTCAGGATTCAAAAAACTATAGAAGATATTGTAAAAATTTTTGGAAATCGTTATATTGTGCTCGCCCGGGAACTGACCAAAATGTATGAAGAATTTATCAGAGGTTTTCCCGAGGATATTCTGCAAAATCTAAAAGAACGCAAACTCAAAGGTGAAATTGTTCTGCTGGTGGCGGGTACCAAATTTCAACCGAATTTAAATCAGAAAGATGAGAATTGAGAAAATGGCAAAAAGAAAATTTACCGTTCTGCCTGACTCCATACAAAAATGGTTTATCAAAATAATTGATCCGTTTATTGAACTAATCGTCCGTTTTAATGTTCATCCGAACCACTTTACTATCCTGGGCTTATTCATTTCTTTCATCGGCGCTATTTTTTATGCCAAGCACGACATCCGGCTGGGCGGCCTGTTTATTCTGCTGGGCGGCTTGAGCGATATTATCGATGGGAAAGTAGCCCGCAAAACCGGACTGTCCTCAAAATTCGGCGCCCTGCTGGACTCCAGCCTGGACCGCTATTCCGAGGTATTTATGTTTCTTGGGACCGCGATCTATTTTGTTCAGAAAGATCACCCATACACCAGCATCATGGTTTTCCTGGCCTTGGGCGGATCGATGATGGTGAGCTATGTGCGTGCACGGGCAGAAGGGCTGGGCTATGATTGTAAGGTGGGCATCATGCAGCGGCCGGAACGAATTGTCTACGTGGGCGTAAGCTCTCTGATCCATCCTTATGTGCTGGAGGTCGTGATCTGGATGATTGGCATTTTGGCCAATTTTACGGCTATTCAGCGGATGCATCATGTGTACAAACTGGAAAAGAAAGAAAGGATGGAATCCAGGCACGAAGAGAATGTGGGAGTTTAGAAACAGTTATAATCATTTTTGATTTTTAAATAATTCGCAGTAAAGTCCATTGGGATATTGTCTTTGTTAGTGTGCTGTAAGAGAGTATTCAGTATTATACCGATAAAATCATAAGGAGATTGTTATGGAAAAGATGCCAAAAGTGGAAATTGCTCCGGCGAAAGGAAAACTGGGAATTTTGACTCCGGGAATGGGAGCCGTTGCCACCACATTTATGGCAGGCGTGATTGCGATACGCAAAGGCATCGCTAAACCTATTGGTTCGCTCACCCAAATGGGCACCATACGCCTGGGTAAACGCACTGAGAAACGCGTACCGATGATAAATGAATTTGTACCGCTGGCGCAGCTGGAAGACATTGTTTTTGGTGGTTGGGATATTTTTGAAGACAATGCCTATGAATCCGCGCTTAATGCCGGCGTGCTTGAGAAGGAATTACTGGACAAAATCCGGCCTGAATTGGAAGCGATTAAACCCATGAAAGGCGTTTTTCACCGGAATTATGTAAAGAAACTGGACGGCAAGTATATCAAATCGGCCAACACCAAATGGGACTACGCACAGATGTTAATGGACGACATCCGGAAATTCAAGGAGGACAACAATCTGGATCGTGTCGTGGCAGTCTGGTGCGGAAGCACTGAAATTTTCCTGAAACCGGAAGCTGTGCACCAAAGCCTGGAAGCATTTGAAAAAGGACTGAAGGAAAATCACCCCGCCATTGCCCCCAGTATGATTTATGCCTATGCAGCGCTCAAACTGGGAGTTCCATACTCAAATGGTGCCCCTAATTTAAGCACCGACATTCCCGCAATGTATGAATTGGCCAAACAAACCAACACGCCGATTGCCGGCAAAGATTTTAAGACGGGACAGACTCTCATGAAAACCATTCTGGCGCCGGGATTAAAGGCACGCATGATCGGATTGCAGGGATGGTTCTCCACTAATATCCTTGGCAACCGGGACGGTGAAGTACTGGACGATCCGGAATCCTTCAAAACCAAGGAAGAAAGCAAACTGTCCGTGTTGAGCCAGATTCTGCAGCCGGAAGTTTATCCCGAACTCTACAAGGATTTCTACCACAAAGTGCGGATCAACTACTATCCGCCACGCGGTGACAACAAAGAAGGCTGGGACAATATCGATATTTTCGGATGGCTGGGTTATCCCATGCAGATCAAAATTGATTTCCTGTGTCGCGACAGTATCCTGGCCGCTCCTATCGCCCTGGATTTATGTCTGTTCATGGACCTGGCCAAACGCGCCAAATTTTCCGGCATTCAGGAATGGCTCTCTTTCTATTTCAAGAGCCCCATGCACCTGCCGGATCTCTACCCCGAGCACGATCTTTTCATCCAGCAGATGAAACTGAAGAACACCCTCCGCTACATGATGGGCGAAGAACAAATTACCCACCTGGGTGCTGACTACTACGAATATTACCGCTAATAAAATTACCGGGGAGGATACTGATTTTGCGTGTCCTCCCTTTTTTATTTTTTGCGGAATTCAGTATTGATTTATCAAAGCCCGGCATATTCGGGATTTTTTGTTTCTGTAAGGGAGAAGCCAATACAGCATCAGGAAATTAATTGTATGGAAATGGAATGACAGCGGAAAAATCACCATTACGAGAACTGCTCAAGACCTCTCTTCCCGCCGTTATCGACCTTTCCTCCCAGACAATTACCTGGCTTATTGAAGCCATCTTTATCGGGCACTTGTCTGCAGCGGCTCTGGCGGGCGTCGGTATTTCGCTGCAGATTGTGCTGCTGACTTTTGCAGTGGTATTGACCTTTGTGATGGGCGCTTCGGTCATTATTCTGCGCTATCTGGGACAAAAAGATAGCTGGAACGCCAATCATGTTCTGGGGCAGGCCCTCATGATGGGGACCATTATGTCCATCATCATCGGCCTTATCTGGTATTTCGGCGGAACACAGGTCATGCTGCTGATCAGGGAAGAAGAACCTATCGCCCGCGAATACGGCGCGCAATGGTTGAGAGTTGCCTCTTACTTTTCACCGATTTTCATCATCAATTTTATTGCCCTGGGAATTATGCGAATGGCTGGCGACACCATGATAACCATGAAAATAAATGTGGTGGCGAACCTGATTCACATCATTTTATTGCCATTGCTGATTTTCGGAAATCTCGGTTTCCCCCGCCTGGAAACTGTAGGCGCCGCGCTCTCCGTGGGAATCGCCCATTCAGTGGGATTCATTCTCACGCTTTATTACCTGCGCAGCCGAAAGTCAGTGCTGTTTCTCTCCTTTCGGGAATATGCTACGCCCAATTTCGAAACCTTTAAACGACTTTTTAGACTTGGCGTGCCTACGACGGTGGAACAGCTCGTCTGGGCATTCGGCCAGCTTATCTTGAGCTTTTTTGCGGCCCGCATGGGAATTATCCCCCTGGCGGTTCACCAGGTTTTCCTGCGCATACAGTCCGTACTATCAATGGCATTTCAGGGATTCGGCCTGGCCTCCATGACCATGGTGGGCAAGAACCTGGGAGCGGATGATGAAAGCCTGGCGCTGCATACCGGCCATTTGGCGGGGAGAGTGGCGCTGATCGCCGCGCTCATCGTGGCGGCGCTCCTGTTAGTATTTCACCGTTATATCCTGCAGGCCTTTACCTCCAACAGTGATGTGATCACCTACGGCAGCAGCGTGATTCTGGCGCTTGCCGTTGTGCAGATTCCCAAGGCAGTGAATATCGTTTTTTCGGGAAACCTGCGGGGCGGCGCCGACCTGGCCTGGCTGATGTGGCTTTCGATTTTCAGCGTCATCATTTTTGAATCTTTTGGCGCCTACATGCTGGCTTTTGTGTTTAATTTCGGGCTGGTCGGGCTGTGGGCAATCCAGGCGGTGGATGAGAGTGTCCGGCTGGGACTAAATGTCTTCCGCTTCAAAGGGAAAAACTGGAAAATTATGGACCTGATTTGATCCCCGCGACGAAATTAAAACGAATTTGCAGGTGACGCGGAGATCTTCGTTGACTAATAGTTAAAAATTTCTGATAAACAACCAAAACGAATATCGAATCATGGAACGCCATAAAAATTTTATCTCATTCGAGGGAATTGATTTTTCAGGGAAGAGCACCCAAATCCAGTTGCTGCTGGAAAAGCTTAATCAATACGGAATCGCACCGATTCTGCTTCGCGAACCGGGCGGGACGGTCATTTCCGAAAAAATCCGCGATATCCTGCTGAGCCCCGTCCACCGGGAGATGACGGAGAAAACGGAAATTCTTCTCTATTCCGCGGCCCGCGCCCAGCTCGTCCACCAGGAAATGATCCCCCTTCTGAAACAGGGGAAATACATCATCGCCGACCGCTTCTACGATTCCACCACCGCCTACCAGGGATACGGCCGCGGACTGGATCTTGAGGTGGTGCGCACCCTGAATCGCTTCGCAACTTCCGGCCTCACTCCATATCGCACTTTCTACATTGATATACTTCCGGAAGAGGCCGCCAAGAGAAAATCATCTCGCGGCGGCGAACAGGACCGTCTGGAAAGCGGCGGCCTCGATTTTTTTGAAAGGATTCGCGAAGGATTTTTGAATCTCTGCAACAAGGAGCCGCAAAGGTTCATACGAATCGATGGGAACCGGAACCGCATGGAAATAGCGGAAATTATATGGCAGGAAATTATGAAAATCTGGTCGATCCGACTGGAAGACTTCCGGACAAATAAATAATAATGGCCGGGAAGGTTTCCTGACTTTGGGCACGATATAACGAATAAAAATGTAATTTCCCTTCTGCCGGATTTTGTTCTATATTAGCAAGAAACTTTTTATTGAGATTGAGTTATACTCTATAATGACTCAAGTGGAGGAAAAACATGTTTAGAAAGAATATGTGGCCCAGGTGGGCAATTCTTGCATTGCTTCTGATTGCTTCAGCCTGGTTTCTGAATAGCAGTTTTGCGGACAATGACGAGAATTATTTCAAAGTAGATAAAGGCTTGTTTTATCTGAAGCAGGTTTACGAGACCATATCCAGGAATTATGTTGATGAAGTTGATCCGGAAGGATTGAGCAAATCCGCCATTAAGGGAATTGTTGATGAACTGGACCCCTACACTGTCTTCTTCGAGGAGAAAGGCAGCGAACGGCTGGAAGTCATTACCAAGGGGAAATACGGCGGTCTGGGAATGGAGATCGGTAAGCGAGAAGGGAAAATCACTGTTATTGCCCCCATCGACAATACACCTGCCCAGCGGGCCGGCGTCCGGGCCGGGGATATCATCACCAAAATAGATGATGAATCAACCAAAGATATGAGCCTCGACGATGCCTCCACGAAACTCAGAGGGAAGGTGGGAACAGACGTGACCATTGAGCTGCAGCGTCCCGGAATGAACGATCCCATTAAACTGACGATGACCCGTCAGGATATCATCATCAAGGATGTCTCCTATGCAGGCTTTGTGGAACCGGGAACGGCCTATTTTCGCCTGACCAGCTTCTCCGATAAGGCGGGCGGCGAACTGAAAGATGCCGTTCGCGATCTTCAAAAGCAGGGCAAAATTGAGCGGGTCATTCTGGACCTGCGCGGAAATCCGGGCGGCTTGCTGGCCTCCGCGGTGGAAGTGGCCAACATATTCGTTCCCCAGGGAAAAACCATTGTCACTACACGGGGCACCCATGAGCGGGAAGCGGTGTTCACCACTCCCGAAAAAGCGCTTCTTCCCGATGCGCCGCTGGTGGTGCTTGTGGACGGCGGCAGCGCCAGCGCCTCCGAAATCGTGGCTGGCGCCATTCAGGACCTGGACCGCGGCGTGATTATCGGTTCGCCCACCTTCGGCAAGGGGCTGGTGCAGCAGGTGTTTCCCATCGACAAAATGAATGACGCCTTCCTGAAAATAACGACTGCGAAATATTATGTGCCTTCCGGCCGGTGCATTCAGAAAGAAGATTATAAGAAGAACAAGGATGTGTTTACGGACCTGAGCGACAGCACCGACTATGACAATCATAAAAATTATTTCACCCACAACGGACGTGTCGTGCATGGCGGCGGCGGCATTAAACCGGATGTGGAAGTAAAGAACGAAAAAATGGACCAGCTCTTGATTAATCTGTGGTCCAACGGATATTTCTTCCAGTTTACGGTGGATTATCTGGCGAAACATCCCGAGATCAAAAGCCTCTCTGATTTTGCGGTCACCGATGAAATACAGCAGGAATTCAAAAATTACCTGACAGCAAAGAATATGCAGTTCGAAATTGAAGGTGAAGATGACCTCAGGAATTTCCTGGATATTTCCAAAGAGAAGGATTATAACGCTGACCTGAATGATTTGGTGAAAGTGGCCCTCCAGAAGCTGCAGACAGAAAAACAGGAGGAATTCACCCGGGATAAAACCGATATCAAAGAAGCCCTGGAAGCGGAATTTGCCGAGAAATTAGGCGGTTCCTCCGCCCGCGTCGCTACGATGCTGAAATATGACAATGCGATCAGCCAGGCAGACCAGGTATTTAAGAATCAGGAAGAATACAAAAAGATATTGGCCATCAAAGAATAGTTGATAAAAAAAGACATAAATGAAAAGGGGATTCTCAATTGAAAATCCCCTTTTTTATTTCGATCAGATTGAATTCTCCTAAGCCGGCACCCCCTGAAAATGGCTACAGTTTCTGGGCGACCGCTTCCGCAACTTCCAGACTGGTGTTGCTGCCGCCCATATCGTAAGTTTTTACCTTGCCTTCTTTAATCACCGTGGCAATGGCGTTTTCCAGCCGTCCGGCCATACCGGTTTCTCCCAGCCAATCCAGCATAAGTTTGGTGGTCAGCAGCATGGCCATGGGATTCACCTTGTACTGACCGGCATACTTGGGAGCGGAGCCGTGCGTGGGCTCGAAAACCGCATACTTGTCGCCCATATTGGCACTGCTGGCAAAACCCAGTCCGCCCACCAGCTGCGCGGCAAGGTCAGAGAGGATATCGCCGAACATGTTTTCCGCGACCAGGATATCATAATCAAACGGATTTTTCAGCAGCCACATGCATTGCGCGTCAATATTGGTTTCCCACAGCGGAATATCCGAATAGTCCCGCGCCACCGTCCGGGCGGTACGGATCATGAGACCGCCGGTTTCCCGCAGCACGTTTGGTTTATCCACCACCGTCACCGATTTCCGTTTGAATGTCCGGGCATATTCAAATGCCTGCCGGACGATATTGGCGCATTTCTGCCGGCTCATAATGCGGGTTGACATGGCCAGATTTTCCAGCCCATATTGTTTGAATTTTTTCATCTTGGGATGATTCTTGTCCAGTACATTGAATACCTCTTCGGGAATGGGATGGAATTCCACGCCGCCGTACATCCCCTCGGTGTTTTCCCTGAAAATCACCAGATCAATCCCTTCCTTGTAATTCAGGGGATTTCCCGGATAGGCTTTACAGGGCCGCATATTGGTGTGCAAATTGAATTCCTGCCGGAGGCGCACAATGGGACTGAAATATTCATATCCTTTTCCCTGGAGCTGCGCGTCCAGTTCCTTGGCCGCCTCTTCTTTGGGTTTGGAGGTAATGGCGCCAAACAGGGCGCAGTTGGTAGTTTTCATCATTTCGATGGTGCGGTCGGGAAGCGGATTTCCCTCATGCTTCCAGAATTCCCAACCAATATCCCCGTGGATGTATTCCGCATCCAGCTTCAATTCGTCCAGCACCATACGGGCAGCTTCCATAACATCATTACCGACACCGTCTCCCGGCAACCAGGCAATCCGATACTTGGGCATGCTTTTCTCCTCACCTTAGTTTCTTCAATTTTGTTGGATTAAGTCCTTATTTCCTGAACGCATAATATATATTTTGAAAATACCGCTTTCAACAAAATTTGAAGATTACTTTCACAATAGTCAAATCGAGTAAAAAGTAATCTGCGGTAGAAAAGTGTTCGTTATTTATGAAATATATGATTTAATGATATGTCAGGATATTGCCGGAAAGCAATTAAAATTTCATCCCCTTAAAATTACCATTCATCAAAGCTTGTCATGCTTTTCAGCGGGTTTATCCAGTTGCTTTAGAATGATGCTGAAGGAGGTGCCTTTTCCCGGTGCGGTGGAAAATTCAACCCGGCCGTCATGCTCTTCCACGATATGCTTAACGATTGCCAGACCGAGTCCGATACCGGAATTCTTCTTCCCGGAAATAAAGGGATTGAACAGCTTTTCCCGGATTTCATCGGGAATACCGGGACCATTGTCCTGCACCTGCAAAACAACCTCGTCATCCCTCACCGCGGAACTCAGGATGATTTCCGGTTTTTCCGTCTGCTGGTCCTGACGGAACGCCTCCCTGGCATTGCGCACCAGGTTGATCAGCGCCCGCTGCATCTGGTGCCAGTCGACCCGGATCAGGGCATCACTTTCCGGGGCAATCAGCCGCAGGTTGACTTCAAAATTGCTCAGATAATTCTTGACCCGGTTTTCCATGATTCCCCAGAAATCGGAGAGCTGCATCTCTTGCATATCCAGCGAAAACGTGCCCCGGCTGTAATCGAGAAGCTGCTGGATCATTTCCAGAAAACGCTCCACCTCGAATTTGATCATATCGGAAAACTCGATGCGCTCCCGGGTGTCGAGCTCCACCCGCGCCATCGTCTCGGCGGCCGAGCGGATAATATCCAGCGGCTGCTTCAGATCGTGGATAATCATACCGGCCATGCGCCCGATAATGGAAAAACGCTCCATCTCCAACAGCTTGTTCTGCGCCTCTTCCAGATCTTCAAGGGCCCTTTTCAGGGAGAGGTTGCGGGAATTCAGCTCTGCATTCTTTTGTTCCAGCGCTTCGGTCAGCGCCTGCCGGTCCATCATCACCTGATAATGCTCCAGCGCCTTCTGGACGGTCACTTTCAAATCGTTGGGTTCCCAGGGCTTGGTGATATAGCGGTATACCTCACCCCGGTTAATGGCGTCTATCAGGTACTCAATATCGGTATAGGCGCTCAACACCATACGGATGGGATGGGGGGAAATCTGCTTGATCTGCTCCAGCAATTCCACCCCGGATATTTCCGGCATCCGCTGGTCCGCAATGATCAGATGAATATTTTCCGTCCGGAATATTTCCAGGGCCTCACGGGGGGAAGTGGTGGTAAAAACCTGGTAGAGATTATGAAATGTCCGCTGGATGGATTCCAGATTGAATATCTCGTCATCGACGGCCAGAATATTGTAACGGTATCTCATTTTCACGGCGAGAATATAGTCCAATGTTGCATTTCAGTCAAGATGATTTCAGAATATTTATCCATTTCTGACCACTGAAAGGACAGTTGCCTTCCGGAATTTTCAAAATTATTTATGGCGGACCGCCATTAAATTATTGCCGGGCCAGCAGAACAAGAGGGCGGCGGAACCCAGGCTCCCCGAATTGCATTGAAAAGTGTAGTTATTATTTTCACAGCAGCAATCGGCGGCATCCGAAAACATTCATTTTGGAATTTCCCGTTCAAGGCTGAGGTTCATCTGCATCTAACAAATTAAACAGAAAAGAGGAGTATTGAAATGGCACATGAAGGACTGCACGAAAGATTCGAGGACCTGAGACCACATACCCTGGATTTCCACCGGGCCATCATTTCACTGGTGGAGGAGCTGGAGGCCATCGACTGGTACAACCAGCGAATGGATGCCTGCAGCGATGAGGAGTTGAAAAAAATTCTTAAGCACAACCGGGATGAAGAAAAAGAACACGCTGCCATGCTGCTGGAGTGGCTGCGGAGGAATGATGAACAATTCCCTGATCATTTAAAGAAATACCTGTTTACCAAAGAATCCATCGTAAATATTGAAAAATAAGACGAATACCTAGCATCTCATGACACAGTGAAATACATTTCCTCGGACTTCCGGACCGGAGTCAGCCGTACGGAAGTCCGGTGTATTTTGTTTTCCGGTTCATGACAGAAGTTCAAATGCACGATCTCAGGGAGATTCAAATAAATTAATCGGATGCGGAATAGCGATTCATGATTGCCGGTCGCACTCACCTAATTTTTCTTTCCATCCTGCTGGGCATCATTTTTATCGATGCCTGCAGTAACCGGGATGTCCGTTTCAGGAAAGAAAGAACGCAATATCAGCAGAGCGTGGAGAGGATGATGGACAGCCTGGCCCGCCGAATTGCGGAGTTGAACGCGGATGATGACACTATCAGCGAAGGTAATATCATCGGGTTGGAGCATAAAATGAACCGGCTCGACCTACTGGACAACCAGCTCAATCGGGCCGCCGCACAGCTGGATACCGTCACTGCCGAACACTGGAATTCGCTGAAAGTCTATCTGGACAGCCTGCTTTCCCGCTCAGCAAAGGCAATTAAGCGGACAGACAAATCGGAATTCCCGGATGACACAAAATAAATATTTCCGTATATCTGCTTAAAAACACTGGAATTCCGGATAAAAAGGATACATATTTCGCACAATCGGATTGCTGAAGACAGTTTGAATTAGTTATGCGTCCCTTATGCGTTCAAAATCTGGAGCTTATCTGAATGGATGTAGTAGCACCGTTTCAACTATTGCAGAAAAAACTGGAAGCATGGTTAGGCACCATCATCTCCATGCTGCCGAATCTGGTGCTCGCGGTTTTGGTTTTCATTTTCTTCATGGCTGCCTCCCGCATCATCAAAAAGGTGGCGATGAACCTCTTGGACCGCTTCTCTTCCTCCGGGGCCATAAACCGGCTGATCGCTTCCCTGCTCTCCATTACAACATTGATCATCGGCTTTTTCGTTATACTGGGGATTTTGCAGCTCAATAAAACCGTTACCTCGCTTCTGGCCGGTGCCGGCATTATCGGTTTGGCGCTCAGCTTTGCCTTTCAGGACATCGCACAGAATTTTATCTCCGGCGTTTTAATTGCCATCCGCAAGCCATTTGATGTGGGCGATATCATCAAGACCAATGATTATATGGGAATGGTGGATAAAATCACCCTGCGCTCGACGGACATCCTGACGTTCGACGGGCAGTTTGTGCTCATTCCCAACAAGGAAGTCTTCCAGAATCCAATCATCAATTATTCCGAGACCGGGCTGCGCAGGATTGATCTCAGTGTGGGAATTTCATACGGCGATGATCTGGAAAAAGTCAAACGAATCACCCTGGAAGCAGTGCGAAAGGTTGCCAACCTGGAGACTAACCGGGCAGTGGATTTCTATTACGAGGAATTCGGCAACAGCTCCATCAATTACGTGGTCAGATTCTGGATAAGATTCAAAAAGCAAACAGATTATCTGCAGGCCCGCAGCGACGCGATCATGAATATCAAGGCGGCCTACAATGCCAACAACATTACAATTCCGTTCCCCATACGTACGCTGGATTTTGGCATAAAGGGAGGAGAAAAGCTAACAGAAATGTACCCGGTCGTGACATCCGCTGATAAAGGCGGGAACGACAAGAGCGAGGAGCAATCCTCCTGAGACAAGCGCGATTGGTCTTTTTTTCTTATTTGGAAATAACGAGGTGGTTCAGGTATTCTTTTTTCTTCCGTAAAGAAAAAAATACCAGATGACCCAAGCCGTCAGCGATATGCCGCCGATCGTTACAATGATCTGATCCAAAGCCATTTTATTTTCCTGAAATCATATTTTCATTAAAACCAGCACGCCTGCATCCGGCTCATGCCGGACACAGGAGCCCTGAATTACTTTTATTTTTCCGACGGTTTAAACCGCCGCAGACGCAACGCATTGGAAACCACCGTCACGCTGCTGGCTGCCATGGCCGCAGAGGCGATGATCGGGCTGAGCAGAATCCCGAAAACCGGGTACAATACCCCGGCCGCAATCGGAATGCCCAGGCTGTTGTAAAAAAATGACCCGATCAAATTCTGCTTGATGTTGCGCATGGTCGCCTTGCTCAACTGGATGGCCAGCGGCACCGCTGACAGCTTCCCCTGAATCAGCGTGATATCACTGGATTCCATGGCGATGTCGGTGCCGGTCCCGATGGCGATTCCCACATCCGCCTGTGCCAGCGCAGGCGCGTCGTTGATGCCGTCGCCGACCATCCCCACAATATAGCCTTCCTGCTGCAGCTTTTTCACATAATCGGATTTCTGCTCGGGCAGCACCTCGGCATAAACTTCATCCACTCCCACCTGGCGGGCGATGGCTTCGGCGGTCTGCCTGTGATCGCCGGTCATCATGAAGACTTTCAGGCCGAGCTTTTTCAGGCGGCTTATGGCCTCAGCTGAATCCGGCTTAATGGGGTCCGCAACCGCCAGAATACCAGACAGCTTATCATCCACCGCGACATACATGGGCGTTTTTCCCAGCCCGGCCAATTCCCCGGCGGTCTGTACCTGCCCGTCAGTAAAGATTCCCTTTTCCTGCAGGAACCGGAGATTACCGACCAGCACGTCACGGCCTTCCACCCGGCCCCTGACTCCCAGCCCGGGAATCGCGTTGAAATCTTCGGCGCTTCCCAATTCGATATTTTTCTCCTTTGCGGATTTCACAATCGCTTCCCCCAGCGGATGTTCGGAACCTCTTTCCAGTGTGGCGGCAAGCTGCAAAAGCTTTTCCTCACTGATGCCGTTAAAGGTCATGATGTCCGTAACCGCAGGTTCGCCCACGCTCACCGTTCCGGTTTTATCCAGAACGATAGCTGTCAGCTTATGCGCGGTTTCCAGGGCTTCCGCATTTTTGATCAGGATGCCCATTTCCGCGCCCTTGCCGGTTCCCACCATGATGGAAGTGGGCGTGGCCAGTCCCAGCGCGCAGGGACAGGCGATGATGAGCACCGTTACAAAGGTGATCAGCGCGTAGGTCAGGTGCGGCAGCGGACCAAAATCGTACCACAGCATAAAAGTCAGAATTGCGATTGAAATAACGATGGGGACGAAATAACTTGCGATAATATCCGCCAGCCGCTGGATGGGTGCCTTGCTTCCCTGGGCATCCTGCACCAGCTTGACGATCTGGGCCAGCATGGTATTTTTTCCAACCCGGGTCGCAAAAAAAGTAAAACTTCCCGTTTTATTGATAGTAGCGCCGATCACCTCATCTCCCTGTCCCTTTTCCACGGGAATGGATTCGCCTGTGATCATCGATTCGTCAATTGTGGAGCGTCCTTCCTGCACAATGCCGTCCACCGGTATTTTTTCTCCCGGCCGCACCACGATGACATCGCCCACCTGAACGTCCTTGATGGGAATATCGCTTTCCTCGCCTTTGCGGATGACCCTCGCCGTTTTGGGCTGCAGTCCAATCAGCCGCTTGATGGCTTCCGAAGTTTTCCCCTTGGCGCGGGCTTCCAGCACTCGGCCCATCAGGATCAGCGCGATGATCACCGCCGCCGTATCAAAATAAACGTGCCTCAATCCCGCGGGAAAAAGAAACGGGAAAAATGTCGCTGCCGTTGAATACAGGTAAGCCGATCCGGTGCCCACCGCGATGAGGGTATTCATATCCGCGGCGCGGTGCCTGAACGATTTCCAGGCGCCGGTGAAAAAATGCGAACCGGCAAACGCCAGCACCGGCGTCGTTAACAGGAACAGCAGAATCCATCTGACCTCCTGCGGCAGGGAAGACACAAATGGCAGCATTTCGGTCAGCGAGATTATTAAAATCGGGATACTGAAAGAGAGCGCAAAGATGAACTTTCTTTTTAGTTTTTTGTAGGCGGCTTCGCGGCGTTCTTTTTCCACATCTTCCACCTGCTCTTCCTCCAGCGCCACCGCCTGGTAACCGCTGGCGTCCACCGCTTTCCGCATCGCGTCAATGTCAACCAGCTCCGGGACATAAACCACCCGGGCTTCCTCCAGGCCCAGGTTCACATTGGCCTCCAGCACGCCCGGCAGGCCTTTAATGGCCTTTTCCACCCGGCTCACGCAGGCCGCACAGCTCATACCCCGGATTCCCAGGCGCGTTTCCGCCCCGCCGATGTCATATCCCGCCGAACGGACCGCGGCCACCAGCCCGCCGGAATCTGCCTCATTGGCATCAAATTCTACCGTGGCCTTATGATTGGCAAAATTGACTGCCGCCAGTTTGACGCCGTGCACGCCCTTCAGCGCCTTCTCAACCGTTACCGCACAGGAAGCGCAGCTCATTCCCTCAATGGGAATATCCAGTTTCGAACCTGCTCCGGTCATTTTCTGACCGCCGGACGCCGCCTTCATTTGACTTTCCATGGCAGGCATGGGCTCGAAATGTGCCGATGAAAGAAATCTTTCGGGTTCACCGTCAAACCGTTTTTTACAGCCCGGGGCGCAGAAATAATATTTTTCTCCCTTATATTCTGAAAAACCTGCGGCTGTGGAAGGCTCGACTTCCATACCGCAAACAGGATCTATAAATTTCATTTTTTGTTTTTCCTCAAACATATTTATTTGAACTAATGTTCAACCAACAAATCAGCACAATGTTCGTGCCAAAATATTAATCTCTTTTTCCCCTCTTATTTACAATCATTTATTTTTGTTGAACGAATCATCTGCAGAATATTCCACAATTCTGTGCAGAATATAACACAGCCGCACGTATAAAACTTCATTGAAAATTTCATTTGCCACTATTCTTTCTTTGCATATCAGGCTTCTGTTTTCAATCATTGATTTGATGATTCTATTCGCATATAGGATACACACTTTCCCGCAAAAACCGCCATGTCTTGCAAATCCTCGGAATTGAAAGTATATTTTCGAATATAAAGGAATTTATGCGATGGGATGGCTAAATCTGTTTCACCGAAAGCGCTGTAAGATCGTCTACCGGAGCGAATATTTCGCAGGTATTCAGGCCCGCGACTCGCGCCAGTCGTTCGACGTGATGAAGTTCAAGAAAATCCGCGATGAGCTCATCCGCGAGAAACTTATCCGGCGAAAGGATGTGCTGAGCGCGCCGCGAATATCCGACGAAGACCTTCTCCTGGTGCATACCCGGGAATACCTGGACAGCCTGCGGGACCCCATGAAGGTGGGCGAGATATTGAATCTGGATTATGTTAATCCGTGGGATGAATATATTTTTGAATATTTCCGCTATGTTACCGGGGGCACCCTGCTGGCGACCCGCTACGCGCTGCAGCATAACATGACCGTTTTTAACCTGGGGGGCGGATACCACCACGCACACCCCGATCGGGGAGAAGGTTTCTGTCTGCTGAACGATGTTGCTATTGCTATCCGCAGAATGCAGATCGAAAAAAAGGTAAAGCGCACCCTCATCGTGGACCTGGATTATCACCAGGGCAACGGCAACATTCTCTTCTTCAAAGATGATGAAAGCGTGTTTACCTTCTCCATGCACGCGGACGCTTGGGTGGACAATCCGCCTAAGGCGCATAATATTGGCATTGAACTTCCTTCCCACACCAAAGATAAAAAGTATCTGGAAACTTTAGAAAAGGAGCTCCATAAAATTTACCAGGAATTTTCACCGGACCTGGTTATGTATGTAGCCGGCAGCGATCCCTACGAGTTGGACAGTCTGGGGGATTTTGACATCAGCGAACAGGGAATGCTGGAGCGGGACATCCTTGTTTACCGCGCCGCCAGGCAGCGAAAGATTCCGCTGGTGGTGTTGAATTCCGGCGGTTACGGACCCGACAGCTGGAAAATTTATTATAACTTTATTAAATGGGTGATCATAAAAGGCAAGTAAAAGCGGTTTATGTCAAAACGAACCAGAAAATTGCACAAAATAGCGCGGCGGCTCACCACGCATCAGTTGCGGCGGCTGCGGGAAAAGGACGTTTCCTTCGGGTTCGATGATCTGTTTACCAGCACCCCCCAGCAGTGCGCCTCCCCCTATTTCCTGGGATATTATTCTCCCGCCGGAATTGAATATGCCCTCGAGAAATACGGCTTATACGAAGAGCTGCGCCGGCGGGGATATGACGATTTCAAGCTGATCATCAATACCGAGGATCCCTACAAGCAGCGGATCGCGCTTTATTTCGAGAAGAAACAGCCCGACCATCTGCTGGGAGAACTGGTGGTCAAACGCAAGCACGTTACGGTTTACCCGCCGTTTCCGACCCGCATTCATGGAAGGACATTCGAGGGGATTGCGGTGGAGTGGCTGTGCATGCAGAATCCCAAAGGAGCCTTCACATCTGAAAAACCCCGCCTGCCCGGACAGAAATACCCGGGCCTGGGTATGGGGGTGATGGTCATGGAAATGCTGATTATCATGTGCGGGCGGCTGCGGACCGCGGGCCTGCTGAACATACCGGAACACTTCCACAATGCCCAGATGTACAGCAGCCATTTCTTTTATCTCGATCCCCTCTATGAAGCCAAGCGGGTGGCCATGGAACGTGATTTACTGTTCGGCTTGACCCTCTCCCAGGTATCCTGGGCGGTGGAGCTGGACTGCGTGCTCGAAAACGGCAAACCGTTCAAATGGCATAATGCCGAACAGATCATTCCCCTGGACCGCGGCCTGAAAGACTATTTCAAAAGCAAAGCCTATAAGCAATATGTGAAAGAGACCGCCAAAGAATTTTCCTACTCCCTGGATGAAGATAAATGGAGCCGCAAGCGGGATGCGGAAAAAGACGATAACATCTGCTGACGGAAGTCCCTTTCGGTCATTTTGCATGTGCCCTCCCCGGAATTTGTCCTAAAAAAGATTTTTATTTTCGCGAAAAAACAGTTCTGTTTTTCGCTGCCGCCTATCGACGGTACAAAGAAGTTCTCTGCTGCCAGAACAGGAAAATCATCTGGTCCGGTTGCCGCTGCAAATCGCCGTCCTCCATTGGCAGAAAACCACTTCTTCCCCCCAGAAAATTAAAAACATATTTATTTTAGACTGCCGTTCTTTTAAATTGAAATCCAATGAGAATTCGGTATATCTAATAACAAAGCAAAATCTCATGATTCCAGGAGGAAAAAATGGCTCGTCAAATCAACTGTAACGATCTTACCTTTTCTTTATATCCCCATGCCCATGAAATGAAAATGTTCGAAAGCTATTACCGCGACGGAAAATGGGACGATGGCGCCGTTGTGGATTTTCACAACATCTCGCTTTCGCCGGCGGCAAACATTCTCAACTACGGACAGGGAATTTTTGAGGGATTGAAAGCCTATTACAGTCAAAAAGGAAACGTGGTGCTCTTCCGCCCGGAAGAGAACGCCAAACGTTTCGAAAAAAGCGCTCAGAAACTGGCCATTCCCGGCTTGACGGCCGAGATGTTTATGAAGGCGGTACACGATGTGGTGCTGGCAAATAAAGACTTCATTCCCAAAAGCAATGACGGAAAATGCAGCATGTACCTGCGGCCGGTATGCGTGGGAATCGAGCCGCTGCTGGGCGTGCGCGCCGCAAAGGAATACCTCTTTTATATCTTCGCCAGTCCGGTTGGTCCTTACTTCGACAAGGTCGGGGTGGTCAAGCTGATCGCCAAACACATTAACCGCGCCTCGCCCCACGGCACCGGGGACGCCAAGGCGGTCTGCAATTACCCGGTAACCATGCGGCCCAAACAGGATGCCAAAAAAGAGGGTTTTGATGACGTGATCTACCTGGACCCGATCGAGAACAAATACATTGAAGAAGCCGGCGCGTCCAACTTCTTTGCCCTGATGAAAGACGGCTCTGTTGTGACACCGCCCCTGGGTTCCATCCTGCCCGGCATTACGCGGGATTCCGTCATCCGCCTGCTGAAGGAAAAATACGGGAAGGAAGTCCGGGAGCGCAATCTGAGCGTGGAAGAGGCGGTCAGCAATGCCACGGAGTGTTTTATAACCGGGACGGCCGCCATCATCACCTCCGTCAGCCATATCGGCTTTGACGGGAAGATCTATGATGTCAACCGCAATGATTATAAAATGGCGCTCGATCTCTACAATACGCTCATCGGCATCCAGCTGCAGCAGGAAGAAGATGCATATGGATGGGTCACAGTGCTGGATTAAAAACTGACTCGAATGATGCGAGCCGGCTCACACCGTTATGGCGATAAACGATCCGCTTTACGGAACAAGGAATCGGTTTTACCCATTAGTTATTTATTCAAGTTAAACCAGTTACGGAGATTTTATGGCACCCAATAAAGGTTACGCAAAGAAAATATGGTATAACGGAAAATTTATCAATTGGGATGACGCGAATATTCATGTGATGTCCCATGTAGTACATTACGGCACCTCCGTTTTCGAGGGGATCCGCTGTTACAAAACCAAAAAAGGCAGCGCCATATTCCGCCTGCCGGAACATATCAAACGGCTTTTTAATTCCGCCAAAATCTATCGGATGATGCCCACCGGCTTTGACTACCAGGCAATTTATGACGCCTGTGTCGAATCAGTAAAAGTGAACCAGTTCGAAGACTGCTATATCCGGCCGGTTATTTTCCGCGGCCTGGGCGAGTTTGGCGTGAATCCCTTCAAATCGCCAATTGAAACCTATATCATCACCTGGCACTGGGGCAAGTACCTGGGTCCCGAGGCGCTGGAACAGGGCGTGGATGTGCAGATTTCATCCTGGCACCGCTTCTCGCCCGATACCCTGCCGGCGCTGGCCAAGGCGGGCGCCAACTACATGAACTCCCAGCTCATCAAGATGGAAGCCGTCGAAAACGGCTATGTGGAAGGCATTGCACTCGATTCGTCCGGCCACGTCTCGGAAGGAAGCGGTGAAAATATCTTCGTGGTAAAGGACGGAAAAATATATACTCCGCCGCTGGCCTCCTCCATCCTGCCGGGCATCACCCGCTGGTCCGTCATCCAGCTCTGCAAGGATATGGGTCTTGATCTGCACGAAGAAATGATTCCCCGTGAAATGCTCTACATCGCCGATGAGGTATTCTTCACCGGAACCGCCGCCGAAATCACCCCTATCCGCAGTATTGATAAAATACAGATCGGTGCGGGGCACCGCGGCCCTGTCACCCAAAAACTGCAGGATGAGTATTTCGGCATCATCAGCGGTGAAAAGGAAGACCGCCGCGGCTGGCTGCAGTTCATATAGCCGTTGAGTCAACATAATAATCCCCGGTCCTGTTTTCAGATGCGGTGCCGGGGATCTATTTTCCAATTTGCGGCATCCCCCTTATATCGCCTTCACTGCACTCCCCAACTCATTGAAACATCGCTTGCAATCGGCAGGCATTTTAAAGTATCTTCTTTCTTTTATTTGATAAAAGACCGGCCTTTGAAGCTGACACTTCAATCCGGCCGGGGGATTTAAACTACTACAGACACGAATTCCTGATTCTGAGGAGGAAATTGTTATGAATGCTTCAGCAGACATGGTCCCGGGTGTCTTCCACCCCACGAGGAAACCGTACCGCTTCACCGTGCTGTTCTTTGTCGCCATGCTGACCTTCGGCAGCTATTTCGCCTATGACATCATCGGGGCGATCGCTCCGCGGCTGGTAGAAGACCTGGGGGCGGCGCGCGGCACCATCGGGTCATTTTATACAATGTACAGCATCGCCGCCATCCTGTCGGTGTTTATCGGCGGGTTGCTTATTGATAAACTGGGCACCCGCAAGGCCAGCCTTCTGTTTTCCATACTGGTCTTTGTAGGCGCCGGAATCGTCGCTTTTGCAGGCAGTATTCCCATTCTTTTCGTCGGCCGCTTTATTTTCGGGGCCGGCGCCGAACCGCTGGTTGTGGCACAGAGCGCTATCCTGGCCCGCTGGTTCAAGGGGAAGGAACTGGCACTGTCCTTCGGCATCGCGCTTACCGTCAGCCGCCTGGGCACCCTGTTCAGCTTTAATACCGGCGAACTGATCGCCAACTACTACGGAAGCTACCACTATTCCCTGTGGGCCGCCGTGCTGTTCTGCGCGTTCTCGCTGATCGCCAACCTGGTTTATATTGTCATGGACCGCCGCGGCGAACACGCCCTGGACCTCAAGGAAGAAAGCGCCGAGGAAAAGATCGTGTTCTCCGACATAAAAGAGTTCAAACCCAGCTTCTGGTTTGTCACCATGCTGTGCGTGACTTTCTACTCCGCCATCTTCCCCTTCACCGCGCTCTCCACCGATTTCTTCGTGGACAAATGGGGAATTCCCGCGGTAGCCGAGGCCGGCGGCAGTTTCGTTCACCAGGTCTTCAATAACTTCCTGCACATGTTCAGTACCGCCGGAGGCATTACTTCCATCATCATCTTCGCCTCCATGATCCTGGCTCCCTTCGCGGGACAACTGGTTGACAAGATCGGAAAACGAGCTTCACTGATGATCCTGGGCTCCGTGGTCATGATCCCCGCTTACCTGCTGATGGGCCTGACTCACATTTACCCGGTGATTCCCATGATTATCCTGGGCGCCGCCTTCGTGCTGGTGCCTGCCGCCATGTGGCCGGCCGTGCCGCTGATCGTGCGTGAAGAAAGAGTGGGAACTGCTTTCGGATTGATGACCATGATCCAGAATATCGGCCTGGCGCTCTTCCCGTTCCTCAACGGGGTACTGCGCGACTGGACCCATACCTACACCGCCAGCATGATGATGTTCGCCAGCCTGGGGTTATTCGGACTGGTATTCGCCTTCCTGCTGAAACACGCCAATACCAAAGAAAACGGCCTGCTGGAAGCGCCCGGTGTGAAAGCCTGATTTCTCTTATTTACCTTCCCGGAAGCTTGAAACTTCCGGGAAGGTGAAATAACCTCACACCATTTTTCTTCGTATCCACTCCTTAAAAAAGATATCCATGATAAAATAACTGTTCCGCTCTTTATCCAAAATTTGCCGTTTCATCAGGAGACGGACAGATGTCTGCACGCTGGATGAGCTGCCAAGATTATTATCTCTGATGAAATCCTGGGAGTATAGCGCATTTCCTCCGGAAGCGGCGATGGCAAACAGCAGGCGGCGCTGATGCAGGGAAAGTCCATCCCAAATAGAAATATACATCGGGGTATTTTCAGTGAGGAGGCTTAAAAGAGTAGGCCCCAGGTCTGCGTCAGTAATTCTTTTTGCTTCGGAAAAATCGTCCCAAAGTTTATGACATAAATATTGCGCATTGTGGGGATAATCATTCACCATTTCCAAAATGCCGGCAATCGTGTTCTTTTCAATCGAGAATCCCGTTTTATGAAAGGCATTTTGAATAAAATCAATGAATTCGTCTCTGGGAAGTTTGTCCAGATTCATGATTCGCCCCATTTTGAAAAAAGCCCGGTCGGGATTTGCCACCATATCATATATCAGATGTCTCTTGGAGCCGGCGAACAGATATCCGACCTTATCATGATGCTGAAAACTGGCGCGCATGGTTTTTTCGATGGAATCGCCATTCAAGTTCACGACTTCCTGAAATTCATCAAACACGATGATAAAAGGAGTCCTCTTTTTCTCGGCAAGCTTTTGAGGAAGGTCGTAAACTTCATCGAGGAAATGTAAAATTTCTTCTGTCTGGGACACATATTCGATACCCAGCGCAGCGCTGCCATCCGGCTGCATGCTGATTTTGGGCCGCAGGCCGGGCAGTGTCTTTTTTAGGAAATTAAACATCTTCTCAGTCTTCGTTTCCACAGCCCGGGCAATTTCCCGTGTATAAATTTCCAGAAAATTATGCAGGGAAGTGACCTTATAGAGATCAATATAGGCCGTGTAGAAGCCTTTGGATTTCAGTTCTTCCAGGGCTTTCAAGATCAGGGAAGTTTTACCGTAGCGCCGGGGGGAGATGAGAAATATACGCTCGGTGCTGCCAAGGTCGCGGACAAGTTCTGCAAGCTCCGCAGTCCGGTTGGTGAAATTTTCACCTGTTACAGCCTCGCCGTAAACAAAGGGGTTTTTCATGGTTTGCTCCGGTTATGCCGATTAACATTATGCACATCCGCATAATATTAATATACATAATTTCCGGTCAAATCAAAGCCTGTTTTTTGGGGCATGCGTCTTCCCGGACACCTGGAGCTTCCGGGAAGGCGGGAGGTAAAAGTAAAATCGATTACTGGGATTTGACTTCGTATCCGGCCGGCACCGCAAATTTATCGGCAGGAATCCCGGCGTTCTCTTCCAGGCTTACCGCCTGCTTCAAAATGTTGCCGTAGGGGGTTTCCTGGCTGTGGTAGAGGGTGATGTGCGACCAGCCCGCAAAAATGGCCTTGCCGTAGTCGGTTTCCATGTAGTAGGCGCTGCAGTTCTTGCCGGCCACCGTCATATCCGGTTTGTCCTGGTATTTATATTTCTCTTTCTGTTCGGGCTGGAAGCCTTCCTTGTCGAAGCGCATTTCGGTGCCGTTGGTGGCGTGTTCGGTCATGATATAAGCTGTGTTGGGCGGGGTGTATTCGTTGATCACATACATCTTCTGCCCGTCCGTGAAACGCGTCTCGCGGAGGTTTCCGTCCGGCTTGTAGGTCTCAATCCGTTCCTTGGTGCCGTAGTCATCGAAATAGACGATTTCCTGGCGGGTGCCGGACATGTCCTTCACCTCGAATTTGATGATGCCGGACTTGACGTCATATTTTTTGTGAATGGGGGTCTGCACGGCAGCGGCTGCCGCCGCGCCTGACGCTGCCGCTCCGCCGGCTGGTGCTCCGTTTGACATATTTACCTCCATAATTTGATGATCATGGTATAAATCGAAGCCTGCATTTTTCGCAACCATCTCAGGTTCCTAAGCCAAATATCAAATTACACAATACTCCGGGTATAAACAAGAGCGAAGGCCCGCCACTGAGAGGAGCATCATTTGATCCATTCTTCGGAATTCCCTTTTTGAGTTGCCCCGGTGCTCACGCCGAATGCATTAATTCTCCAAAAGCTTTCCAAGGGCAACCAATTCATTCAATAGTTGAATATTAACCAGGAATTGCATAATATAAATCCTTATTGGTCGTCGACACCGGTTTCAGCCTGTGAAATGACCATACGGATGACGGTCATTCTCTACAGATCTGTCAGCCACGGGGAATTGAAAAGAAATAACTGCGCTGGAAATTCGAATTTATTGTGAGAGCCTGATCTTTTATCCATTGCAAGTCAGCTAAGACCAGAGGAGGCTGGAAACATGCAATGTGCACAATTCGGCAAGCGGGGGTCGAAGGTATTGACGATGGGCTTCGGCGCCTGGGCGATTGGCGGAATCAATTTGGCGGCTGATGGGGAGTGCATCTGCCGATTGTCCTTGAATTAAAAACTTAAAAAGCAAAAAATGGAATGACATGCAAGCGGTTTTTATAATTGGCATAATCATTTTTACAGGTTTCCTTTTTGGCGAGGCTTGTGCCCGCTTGAAGTTGCCCAAGGTTACCGGGTATATTTTGGCTGGTACTTTTCTGAATCCAAATCTTATCAATATTGTCCCACGGGATTTTGTGGTGCATACCAGCCTGCTAACCAATATCGCACTCTCGTTCATCACCTTTTCGGTTGGTGGAACGCTGCTATATTCCCGCATCCGCACCCTGGGAAAAGGCATTTTGTTTATCACAGTCTTTGAAGCTGAATTTGCTTTTCTGACAATAATCTTGATTTTCACTGCCCTGGCTCCCCGGATGCTTCATCTGCCCGGTGCGACAATGACATCGATTTATATTCCCCTGGCCTTCTTATTAGCTTCCCTGGCGTCGCCAACCGACCCCTCCGCGACACTTGCTGTCGAACATGAATACAAAGCAAAAGGGGATGTCACATCAACAATCATGGGTGTGGCCGCATTCGATGATTTCCTTGGCATTGTGAATTATACGATTGCAGTTGTGGTTGCCGGAGTTTTGATTCATCGCCAGTCTTTCGATCTTGGTTCGATCCTGACAACATTACTTATTATCCTGAGCTCCGTTATATTGGGTGGCGTGTTCGGTTTTATTCTAAATCGCCTGGCCAGGATCATAAAAGACGAGGACCAGGGAACACTGATTGTGCTGGTGTTCGGCCTCCTGTCGCTGTGCTACGGTTTGGCCACAATGTTGGATATCGACCCGCTTCTTGCAACCATGACAATGGGCATTGTCGTGGTCAATTTTTGTCCCAGGCGGGATACGTTATTCAAAGTATTGGAAGAATATACCGAGCAATTGATTTTTGTCATCTTCTTTACCATAAGCGCCATGCATCTCAATTTCTCGGTTCTGGCTTCCAATTATTTGTTGATTATTATTTTCGTGATTTTTCGTGCTTTGGGAAAATTTAGCGGGACGATGGTTGGCGGTGCACTTGCAAAATCTTCTGCGAAAGTTCGAAAATACACTGCAGGCGGTTTGATTCCCCAGGGCGGAATTGTTATTGGCCTTGCTTTGATCATTCGGCAGAATAGCGTTTTCAATTCAATTTCCGACATCATTATCAGCGTTATCATCGGGGCCACCATAATCCATGAAATTATCGGTCCGGTCATTTCGAAGTTCGCATTGGAAAAGGCCGGTGAAATAAATCTTGAACAGCATGGGAAATAATATAAATGAGAAATGTTCGGCTTGACGGATTTCCGGTTAGGAGTTCCGGGTCAAACTGATTCTTACTTAGAATAATCACTATATTCGATAAAAATAACATTGTGATGATGAGGTCCGGATTTTCAAAGGCGAGACAGGAGTGAATGCAAACAATCGTCTGTGATCATTAGCCAGAGCTTTATTTAATTTCTTTATTACCTTGCCCCGGTATTTATGCCGGGGATAATAATTCCACCCGAAATTCCCCGGCTTTAGCCGAATAGGTTAGGCTGAAGCCCTTTTTGATCTCCCCGTAGGGCTAAAGTTTCCGTGGAGATATCAGCTCAAAAACACTTTTTTGTATTCCCCCATTGCCGCCATTTCTGATGCATCACCCTGCAATGCGACCTTTCCCAGTCGCAAAACATAGGCACGATTGGCCAGGCTCAGCGCCTCCTTAACCTTCTGTTCCACTATCAAAATAGCCATACCGTAGCTTCGGTTAAGCGCCCTGATCATCTCAAATACATCTTTCACCAAGGCTGGCGCCAGTCCCAGGGATGGCTCATCCATCAGCAGCAGTTTAGGGCGCTGGATGAGAGCCATGCCCAGCGCTAACATTTGCTGCTCGCCCCCACTTAGTTTCCCGGCAGACTGTTTGCGACGCTCTTTCAAAATAGGGAACTGCCGGTAGGCATCTTCAAAACGCTGTTTTATCAACTTCTTCTCCTTAAAGATAAAGGAGGCTACTTCCAGGTTTTCCTGCACGGTCATTTCGTCGAACACCTGGCTGCCTTGGGGAATCATTGAGATGCCGCGGCGCACGTTCTCGTGCGGCTTCGAATCCAGCAACATATTTTCGAAGCGGATTTCTCCGCTCCACTTTGGCAACACCCCGATAATGGATTTGAGGATTGTAGATTTCCCTGCGCCGTTATGGCCGATCAGCGCCACAATTTCGCCTTCCTTTACCGACAGGGATACATCATCGATGATCAGCTTCTTGCCATAGCCGGTTTTAAGGTTGCTTATTTTCAGCATGTCCACCAGAATGTCACCTGAGTTTTTTTATCATTTGTCATTCCAACGGGGATTGTTGGAATCCATGCTACAGGGATGTAATTCTTCCTGAGTTTCTAAGAAAGAAATAACTAAAACAAAATTACATAAGATCATTATACAAATCTTTCCACTCCGGATTCATCTTCTCGATCAATATTATTTTCTGTCGTCGCTTCCATTTTTTAATTTGCTTTTCTCTTTGTATCGCACCCTCTGCGTTTTCAAGCACTTCATAATAAACCAATTTATCTACATTGTATTTTTGAGTAAAGCCTTTTACCAATTTATTTTTATGCTGCCAAACGCGTTTGATTAAATCCGATGTTATACCGGTATATAATGTGCCGTTGCGTTTGCTGGCAAGAATGTAAACGTAAAATTGTTTATCCACTTACATTTTCTTTTTACGAAAATATATGAATATCATATAGCTGTCTCATCCAGGGGGTTCTGGATTCCGGCTATCCATGCCGGAATGACGATGCGGTTTGTCACTCCAAATAGGCCTCCACAATCTCTTCCCGTGCCAGCACTTCCTCCGGCACTCCCTCCGCTATCTTTTTGCCGTGGTCCATCACAATTTACCGGGTTGACGCCGGAGACCGGTTCGTCCAGCAGCAGGTAGTCCGCCTCTGTCGCCAGGCAGCAGCCCAGAGAGAGCAGTTTCTGCTGGCCGTAGGAGAGCGCTTCCGCCAGGTCATGCCGCTTTTCGTATAAGCCGATGAAATCCAGGATTTCCTTCACTTTTTCCCGGTTTTCCTGCCTGTCCCGGTGATATTTCGTCCCGCGCAGCCAGGCGGAAAACGGTCCTTCACCCAACTGGTTCAGGCGGCACAGCAGCAGGTTCTCCATCACCGTAACCTGCCGCAGCAGGCGCAGGTCCTGAAAGGTGCGGGCGAGGCCGGCATGGACAACCCGGTGCGGCGCGGTTTTCAGCAGGTCCCGGCCGCGGAAGCGGAAACTGCCGCTGTCGGCAGGGAGAAAGCCGGTGATGATATTGAACAGGGTGGTCTTCCCGGCGCCGTTGGGACCGATGAGGCCGACGATGGATTTTTCTACCCTCCCGGAAGCTTCAAGCTTCCGGGAGGACGCATCATCCCAATCAAACGAGAATCCGTCCACCGCCCGAATCCCGTCAAACGATTTTGAAATATTTTTTATGCTAAATTCAGTCACAATTTTTCCTTATGACCTTCCCGGACGCCTGGAGCTTCCGGGAAGGCGGGAGGTAAAAGTAAAATC
>JARRQT010000008.1:0-41329 GCA_037381445.1 Calditrichia bacterium
GATGGGGGCGGCGGTAAGCTGGTCGTGCAGCTCCTGCTTATAGGAATCGAAATCCGCTTTGGGGTCCATCACCACCATAAAGCTGTTTTCGGCGTTTCGGGTGACGGCAAATTTCCCATTTTGCGTCTCTCCCCGCACGAAATTCAGTTCCACTTTCCTGTCCGACATGTTGATGTATTTCTGCAGCTCGCCGGCCGTCCGGGTCTGCAGGTCGGGATAGCGGTGCAGCGAATCCAGCAGGGCAGGAGCGAATTGCTCAAAAAGCCTCGGTTTGTAAACAGTGATCCCCACGGTAGGTGAATTGCTTTCCAGCGTGGCGGATCTGAATTCATTCTGTGACAGCATGTTGCGGTCGACATTCAAAATAACGGTGGTTGCTCCCTTCTGAATGCCGACGGTGGAATATTTCCCGCTGGCCACGGGAGACTGCAGGTAATTATTCAGCGCGTAGCCGAAAAGCGAAAACAGAACGATAAGGATCGCAGCGCGTTTTACCGCGGTCTTTTTCATGGCATGGTAGAGGAGCACCACCGGGCTGTAGATGATCTCGAAGGCGTTGGCCAGGGTCTGAATAATGTTGGTCTGATTGGCCTTCTCTTTCTTTTCCAGGCGTTCCGGCTCTTTGTAGAAGAACAGGGTGGGGATCAGCATGGCGGCCGTGCCGATGGCGGCGGCGATAATCACGTAGCTCCAGTTCATCTTTTTCAGGACGGGGACCAGGATCAGGGGGAAGAGGAAAGCGCCCAGGTTGATGGACCAGTAATAGATCCCGAAGCCCAGCGTGCTGTTTTTTTCATCGGTGACCCTGGCAATGGTGCCGGAAATGATCGGTTTGAAGGTGCCGGCGCCGAATCCCATCACGACCAGCGCCCCGAACACCAGCGCGTAATCGGTGGCCTGCGCGGTCAGGAAATAGCCCAGTCCCAGGAACGAAAATGCAAACATCAGCATTTTGCGGTAGCCGAAGCGGTCGGCCAGCGCGCCGCTGATGATGGGAAGAAAATAGAGCAGGGGCTGAATGGTCCCCTTGATGAGGCCGACACTCTCCTTGGCGAAATGGAGGTGTTCGGTCAGGTAGACGGAAAGGATACTCATCATGCCGTAGTATGAGCCCCGTTCGAAGAATTCGAACATGATTACCAGCCAGAACATCGGCGAAAACTTCTTTACACTCTGCTGCGGTCTCTTTTCATCTGCCATAAAATTCCCTTCTGATAATGAATATTCCTGAAATTAACTAAAGAAATTGAAGGTAATAAGAATCCGCTGTCAAATGCAAAGCGGAAATCAATTTGCGCGGCGCGCCGCCGCCGGGGGATTTGAGGACTGCAGGGGCGTGATCTCTCCCGCTGAATTTCACGGCTATTGAATTTATGCATCCGGGAAATACGGGAAAATAAAAGCGCCTGCTGCCGCCGGTTCCCGGTGCGGGCGCGAGGCTGTCAGGGCGTACGGATGAATACCATGCCGGAGGAGGGCGGGATTTCCACCTGTGCATCCGCCAGCGGTCTCAGCGGTTTTTCCGAGGCCTGCTCCCCATCGACCAGCACCGCCCAGTTTTTGTCCTGGAAACTGAATCGCTGCGTTTTCTGCGGATTGCCATTCAGCAGAACAAAATAGCTCCTGCCCTGGTAATTCAGCCGGTAGGAGATAAATAGGGGGTCCTGCTCCCTGCGGAAATGGATCTGGTTGGGCTGTGCCCGCCGGAAAGCCGGGTGGTTTTTCCGCAGCCGGATCAGTCCGCGGTAATAATCGACCAGCTCCCGGTTCATATCGGAATAGTTGAAATTCAGCCAGTTGGTTTGGTTGTCCTTGTTGTAGGAGTTGTGATCGATTTTGTACCAGTTGGAATCGGGACTGTCCGTCTTCGCAATGACCTTGCTTCTGGCGTATTCCTGCCCTTCCGTCAGCATGGCCGGTCCCTGGGAAGTCAGCAGGAAAAGGGCCGCCAGCTTATTCAGTTTGAGCTGCCGGGGGGTGAGTTTTGCATTTTCCGCTGGATCAGCAATTCGCTGGTTTTCCTTCACGTCCCCCAGGCCGATGCGGATAAAATCGCCCAGCGCGTAATCGTCGTGGGAGGCGAGGTAATTCACGGAATGGGCGACATCCGTATACTGCCCGCCGTAAATCCTCAGGGAACCGAGAATATAGCGCTGCAGGGAACGGACCGTGTTGTCACCCTGCCATTTCCCGAAAATGAATCCCAGGCCGTCGCGGGGGTTCTGGCCCTTTACGCCGTTGCGGATCTGGTCATTCCAGGCCGCCCAGCCGTGGTCCGAGAATCCGGAGGGATTGTATTGTCCTCCCCACGGTTCGGCGATGATGACGGCGCCGGGATTGATTTTCCGGGCTTCCCGCAGGATGGTATCGCAGGTTTTCCAATCGATCAGCGAGGCGAGGTCGAAGCGGAATCCGTCAACATGATAGTCTTTCATCCAGTGAATGACGCTGTCCACGATCAGGCGCCGGGACATGGGGCGCTCGGTCTTCAGGTCGTTGCCGCAGCCGCTCTGCGAGGTGAATGAACCGTCATTGTTCAGGCGGAAGTAATAAAATTTATCGATATATTTCAGGGGATTATAATCGTATTGCGAGACGTGGTTGTAGACCACATCCATCAGGACCGCCATGCTGTCCTTGTGGAAGGCTTTTACCATGTCCCTGAACTCTTTCACCTGGCTGCCGTCCGCGCCGCAATAATGGCCGGGGAGCATATCGGCGCCGGAGGCATAATAGGATTCCGGAGCGAAGAAATAGCTGGTCATGTATCCCCAGTGGTTGCGGGCATAGGGATTCCAGGTGTTGAACACCGGCGCCTCCGCGTCCCGGTAGGGCACTTCGATGTTCGCGAAATCCTGCGCCGGCAGCAGTTCCACCGCATTGACGCCCAGCGATTTGATATAGGGCAGTCCCCCTCTCTGGTCCGGCCGGATCAGGCTGGAATAATATCCTCTTTCGCCATCGGGCAAACCGGAGGACGGATCGGCGGTCATGTCCCGCACATGCATTTCGTAGATGATGAGGTCCCGGGGCGCTATCGCTTTCCACTGGTCCCCGTTCCAGTCATAATTTACGGGAGGCAGGATCAGCGTTTTGGCGGGGTGGGTGTAATGGTTGAGGGTCACCACAGCCGGACTGTAGGGATCGGCCACCACCACGGTGGAATCGAACATTTCGCCCTCACCGGGCGGGCCCCATACCCGGTAGCCGTAATATTTCCCGTACCAGGCGTTGGATGATCTATACTCCCAAACGCCGTTTTTATCCCGCTGCATTTGAAGTTCCTCCTCCGCCGGAGAATCATAATGGTCAAAGACAACCAGGCGCACCCATTTTGCCCGCGGCGCGAACACTCTGAAATTTAAGTTTTTTCCTTCTTTGTGATATCCCAGCGCTTTATCGGAATACAGGGAATCCAGAATGCCGTCGGGAATCAGAAACCGCCTGGTGCCGTCCGGGAATTTCAGATAATAATGTTCATTCAATTGCAGATTCTGCGCGGTGAAAAGCTCAATTTTATTGCCGTGAACGGCGAATGAATCAATTTGCGCCGGCGGCGTAATGGTCCATCGGGAAACCTCCGACGCGTCCGGTTTGCCGGCCGCCTGCACCTGAATATAGCGGGGACCGCTAATTGCCGCTTTTTGAATGGCCGGCGATTTCGAAAAACCATTTACAGAAAATGCCAGAACCAGAGCCGTAGTGAAAAACCTGAAAAGCATATGGAAACCTCGGTCAGTTGAATTTGGAAGGTTAGTTTAAGAAAATGTGGACATCCGAACAAGTATAAAAGATAATAATAACATGTTATGAATCGATATCGATTCTATGAAATCATCCGGCCCGGAAGGTAACCGGGGAAAGGGTTCATTCAAACCGGAAAAATGCAAAGACGGTTGGGGAACTGAATTTTAGCTGTTGCTTAAAGTAGATGAGTACCATAAATTTTCGGACTACAAAAGGGAATTATGAATTGGTTGAAATTGCGATTATCATCGTAGCACTGATCCTGACATTTTATTTTTCAGGAACCGAGACGGCTTTCATATCCGTCAACCGGGTCAGAATTGAAGTCTGGCGGCGGCAGAAAATGAAAACCGCCGACATCATTGCCCGTTTCCTGCTGAAGCCCGAGCGGTTCATCTATACCACGCTGGTGGGGAACAACATCGCGAACGTGGCCTTTGCTTCCTATGCCACGGTCTATTTCAGCCACTATCTGGACCATGAACTGACCTGGCTGGTTGTTACGGCCATCACGGTGGTTTGGGGAGAAATCATTCCCAAGACGCTTTTCCGCAGCCTGGCGGACTGGATTATCCGCAAAGTGGCACCATTGCTCCAAATGTTTTATTACATTTTCCAGCCCATGATCTGGGTGGTCAGTCATATCAGCCGCTTCCTGCTTAACTCCTTCCATTATCCGGAAAAAGAAATCTCGGACTTCTTTTCCAAAAAGGATGTGGAAATCCTGATCAGGGAAAGCCAGAATTATGTTAATATCGATGAATCGGAAAATAAAATCCTGCGAAGTCTGCTGAATCTCCGTCTGCTGCGCGTGCGGGACGCCATGATTCCCCGCACGGAAATCATCGCTGTGCCGGAGAATACGCCGGTGGAAAATCTGATTGAGGTTTTTCAGAAATCCGGTTTCACCAAAATACCGGTTTTCAGGGAAAGCCTGGATGATATTATCGGGGTGGTGTTTTTGAAGGATATATTCACCCAGCCGGAATCCATTCAGGAAGTGCTGCGGGAAGTGATGTACGTCCCGGAAACCAAACGCAGTTCCCAGTTGCTGCGCGAATTCCGCAAGAAAAATAATACCATTGCTATCGTGATTGATGAGTACGGCGGTACCGCGGGCCTGGTAACCGGTGAAGATTTGATTGAAGAGGTAGTGGGAGAGATCATCGATGAATTTGATTCCCCCGCCATTTATATCCGGAAACGGGGGGAAAAGACCTACAGCGTGAATGCGCGTATTGAACCGGAGCAGCTCAGGGACGAGTTGGGAATAGAATTGCCCAAAGGCGATTATGATACTCTTGCCGGATTTGTGCTTTTTCAGATGGGTCATATTCCCCACCGGGATGAGTCATTTGAATTCCGGGGCGTGAAATATGTTATCACCCGCGCCACCCGCCGCAAAGTTGAATGGGTCCGCATTATCCTGCCCTGATTTCTAAATTTATTCCTGGTTTCGGCACTGGCCAATCCTGTTGTATTACCCTCCCGATGTTGAAATATTGCGCCATAATTGGTATTTAATCTATTTTGAATCTCCCGAACTTTTTATTATATTTTCCAGTCTTTTAGGTTATGGAAATAGTGGATTTAAAAAAACTTAATTTGCTTTTTAAACTGTGTCTGGCAGCGGGTGTCATCATATTTGCTCTGTTTCTCCGGTCAATCTGGTATAATCTGGGTGTGATTTTGCTGATGGGTTTGCTTCTACATTACCAGCGGATACGAATATTCCGGTTTCACTCCCTTTCAAAGCTGCTGGGATGGTATTTAATACTTATCTTTATTTTTAGATCATTTACAGGCTCGGGTAAAATTCTTTTTAACTTTCCTTTCGGTCTGAGGATGACCCTGGGAGGGATTACACAGGGTATATTGACAGTGGAACAGTTCCTGATGATATTTCTTTTGGTGGGAATATCTCTCTATTCTTCCAGCAAAAATGAGGTTTTTTATTATTTCAGCAAGCTTCCCGCTTTGGGAATGAAGGGTGAAAGCCCCGGCCTGCGGTTCGGAAGAATGAGCATGTTTGTTCTGTATCTCCTCCCTGAAATATTTCAGCAGGGAAACCTGGTGAGGCGGCAATTGCAGCAGGGCAGAACGGGAGGCCGGCATATCCGCCGCCGTTTCGGACAGGTTTTCCAGGCGATGGGCGATTTTGTGGTTGAGGTGCTGAGGAAAGCGGAATTGCTTTATCCGGAATTTGTGGATAATAATAATCTTGGGGAAGCCCGGACGATCCCCGTCCTGAATCTGAGGCATGCCTTGATTTTCAGCACATTCCTAAGTCTGCATGTGGTCTTTTTCTGGATGTGGCTCGTATGAGTGAGCGGAATATTCGTTTGCTGGTCGAGTACGACGGAAGCGCTTATCACGGGTGGCAGAGTCAGGAGAATGCGCTTTCCGTGCAGGAAGTTCTGGAGCACGCCATCAAAAAATTAACGCAGGAGGAGCGAAGGGTAACGGCGGCGGGCAGGACCGATGCCGGGGTTCATGCCCGGGGGCAGGTCGTGAATTTTTTGATCAGCAAGCCGCTGCCGCTCAACAAATTTCCCATGGGACTAAATGCCCATCTTCCCGGCGACGTGGTGGTGAAGAAAGCAGAGGAAGTCCCTCTGGAATTCAATGCCCGCTTCGATGCCAGAAAGAGGGTTTACCAATATTATATGATGGCTGAACGAACCGCGATTTACAGGAATTATTGCTGGCAGTTTTTCCGGAAAATGGACCGTGAGATGCTGCAGCCGCTGGCAGAAATGCTGGTGGGAACGCACGATTTTGGCGCATTCTCGCGGCTTGAGGTCCAGAGTCCCAGCAAACGCTGCCAGGTTTATGAATCGACATGGAGAGAGGAAGGCAATTTTTTGATTTACCGGATCGTGGCAAACCGTTTTCTGCACGGCATGGTCCGCACCATTGTGGGCACCATGATTGATGTGGCAAGGGGACGCTTCACGCCGCAACAATTTGAGACAATCTTCCGTTCACAGGATCGGACGCAGGCCGGAACGGCCGCGCCTGCCCGGGGACTGTTTCTGGAGGAAGTGATTTATCAGGAATAGAATTGAGGCATTGGCAGCTGCAGCATGAAAAGAGAAAAATGGAATAAAATCATAACAGGAAGCACAAGAACTCAGGAGGAAAAACAGGCATGAAGTTTTTTATCGACACCGCAAATTTAGAGCAAATCCGTGAGGCCGCCGAACTGGGAATTCTGGACGGCGTGACGACCAATCCCAGCCTGCTGTCCAAAGAACCGGGAGATCCCTATGAAAATCTGAAGGAAATCTGCCGGATCGTACCCGGTCCGGTCAGCGGAGAAGTCATCGCCACGGATGTCCGGGGCATGCTGGAGGAGGCCAGGAACCTTTCCAAAATTGCGGAGAACATTGTTATTAAGCTTCCCATGACCCGGGACGGAATTAAGGCCTGCCGGGCGCTGTCTGCCGAAGGGATAAAAGTCAACCTCACGCTGGTGTTTAGTCCCACCCAGGCGCTGCTGGCCGCCAAGGCGGGCGCCACCTTTGTGAGTCCGTTTGTGGGTCGTCTGGATGATATCAGCAGCGACGGCATGCAGCTTATCGGCCAGATTGTTCAGATTTATAATAATTATCAGTTCGATACGGAAGTGCTGGTGGCCAGTGCCCGGCATCCCATGCATGTGGCGGAGGCCGCGCTTTACGGCGCCGACATCGTGACCATGCCGTTCGACGTGATCAATAAATTGTTCAGCCATCCGTTGACGGACGTGGGTCTGGACAAGTTTTTGAAAGACTGGCAAAAAATATCAAATAAATAATTAAAGGATATTTTGATGTACAAAATTGGAAAAATCCAAATTTTTATTTTGGCTGTATTTGCAGCCGCTCTGCTGCTGGCCGGCTGCGGATCCGATAAAAGTGCCCGGGCGGAAGGGGAAGATTCCCTTTTTCTGTCCAGTGCCTATGCTCAGACGGATTCCGCGAAGTTGAACCAGGCCAATCGGAATGTGATGGATTCGCGGCAAACCGCCATTACGCGGGCGGTCGCCAAAGCGGAGCCGGCTGTGGTGGGCATCAACGTCATGGCGGTGAAGCGCTATGTCAAGAAAAGTCCCTTCTATTCGCAGGACCCGCTTTGGAAAGCCATATTCCCGGAGCTTTTCCGGGACCAGGTGTATGAGCAGAAACTGCAGAGTCTCGGCAGCGGATTTATCATTTCGCCGGACGGCTATATTATCACCAATCAGCATGTGGTGGAGGATGCGCAGGAGATTATTGCTACGCTGCCCGGAGGCGAGCGCCACAATGCGGAGCTGATCGGGACGGACAAGGTCTCCGATATCGCTCTGCTGAAGATCGATGCCCGGAATCTGCCCTATCTGGAGCTGGGTAACTCGGATGATTTGATTGTCGGTGAATGGGTCATCGCCCTGGGAAACCCTTTTGGATTATTTCAATTAAATGATCAGCCGACGGTGACCGTGGGCGTCATCAGCGCCATTAACCGTGACTGGGGCCGAACGGAAACCGGCAGTCTTTACATGGACATGATCCAGACGGACGCCTCCATTAATCACGGAAACAGCGGCGGTCCATTGGTAAACGCGCTGGGGCAGGTGATTGGCATGAACACTTTTATCTTTACCGGAAGCCGGTATGAGGAGGGATCGGTGGGAATCGGTTTCGCCATTCCCATAAACCGGATTCGCGAAGTGAGCGATGAAATCCGCAAAAACGGCGGCATTGACCGCAATTATTCCATCGGATTCAAGGTGCAGGATTTGAACGCGGCCATGGTCCGGGCGCTGAACCTGGATGTGAAGGAAGGCGTTATTATAAGCCAGGTGGAGCGCGGCAGTTCGGCAGACAAGGCCGGTCTGCTGTCGGAAGATATCCTTCTGGAAGTGAATGGCAAAAATATAAAGAATACGAATTCACTGCTTAACATTCTGGGCAATACCGACCTGCGGGTGGGCGATGAACTGGATTTGCTGATTCTGCGTAATAAGCAGAGAAGGAAGATTCAGATGAAACTGATAGAAAACGCGAGCTGAATATTATGATTGAACGCTATACTTTGCCCGCCATGGGCAAAATATGGGAAGACGAGAATAAATACCGGATCTGGCTGCAGATAGAAGTCCTGGCGTGCGAGGCGCAGGCGGAACTGGGGATCATCCCGGCGGAGGCTGTGAAGGAAATCGAGGAAAAAGCCCGCTTCGATGTCGAAAAAATACTTAAAATTGAAGAAACCGTTCAGCACGATGTCATCGCCTTTTTGACGAATGTGGCGGAATACGTGGGACCCAATTCGCGCTACATTCATTTCGGGATGACCTCCTCTGATATTCTGGACACCACGCTGGCGGTTCAGATGAAGCAGTCTGGTGAGCTGCTTCTTGAGAAGCTTAAAGAGATGAGAGATTTCCTGGCGGCCCGCTGTCTGGAGTTCAAAGTCGGTTTGAAACTGGCGCTCTGGTACAGCGACACGTTGCGGAGCATCCGCAGACTGGAAAATGCCATCGAGACCGTTTCTGTGGGACAGATTTCCGGAGCGGTAGGCACATATGATCACCTGGACCCGCAGGTGGAGGAATATGTGTGCAGCAAGCTGGATCTGGAACCGGCTGCCATTTCCACGCAGATCATTCAGCGGGACCGCCATGCGGAATATCTCAACACGCTGGCGCTCATTGGCGCCGGGCTGGAGAAAATTGCGGTGGAAATCCGGCATCTGCAGAAAACCGAGGTGCTGGAAGCAGAGGAACCATTCGGAAAAGGGCAAAAGGGGTCCTCCGCCATGCCGCATAAAAAGAATCCCATCATTTGTGAGCGGATTACCGGAATGGCCCGGCTTCTGCGCGGCTATGCCGCAACAGGCATGGAGAATATCGCCCTGTGGCATGAACGCGATATTTCGCATTCTTCTGTGGAACGGGTCATCCTGCCGGACTCGACCATCACACTGTACTATATGCTGCATAAAACCGTCCAGGTTCTTTCCGGTCTGGTGGTGCATCCGGAGCAGATGCGGGAAAACCTGGAGATCACCCATGGGCTCATTTATTCACAGCCTATCTTGCTGAAGCTGATCGAAAAAGGGCTCACGCGCGAAGAGGCATACCGGCTCGTTCAAAGCAATGCCATGCAGGTTTGGGAAAAGAAAGAAAATTTTGTAAATTTATTGAAGAAAGATGAAGCGGTGATGCAATATCTGTCGGGCGCGGAAATTGATTTAATTTGCAATTTGGAAAATCGCCTTAAGAACGTAAATTATATATTCAAGAAGTTGAATCTTTTATGAACGGAGGAAAACGGTGAAGATACAGGAAACTCTGGCTGAGGGAAAAACCAAAAAGATTTATGCCACAGATGAGACCGACCAGTTGATTATGGAATTCCTGGATGTGATTCCCCAGGAAACCAGTAAGAAGGCGACCTTAAAGGGGAAGGGAGCAATTAACGCAGCCATTTCGGCATATCTGTTCGATTATTTGGGAAGTTATAATGTGCCAACCCATTTTATTAAACAATTGGATGATAACAGTTTGGTGGTAAAAAAACTGGATATGATTCCTTTCAAAATGGTCATATGGAATCTGGCTTGCGACAGCCTGGCAAAACGCCTGGGGTTGAAGGACGGGACGGTACTGGAAACGCCCGTTCTGGAATTGTATCTCAAGAATGCCAAACTGAAAAACCCACTGATTAATGATTACCATGCCTATGCACTGGGACTCTGCGACAGAAGCGAGATGGGTTCCATTGTGCGGATCGCCACCAAGGTAAACGCGGTGCTGAAATCTTTTTTCTATCGAAAAAAGCTCACCCTGGCAAACTTCGAACTTGAATTCGGGAAATCGGGCAGCCAGGTGTTGATGGGAGATGAACTTTCCCCGGATACTTTTACCGTATGGGATGATGTGGATACCGACAAAATGGATAAGAAACCATTTCAAATTACACCTGAAGCTGCAAAAACGGTATATCCGAAATTGCATGAACGTCTTCTAAAATAAGAAAAAGGACCTATTTAGCATGCCATTTACAAAATACGGTCTGGGATTGATGATCGGCAGTTGGCTGATATTTCTGTTCTTTCTGATTCTCTCATTTTATGTGCAGCAGACAGTGGTGATTATCTTCGCAGTTATTACCGGCATATTCAGCATATTTAATTTATACTTTTTCCGGGATCCGGAGCGTACAATCCCGGCCGATCCTCAGGCCATTCTGGCTCCCGCGGACGGGAAAATTGTCCAGATAACCGAAGTTGATGAACACGACTTTTTCAAGGAAAAGGTGACGCGGGTCAGCATTTTTCTTTCCGTGTTCAATGTGCATGTCAACCGGAATCCCATCGGCGGACGGGTTGAATATTTCGCTTATAACCGGGGCAGATTCCTGGCGGCTTTTAACGATAAGGCTTCGCTCGAAAATGAGCAAACCGCCATCGGCATCATAGGAGAACAGAACCGCAAGGTCATGTTCAAACAGATTGCCGGCATCATTGCCCGGCGCATCGTCTGCAATTTGCGGGAAGGCTACAAGGTAAAGGCCGGAGAGCGTATGGGAATGATCCGCTACGGCTCGCGGGCTGATATTTTTTTCCGGACCGAAGATGTGGACCTCAGGGTAAAACTTGGCGATAAAGTCAGCGGAGGTGAATCAATTATTGGAGTATTCCATTGAAAGTGAAAACCAACTGGGTGCCCAGCGCCTTTACCATGGGAAATTTGTTTTTCGGATATTTTTCCGTTGTCCTGTCCGCCAATGATAAATTCATTCAAGCCTCCTGGCTGGTGGTAGCGGCGGCTGTGCTGGATGCGCTGGATGGCAAAATCGCGCGCCTGGCCAAAGCTTCTTCGCACTTCGGCGTGGAATATGATTCGCTCGCGGACGTAGTCTCGTTTGGATTCGCGCCCTCTTTCCTGGCCTACAAATCGGTTTTCAATCACTGGGGAACAGTGGGCCTATTCATCAGTTTTGCGCCGCTGGTATTTGGCTCAATCCGGCTGGCCAGGTTCAACATCCGCCTGAAGGGTTTTGACAAGGACCATTTTGAAGGTCTCCCGATACCGGCAGCCGCCATTACCATTGTTACTTTTCTGGTATTCAACTTTGAATTCTGGGGGTATCTGCGCTGGGAAAAGGTGTTTCTTTTCATCGTGCTGGTGGTCTCCGTTTTAATGGTCACCACGGTTCGTTATGAGACGCTGCCTGATTTTTCCCTGCAGAAGGATGCCCCCAACCGTTCGAGATTTCTTATAGTGCTTATCGGTGTAATTTTGATTATCATCTTTCCGCAGGAATCCTTTTTTCCGCTGGCTGCTTTGTTCGTCTTGTCCGGGCCGGTGAATTTGTTCTGGCATCTGCTGGTGGACGGTCCCTCCGGAAAGTCAAAAAATATGAAGGAAATAGAAGATGAAAGCAATCGTCAAAGTGATACTCAAAAACGGAATTCTGGATCCTCAGGGAAAAGCGGTAAATAATGCCTTGCACCATCTGGGTTTCACCGGCTTTGATGATGTGCGGATCGGAAAGCACATCGAAATGAAACTGGAAGCGGCCGATAAAAATGAAGCCGGAAAACTGGTTGAGGAGGCATGTAAAAAATTGCTGGCAAATCCGGTAATTGAAGAGTACACTTATGAGTTAATAGAGGAAGAGAAGTGAAAACTGCAGTTATCGTTTTTCCCGGATCGAATTGTGATCACGATATGTATTACGCCTTGAAAAAGGTGATGGGAGCCGAGGTCTCTTTCCTATGGCATCAGGAACCGTCGCTCGATGACTTTGAAGCGGTTGTTCTGCCCGGCGGATTTTCCTATGGCGATTATCTGCGCGCCGGGGCCATTGCCCGGTTTTCGCCCATAATGCAGGGGGTGATCCGCTTCGCAAAACGCGGGAAGCTTGTATTGGGCATCTGTAATGGTTTCCAGATCCTGACAGAAAGCGGACTGCTGCCCGGGGCATTGATGCGGAATGAGAACTTAAGGTTTGTCTGCAAACATGTTTACATCCGCACGGAAAACAATCAAACCCGGTTTACCAAATCATTGCAGCCCGGGCAGGTGCTGAAAATCCCGGTTGCCCATGGCGAAGGAAATTATTTCATGGATGCTGATGGTCTGAAAAAGCTGCAGGACAACAACCAGATCGTTTTTCGTTATACGTCCGGACCAGGAGTACCGGAAAAAGAAAAAAATCCGAATGGCTCTATTGATAACATCGCCGGTATTATCAATTCCGAAGGGAATGTGATGGGAATGATGCCGCATCCCGAAAGAGCTATTGAGTTGTTGCTGGGGAGCGAGGATGGACGTCTTGTCTTTGAGTCAATTTTATCCTGAGTATCAAGGAGGTACACCCCATGCGTAAAAAGAGTTTAGGATGGATCTTATTAATTGTTTTTTTCGGAGCTCTGATAGGGAGTGCTTTGGGGGAAGTCCTGGCTTTTGTTTTGCCTGCCGGCGTCGTGCGGGAATTTTTTCTCCGTTCCGCGGTCTTCAATCTGGGCCCGGCAACCTTAAATCTGGTAATTTTGAAATTTACTCTTGGTTTCAGTTTGAAGCTGAATGTCATCGGCGTCATCGGCGTTATTTTGGCCGGTTACTTTTTACGCTGGGCACAGTAGTTTAAAATTTGTATATTATAAGAAACCGGGAAAGTTTATCCCGGTTAAATGGATATAAACAATAATTAAGGAGTCAAATTATGTTTGGCATTGGCCCACCCGAATTGCTGGTAGTTTTTTTAATTATCCTTATCCTGTTTGGAGCAAAAAGGTTGCCTGAACTGGCGCGCTCTTTGGGTAAATCGATAAATGAATTTAAGAGTGCCACTCAAAACATCAAAAATGATCTGGATTTTACCTCTAATGACCAGCCGCTTCCCAATGAGAAATCCAAGGCACAGCAGGCTTCAGCCAAGGGGGAGTCAAAAACTTCTTCTGAGGAGAACAAGGAAAATCTCGCTGGATAAATCTTTATGAATCCAGGTTGTGCCGGCACTCGTCCGGGTTGTTAGCAAAACAGCAGAAGTGGTTGTTCTGACCTCGAATATCCAATAAAACAGGATTGATCTGAAGAGGACCCCGAGGAGGCATTGATACAGGCACAGGAGTTGGCTATCAGCCGGGACCGGGAAACATTTTTCCGGTCCCCTGGCTGGAATGATTTGATGACATTCCTTGAACCCGTCACTATTAAAATTGAAACTTCCTTTCCTTTTTTTAATTTCCTAAAAATATCCGAAGACAGTTTCCGGAAACGAATAACCATATCCCGACATTTATCATGTTTATCCGTTGATCCGGATTTTCCGGCCATCAAAAATTTCACATAACCGGAAAGTCAGTGCATTAATGAATCCGTTTCCCGCGGATTAATCCGGGATAGAGACCGTGGTGCCCGGCGGCATAATATTTACGAAAGGGTTGCTTTATTTTGTAAAGATGATAAATTAGAGGGCTCGGGGGAACAATCCGGCGTGCCGGCGCACATCTCTAAGCTGTCTCGAATCAATTTGTAATGCTGTTGGGGATTAAAAGAATGTTGGAAAAAAGACGTGTTTTGGTCGTTGAAGATGAACCGGCGCTGTCCGGGATAATTACAACCATGCTCGAGGTATTTGGCTTCGAAGGCATGATAGCAGAAAATGCGGAAACCGCAAAAAAATTATTGCAGGAGGAGCAGTTCAATTTTTTAATCTTGGACCTTACGCTTCCCGATTTGCCGGGTTTGGAATTGTATAAAGAAATCATTGGAAGATACTCGCAATATAAAGGACAGGTGATTTTTACGAGTGGTTTCAATGCTTCGGAAGAACTGGAAACGATTATGGAGAACGATGGCGCCGATTTTCTTCCGAAACCATTTACCATTGAAAAATTTCAGAAGATTGTTTCCAAATGGAACTGAAACAATTTCGCCTGACTTCCGGTTTGATTCTTGATTTCGGATCTCCGAAGAAAAGAGGATGGCTAGTGAAGAAAAACCGATGCCTGCGGACGACTCAATCTGTTAAAGGAAAGGAATAATTTATGAAATTGCCGCTTGAACCATTTAGGATAAAAGTTGTTGAGCCTGTGAAGTTAATTGGCAAACCGGAGCGGGAACAGCTCATTAAGGATGCGGGCTTTAATGTCTTTCGCCTGCCTGCCGAAGCGATATTTATCGATCTCCTGACCGATTCCGGCACTTCCGCCATGAGCGACAGACAATGGGCAGGCATCATGATGGGCGATGAATCATATGCCGGCTGCAGGAATTTTTTCCATCTGAAAGAAACCGTCAGTGACCTGCTGGGATTTGAATATCTGCTGCCGGCCCACCAGGGACGGGCTGCTGAAAATGTATTCTTCAGCACCCTGCTGAAAGAAGGAGATGTGGTTCCGAATAATATCCATTTTGATACTACTCGCGCCAATGTGGAATACCTGAAAGCCACGGCGCTGGACTGCGTTATTGATGAAGGCCTCGATTCACAGCTGGAGCATCCCTTCAAGGGCAATATGGATCCGGCAAAACTGAAAGCGGCCATCGAAAAGCATGGAACCGACCGGATTCCGGTGGTCATGCTCACAATCACCAACAACAGCGGCGGCGGTCAGCCGGTCTCGATGGAAAATATTCGGGAAATCAGCGGTATCTGTAAAAAACATAATATTCCTCTCTTTTTTGATGCGGCACGGTTTGCGGAAAACGCCTATTTTATAAAACTGCGCGAGCAGGGCTACCAGCAGAAGGATATAAAAAGCATCGTGCTGGAAATGTTCTCCCATGTGGATGGATGTCTGGTCAGCGCCAAAAAGGATGCACTGGTAAATATCGGGGGATTCATTGCACTGAGAAACGAAGCGCTTTTTCAGCAACTGCAAAACCTGCTGATCCTGCGGGAGGGATTCCCGACCTATGGCGGGCTGGCGGGCCGCGACCTAGAAGCGATGGCGCGTGGCCTGCATGATGTGCTGGAGGAAGATTATCTGCATTACCGGCTGGAGCATACCGCCTATCTGGGAAAACTGATCATGGAGGCCGGAATTCCGGTGGTAAAGCCTATCGGCGGTCATGCGGTCTATATTGATGCCAGGGGATTTCTTCCCCATATTCCCCAATCGCAGTTTCCCGGTCAGGCGCTGACGGTCGCCCTTTACCGCGAAGCGGGAATTCGCGCGGTGGAAATCGGGAGCCTCATGTTTGCGGCGAAGGATGCCAGAACCGGGGAATGGAAATATCCCGAGCTCGAACTGGTGCGTCTGGCGATTCCGCGGCGGGTTTATACGGCATCACACCTGGATTATGTCGCTGAATCACTTATCAGGATTAAGGAAAAACGTGATCAGCTTAAGGGATTGCGGCTGGTGTATGAACCGCCGTTCCTCCGGCATTTTACGGCTTTGATGGAAGAAATCGGGTGATCCGGCGACGCATTACCCGAACGCATCGGACCAAATTTTTCTGTGCAATGCCCGATTCATTACGCTTGATATATTTGAAGGTTCGGATTACGGATCTTCAGTTTCAAATAAGATTGCATTAAATTACTCTCCGGAAGGAGAGATTGAATCCGAGAAATCTCCTTTCGAGATTAACTATCTGATTTAATATTTATACGCTTCCGCAGCATATCATTGATAAAAGACCTATAAGGAAGTAGCACTATGCTCTGGTTCAGAAAACAAGTTTTGTCGGATTTGCAGCTTCTTCTGCAGGACCCTGTTTCCCAATCTCCCTATGTGATCACCCTGCAGGGAGAGGAGGGAATGGGCAAAAGCGATCTGATCACCCATCTGGTTCTTCATCTTCCCTTCAACAACCTTCTCATTAAACAGTATGATCTGAATTATGAATTCTTCTCCGCGGCGGACCTGGCGCATCAGAAGCTGCTGGATTTGAAAAAATCCGGGGATGCTGTTTTCCGGTCATTTCTGGAAAATTTCTCGCCCCGTCTGCAGGAATATATCCTGAACAACATTTCTGCGGATGTTCAGGTATCCAGCGTGCAGCAGAACTGGCTGCAGGACCTTTTTCTCCAGTTTCTGACCTTCATGGCGCAAGAAAAAAGCCTGCTTCTGATTTTTGAGAATATCCATCAAACGGACCGCATACGGTTCGAAGAGCTGGAAAGCTTTATCCGGCGAATTTCACATCTCCCGGTGCGGGTCTTGTTTACCGCCGATCCCGAAGGTCCGTTTGATCATGACTATTACAGCAATAAAACCATCATGCTGGATAAACTTTCCGTGCAGGAAGCCGAGCACAGCATACAGGAATACTTCGATACCTCACCCATTAATGCCCGTTTGCTGAGTAATCACTGCTACCTGAAAACCGGCGGAAACCCCCTCAAAATACGCTTCCTCCTGGAATCCCTCTATCGTCCCCTGATGAATGAAAAATCCGGAGAGTTCATTAATGTCAGAGCCCTGCAGAACATCCGGATTTCGGGACAATGGGAAGAAATTTACCGGAGTGTATTTGCATCATTGACTGAAGATTCGCAGCATCTACTTGCTTTATTTGCCCATCTCGGAGTGCCTGTTTTGAAGGCGGATCTGCTGGAAATTTTGCGCGCCTTAAACCAGAAATCCACGATAATCGATTGCTGGGTAAATGGAGGCTTTATCCGGGAGGTTATCATTGCCGATGAAATTTACTATATGCTGCCCGGCTCTGCCTGGAAAAAGTGGATTCAGGCCGTTCTTCCGGTGGATGCAATCAAAGACAGCTATGAAATATTGTCTGAACTCTCCGGTTCCGGAAGACTTAAGCGCGTCTATCCACTATCCGATTTGCTCTATGAGGCAAACGAGCTCGACGCTTCCCTGAAGCTCGCCTGGCAGGAAGCATGCGCGCTGCAGGAGCAGGGCAAGCTGAATGAGGCTTCGGACCGCCTGTATTTTATCGTGCGGATCGCGCGTATTGACCCCGCCCGCTTTCCGGACATCCTCAATGTCCTGGAAAAGCTGGGCGATATTTATCTTAAAATGGGAGCCTACGAAAACGCCTTCGAGATTTTGAGGTATCTCAGGGAAATCATAACTAACCGGGCGCAGGAAAAAGAAACGGCAAATCCGCAGGAATGGCTGGACGTCAATATCAAAATGACCCGCGCACTCATTGCCATGGACGCATTCCAGGAAGCGCGCTATTTGATCCGCGAGATGCAGGTCAAGCAGTTTTGCGACCCGGAATCCACGGGCGCCTGTCATGAGCTTCAGGGAGATATTGAAACAAGCCTTGCCCACCAAAACTATGCGGTTCAGGAATACCATAAAGCCATAGAAAAATACCGGCAGGTAAAATCCGGGATCAGGATTTATTCTGTCTATAAAAAATTGAAATTAATTCTTAAAAACCAGCCAGTCGAATATCAGGCGCTGATTGCCGAGATATTGGAATTCATGCATGCATCCGGAAACGTGAAAGCGTTTGAGGCTGCGTTATTGCGGGATGAAATACAGCACCTGCTGGCCGGGAAGGAATATATCGCAGCTTTGAAAAGCTGTATCAGACTTCGCCGCCTGCTCAGGGAAATTTACCAGCCGCATCTTTTTATTCAAATGACCTTCTACTTCGGTGAAATTTATGCACGGCTGGGCAAATGGAAACTGGCAATCAGCCATTTCGAGAAAATTGTGGACAGCTTTTTAATCCGGCACAAATCCCTGCTGCATGTCCAGGTATACATTCAACTGGGACTGATGTACAAAGAGCAGGCCAGATATGGGGAAGCCCGCCGGATTTTGGAGCAGGGGATGGAGCTGTGTTTCCGCCATAATTATTTTTCCGAACAGAACGAAATCAAATTGCATCTGGGGCATATTTACCTGCTGGTCCACGGATTGCTGCGGGCGCAGGAATATCTGCTGGAGGCGCATAACTGGGCGAACAGCAACCAGCAGCGCGATATTCTGATTTTAGCCAAGCTCTATCTGGCATATTATGAGATTCAGCAAAACCGGCTGGACCCCGCCCGCAACTGGCTGCGCGAAGCAAAAAAACTGGTGAATTTGAGCGATAATCCCCTGGATTTTTTAAACTACCTTTTTTATCTTGATTTATGGATGCTTGAATCGGACAAGCCCGCAAAGGCCCGCATTGTTGCAGACCTGGTGCTGAAAAAAGCCGGAGATATACCCCGCTATCAGGCGGCGGCGTACTATCTTCTGACTTCCGTTCATGCTGCCCGGGGCAATTACGGTGAAGCGGAAAAATCCCTGCAGAGGGGACTAAAAATTTCGCACAAATGGCATTTGCCGCAGGTCCGGTATCTCCTTTATTGCCGGGGCGCAAGGCTGGCGTATGGGCGGCAGGATGACGGGAAGTTTTTAAAAGAGCTGAAGGACGCCTGTCGATTCATATATGAAATTGCTGACAGGATTCTGGATGAAATTTTGCGCACCCAGTTTCTGGAGGCCAAATATCATGAAGATATCTTAAATTGGTGCATGGAGCGAGATATTCGGTCTTAAATTGAAGGAATGTATCATGTTAAAAGATGACAAAAATCTTCATGCGAGCATTTTTTATGAAGGCATCCCGGTTGTTTTCCTGCATGCCTTTCCGGTGAACCACAAGATGTGGCAGCCGCAGATGGATTATCTGCGCAGCCGCGGAGTCGGCTATATCGCTCCGGATTATCCCGGCTTCGGGATGAGCCCGCTGGTGGAAGAAGAAATGGGAATTTCAGGCTACGGGAACTATATTTATGCCCTCCTCCAGGAGATGGGCATTCGCAGGGCAATATTTGCGGGATTGAGCATGGGGGGATATGTCGCATTGTCTCTTTTTCGGAATTACCCTCTTCTGTTCGGCGGACTAATACTTGCCAACACGCGTGCCGCTGACGATAATCCGGAGGCCCGGCAGAATCGTTTGGATACCGTAGAAAGAATTCGCCGGACACTGAATGTATCACCGCTCATCGATAATCTTCTTGAAAAATTCTTTACCCAAACCACCCGGTCTCATTCTCCTGAAACAATGGAGACAGCAGAAAGCCTGATGAGGGAAGCCACAGTGGCGGGCGTTATTCAGGCGCAGCGTGCCATGGCTTCACGTCCCGATTCGACGGCCCTTCTGAAAGAGATGCATTTTCCGGTGACGGTCATCTCCGGGGAGGACGATCCTCTGATTCCCATGGAAGAAATGCAGGCCATGGCAGCGGAAATACCGGCGGCTTCCTTCCATGTGATCCGGAAAGCGGCCCATCTCAGCAATCTGGAGCGGCCGGATGAGTTTAATGATATTATGTGGCAGCTAATTCAAAAATCCAGATAAACTGAAATATATTGGTTCATTTTTCTTGAATGGGAGTCATGATGAAATCTGCTATGATCGGAAGTCTTGTTTTAATTGTTTTCTCTTTTTCATTAATTTCCTGCCAGCATGGGAAATCAGGTGAAAATGAAGAAGCATTGATGAAAAAGGCCAGGGAGCTCTCCCAAAAAATTCTGGTGATGGATTCGCATATCGATATGCCTTACCGCCTCATGCACCATAACGAGGATTTATCGGTCCGCACCCGGGATGGTCACTTTGATTATCCGCGCGCCCGGGAAGGGGGACTGGATGCCGCATTTATGGCTGTCTTTACGCCCGTTTCCTACCAGGAGACCGGCGGCGCCAAAGCCTTTGCTGACAGCGTTATCGATAAAATGTATGAACTCGCCGGAAAATATCCGCAGAAATTTTCCATTGTCAGGACGCCTGAGGAATTGCGTGCCAATTTCAAAACCGGCAGAATATCGATGGCGCTGGGAATGGAAAACGGCGCCCCCATTGAAAATGACCTGGCAAATATCGGGCATTTTTATGACCGGGGTATCCGTTATGTCACCCTCTGCCACGCCACCGATAATCAAATCTGCGATGCTTCCTTTGATGAGCAGCGCAAATGGCACGGCCTGAGCCCATTCGGCAAAAAGGTGGTGGCCGAAATGAACCGCCTCGGCATGCTGATCGACGTTTCCCATATTTCCGATGAATCGTTTTACCAGGTGATGGAACTGAGCCAGGCGCCGGTTGTTGCCACTCATTCCGGATGCCGCTATTTCACGCCCGGCTTTGAGCGAAACATGGATGATGATATGATAAAACTGCTGGCCAAAAAGGGAGGCGTCATTCAGATAACATTCGGATCATTTTTTCTCAAAAACGAATACCGGTTCCGCTCGGAGGCGGTGCGCGATCACATCAGAAATTACCTTAAAGAGAAAAATCTTGCCTACGATGATTCCGAAGCGGTGGCTTACCGGAAGGAATATATGGCGAAAAACAGCGATAATCCCGGTACAGTCGCTGAACTGGTGGATCACATCGAACATGTCATTCAATTGGTCGGAATCGATCATGTGGGACTGGGATCGGATTTCGACGGAGTTGGCCAGCTTCCCATTGGAATCGAGGATGTTTCAAAATATCCGAATATCATATTCGAACTGCTGAAAAGGGGATATTCCGAAAAAGACATCCGCAAAATCTGCGGTGAAAATTTCCTGAGAGTATGGGACAGTGTGCAAAAACAGGCCCGGGCTGTCTGAAACAGGAGCTGTTTTCGCACTTCAACACAGCGCCATTTTCCTTTTTGTATGATGGGAAATAAAACGTATCAATCGGCAGTGGTCGTCATTCCGCCGCGGGAGGTCTGGCCACCGATCCAGCAAATCCGGCAAAATCACGACCGGCACTTCCGGCGATGGATGCCGCATATCACCCTGCTGTATCCCTTTCGTCCGGCCGCAGCATTTGAATCCGCCGGCAGGCACATTTCCGCAGTCTGCAGCGAAATCCGCTCCTTTGAAATCAAGCTGAACAAGTTCGGTTATTTCCGCCACCGGAAAAAGAATCTAACCATCTTTCTGGAACCCGAACCTCCGGATCCGCTGATCGATTTGCAGGGCAGACTGCTTGGGGCCTTCCCGGACTGCAATGACGTCAATCTGAAGGGGCAGGGGTTTGTCCCTCACCTCAGCGTTGGGCAGAGCGGAGAAAGGTTGGATTCCAATGGATTGCTCGCCTCACTCGGGGAGAATTGGGAACCAATCTTTTTCCCGGTCAACGGAATTTACCTGATCCGGCGGAATGATCCCCCCGATGATGTCTTCAGGGTGGAAAAATTTTTCCCGTTCGGTCAAAATAAACGGTGAAATCTGCGAGCCGGGTCTGTTCTCTTTAATAGTGCGGAAAAACCGCCATTGGAAAATACTGCTGCCGGGAAAAATCCGGTCAATCTCTTCTCCTGGTGAATTCATTCAAATTATTTCAATTCTCGCACAAATTTCCTATATTTTGCTGGTTCATTAAATGAAGCCAAATCAGGGGATATTTGGCGGCAATGAATTTGGAAATTCAATCAACTTTGAATTGAAGGCCTTGAATATATTGGAAGAGAAATCCGCACTAAATTCGAACCGTTCAGGGAAAAGCAGGGCTCCGCTTGGCGTTCTCTTTATGAATTCTTCGGCCGTTTACGGCGGCACTGAAAAATGGGCGGTTACCGCGGCGCGTCTGCTGAAAGCGCGGGGACACCGCGTCTATTTCGCATACCGCTATCCCGTGATGAGGGAATATGCGGAAAATGAGGGACTGGAAACTATCCGTTTCCCCTTGCAAAACGATGCGGATATTTATTCCATCATCAAATTGATGAAAACATTCTCCCGACTTGATCTGCAGGCAGTCGTTTCCACAAAGGTGAAGGAATACTGGCTGGGAACGGTCGCGGCAAAATTATCGGGCAGAAAAAGCATTCTCCGCCTGGGAATTAACCGCTCCGTCAAAAACAAATGGAAAAACCGGAAAATCTATGGCGCCTGGGCGGACGGCATTGTCGTGAATGCGGAGGCGATTGCGGACACCCTGGCATCCACTGGATTCATCCCGCGGCAGAAAATTTCCCTGATTTACAACGGCGTGGCGTGCCCGGACGCACTCCCGGAATTCCGGACCTCGCCGGATCCTTTTATTTATATTTATGTGGGCAGCCTGATTCCGCGCAAAAATGTGGATGTGCTGATACAGAACTTTTCCGAACTCATCAGATTAACTCCCGGGAAACCGCTGAAGCTCCGGATTGCAGGCGACGGGCATGAAAGAGCGCGTTTGGAGAGACTGGTTCGGGAATTGGGTCTGGAAAATTCTGTTCAGTTTATGGGGCACCGCAAAGATGTTCCGCAGTTGCTGCAACAGGCCCACGGCTTTGTGTTGTTGTCCGAAAATGAAGGATTTCCAAATGCCGCTCTGGAGGCCATGGCCCGGGGCGTACCGGTGATCATGAGCCGGGTTGCCGGCGCGGAGGAGATTATCGGGTCCGGGGATAACGGTCTGCTGGTGAATACTGGCGGTGAAGGCGAAGTCCTGAAAGCGATGCAAATGCTGCTTCACGATCCTGAACTGCGCCTCAGAATTCGAAACAGGGCTTTTCAAAAAGTGAAAATTGAATTAACTTACCAGGCCATGGCTGAAAAACTGGAAGATGTGCTGTACGGGATTATCAATGGGTAAAAAGCAAAAAGAAAAGAATCTGCGGCTGTATCTCCGGATCATGTCCTACCTGCGGCCGTACGCGGCGCTGCTGGGGCTGATCCTGCTGCTGAATTTCATGTATATTGCATTCAACGCCCTCTCCATCTGGATGGTGGCGCCTTTCATCAGCACCCTGTTCGAATCGAATAAGCCGGCCATTGAACAGCCGATAACGCCGGGACAGCAGGTCCAGCCCGCGCCGCCGCAGCCGAAAAAAGATGTCAGCATTTTTAATTTGAATGCCTGGCTGAAGGAGAAAACCCGGGAGCTGATTCCCGCTACTGAAGACCGCCTTCAGACCCTGAAATTCCTCTGCCTGATCATTTTTGTGACTTTCTTTCTGAAAAATGCCTTCAGCTTCAGCGAAGCCTACTGGGTGAGTTTCGTGGAGCAGCGGGTCATAAAAGACCTGCGGGACCAGGTCTACAGCCGCCTGTTATGGCAGCCTTTCAGTTTTTTTCAGAAGTTTCAGACCGGTAACCTGATATCCCGCATCACCAATGATATTAATTCGCTGAACGTGGCGGTGAACCGCAGCTTCACTAAAATCATCCGCGATCCGGTGGTGATCATCATTTTTCTGGCCCTTCTGTTCAGTATCAGCTGGCGGCTGACGCTGCTGGCGCTGATCATCATTCCCATCAGCGGGGTGCTGATTCAGCGGATCGGGCAGAGCCTGAAGCGGAAAAGCCGCCGGGTGCAGGAACGCATCGCTGATGTAACCACCGTTCTGCAGGAAACCATTTCCGGGGTGAATGTAGTAAAGGCCTTTGCCATGGAAAATTTTGAGAGCGAGAAATTTCGTAGCAAAACGCACGATCATTTCAGGGCAGTTCTGCGGCAGGTCCGGCTCAACCGCCTCTCGTCGCCGCTCTCTGAGACCCTTGGAGTGGGAATTATGGTCAGCGTGCTCTGGTTTGGCGGCAAACTGGTGTTGTCCGGGCAGCTTCTGACTTCGGAAGATTTCATCCGGTTTATCATCATCCTTTTTTCGGTGATGGAGCCCATCAAGAGTCTTGGGGAACTCAATAACAATATTCAGATGGCCCTGGCGTCCGGCAAGCGGGTCTTCGAGATTCTCGATGAGCCCGTTACCATTACCGATAAGCCGAACGCCATGGAGAAAAAGCGGTTTGATGACAGGATTGTCTATGAGAACGTTTCCTTCAGATATGACAACAACGTGGAAATGGTCCTCAAGAATGTGAGCTTTCAGCTGGACAAAAACCGGAAAATCGCCTTTGTGGGCAGAAGCGGGGCAGGGAAAAGCACTCTGGTGAATCTGCTTCCCCGCTTTTATGATATTACCGGCGGATCGATTAAAATTGACGGGACAGATATCCGCGACCTGAAATTGGCAGACCTGCGGGGTCTGATGGGAATCGTGACCCAGGAAGTGATCCTGTTCAATGATACGGTTGCCAATAACATTGCCTACGGGATGCCGGATTATTCCATGGCGGAAATTGAACGCGCCGCCAGAATGGCGTACGCCTACGATTTTATTACCCAGATGCCGGAAGGCTTTCAGACTATCATCGGTGAACGGGGGACGCGTCTTTCCGGCGGTCAGCGGCAGCGGATTTCCATTGCCCGCGCCATACTGAAGAATCCACCTATCCTGATTTTTGACGAAGCCACCTCATCATTGGATTCCGAAGCAGAGCACCTGATTCAGCAGGCCATGGAGATGCTGATGAAGGACAGAACAGTGCTGATCATTGCCCACCGGCTTTCCTCCGTGATCAGCTCGGATGTTATCATTCTGCTGGAAGAAGGCGAAATAAATGACATGGGTAAGCATGAAGAGCTGCTGGAGCGCTCCGAGCGCTACCGGCATCTTTACGAACTGCAATTTGCGATTTGATTGGGTGCGATGAATATTTTCTTTTTGAACAGTATCGGAACAGAGAGCTGGGGCGGCGGTGAGAAATGGATGCTGACCACCGCAAAAGGGCTTCGGGAAAGAGGACACCGCATCTTTTTCTGCGCCAGAAAAGACGGCATTTTTCTGGAAAGGTGTGCTCAAGCGGGATTTCCCAGTTTTCCGTTGAAAATCGGAGGTGATTTTGATCCGCTGATTATTCTCAAGCTCGCGGCCTTTTTCAGAAAAGAAAAAATTCAGGTGATCGTGGCCAATTTTAATAAAGATGCCCGTTTGGCGGGACTGGCGCGGCGTCTGGCGGGGGTGCCGGTGGAAGTCGCCCGCAACGGATTGCCCATTCTGCAAAACAACTGGCGGTACCGCCTCACCTACCGCTATCTGGTGGATGGTATTGTCACCAACACGCTGGCCATCAAAAATCATTATCTTACCTACGGATGGCTGGAAGATGATTTTATCCGGGTCATTCACAACGGGATTGACGTCCGGCAAAAAACGCAATACGACCGGTTCCAGATGGCGCAGAAACATGGTGTTCCCAATAACCGGCCAGTGGTTGGAATATTTGGGCGCCTGGTGAAGCAGAAACAGCATTTTCTATTTCTGGAAACGGCGAAGAAAATCCTGCAGGCCCGGCCGGATGCCCATTTCATCGTTGTGGGAGACGGTCCGCTGCGTGAGGACATCGCGCTGCAGGCCGAAAATCTCGGGATCTCCGCTTCGGTGCAGTTTCTGGGACTGCAGCGGAATGTGTTTGAGCTTTACAGTTTGTGCGACGTTGTGCTGCTGACCTCCGAGGACGAGGGCCTTCCCAACGTGGTAATGGAAGCCATGCTGGCAGCCCGGCCGGTGGTGGCGTTTGACGTGGGCGGCGTGCGGGAACTGATTTCGGAATCCGGTCTGGGGATTGTCACTGCTCCGAATGATGCGGATATGATGGCGGAGCAAACCGTGGCTTTGCTGGAAGACCAGGCGCTAAGACGCCAATTGGGGGAAAGTGCCCGACAGAATATTCTGGAAAATTTTTCGCTGGATAAAATGATTGACGGGGTGGAAGCATTCCTGTCCGAATTATTGAACAAAAAGGGAAACTAAGCTGTCCATATGGTCTCTGTCTGCTCTCCGCAAAAATCCGGTCCTGAAGAGATAATCCTGTACTTCATATTTTCAGTGTTTCTGATTGGCATCTTCTATTCCATTGCCGTTCTGCAAATCGGAGCGGTGCTGTTTTTTATCTTCAGCATTTATATTATTTATGAAGATTTTCGAAACCATCGAACCGGTTTCATGGAAATACTGCTCATCCTTTATCTCCTCTCGGCGGTGATTTCCGCCGTTTTTTCGGTTGATCCGGCGGTTTCATTTCCTGCGCTCATGCGCCCGGTCATCCTTTTCTCACTCCTTCCCATCACATATCTTCTGGAGAGATACAGCAGAATTACGCCCCGTTTCATGGCTGGCATTTTTGCCTTCGGGGGAGGCACCGTGGCGCTGGAAGGCATCTATCATCATTTTACGGGATTCGAGAGAACCTGGGGCTTTTTCGGGGGATACTTCACGCTGGCGGCGCTGTTAGCCCTTTCCATTCCTGTTACGGCTGTCTTTATTTTTTCCTCTTCAAGAAAAATCGGAATTCTTTCTGCACTTTCTTTGTTAGCGCAGCTCGCCGCATTGTGGTGGACCTACACCCGCAGTGCTTTTCTGGCTGTTATTCTGGGATTCGGGGCGGGGCTGGTTTATGAATTTTTCCTGGAGCGTCGAAACCTGCTGATCAATTACAAATACCGGATTGTGACCCTTCTTCTGGTGCCATTTCTGATTGTCACCTTCATGTTCATGTCCAGCGATCCCCGCATCAATCCCCGGGCGCAGGTCCGCGAAAATGCCGCAGGCCAGATGGATATCAGTAGCGGCCGTTCGGGCATTATTGCGGACGGAATACACCTGCTGGAAAAGGATTGGCAGGGGAATGAATGGGGAAGGCTGCTTTTCGGGCACGGATTGCACAGCAGGAAGATACTTTTCGAAGGTCCCTACCGGAGCTGGGAATCGGATTACCTGGAAGTCCTGATCAATCAGGGGGCAGTCGGGCTGGTGCTCATGCTGGGTTTATATCTGGGACTGTTCATGAAAATTTATCGCGTGGTCGGGGCTGAAAAAATTTCGCGGGAGAACTGGCTGTTTACCGGATATCTGATCAGCGGCGTCGCTTTCTGGATCATGTCGTTCTTGACGCTTCAATTTCAGGGCATTAACGGATCGGCCTATTTCGCCCTGTTGTACGGCCTGATGTTCCTTTTTCCCGCTGCGCCTGCGGTTGAAAATAAATAAAGGTTCCCAATATTTTAGTGCGGAAGTCATTTATCCATCTTGCGGCATTTATCCAGCCTTCCGTTTATTCACGACAGCTCTTTAATCGGGCCACGTCCCGCCATTTATTCCAAATTAATAGCTCGCTTCTTTTATCCGCTTTTCCAGGAAAATGATCTGCGGGAACGAATGCTTGCCTAAAATTTATCCCTGTAACTTTTGTTTCAATGCTTCATCTATTAAGGCGTAGTTAGTGGAAGATGAAGGCTCATATTAATACAAAAGGAGATTTTTTAAATGGAAATGATTATTGATTTTCCCGGTGGATTAAAAGTTGATGCGAATTTCGGCCCCTATGCGGTGAAGACGGACCAGCCCGGAATGAACGGTACTCCCGGTTCGGCGCCGACACCCTTTGCAACATTTCTGGCTTCTATCGGAACCTGTGCCGGTATTTATGTTTTGGGTTTCTGCCGCCAGAGAGGGCTTTCTGCGGAAGGTATCCGGATTATACAGAGAATGCACAGCAATCCCTATACGGGACTGGTCGGCAAGGTTGATCTCGAGATTCAGGTTCCTCCTGAATTCCCTGAAAAATATCATGCGGCGCTGGTACGGGCTGCGGACCAGTGCGCGGTGAAAAAACATTTTGAAAATCCGCCCGAGTTCGATGTTTATACCAAAGCGTTGAATACCGTGGAGGCCGAATAAAGAAACTGACTAAAATGCTGCGCAGAAGAGGCGCGGCCGTAAGAAAATGAGGGAATGGTTCAAGTAAGGTGGAAATCCGGAGGCGTCATGCTTCCGGATTTTTTTATGGTGAAAATTGAAGTTGATTTCTTTCCGAAAAAGCACGTTCTTCACATAACTTTCCGGAGTACCTCATTCCATTTTTAAATCTGAAATGAATAGGTATCGATGCCGCTGGCCCCGTCGGGGAAGGAACTCTCCGATTTCAAAATCTGCAGTTTGCCGTCACCGTCATAAGCCCTGACCCGGGCGATATGCTTCCCCTTTTTTGGAGGATAGTTGTATCGCCACTGTACCCAAGTCAGGGGACTCAGCGGCGGATCGCGAAGCTCGGCCTGCACCCACGGGCCGTCATCAATCTGTATCTCCACTTTGCTGATTCCCCGGCCGCCGGCCCAGGCGATTCCCCCGATGGGAATCAGGTCCGCGCCGGGCTCTGCGGTCTTCTCATCCACAGTATCAATCACCGATGTGGTTCTGGCAACGGCCTGTTTGCTCCAGCCGTTATCTTCCCAAAATCCGAAATGGGCGGAGTCCGGTTTTGCAATGGCCCGAATGTGGATGATCCATTTGGGCTGTTTCATCCCGTACAGGTCGGGGATGTAAATGCGCAGCGGAAAACCGTGGGCCGGAGGGAGCGATTTGCCATTCATCTCAAAAACCAGAATGGTCCTCTCATCTTCTATAGCCTGCGGGCTCACCGATTCATAAAAACCGTCCACCGACTCGATAAACGCCCAGTTGGCCTCCGGCTTCACGCCGGCCCTTTTCAGCATCTCCTTCAGCGGGACGCCCCGGACCATGGCGGTGCTGATCAGGTCTCCGCCCACCGGATTGGAAATGCACGACAGCGTAATGTATTGCGCAATGGCCGGCATGGACTTAACCTCCGCCATAGTGAGATTCAGCGGAGTATCGACCAGCCCGTCTATTTTCAGCCGCCAGGTGTTCTCATCCACCGGGGGCAGTCCGGTATTGATATCCACCCGGTAAAAATCGCGGTTGGTGGTCACCTCGAGACGGGTGCCGGGCGCCGGGGGGATTCTTTGTTCCAGCACCTTCAACGGGGGAGAGGCCGCTGGACCGGAAGTCTGCGAGGGATCGATCAGGGTTGAGACTTCTTCGGGAACGCTTTCCGCTTTTCTTCTGCTCAGCAGCACATTCACCCCGGCGAAGGCCCCGATGATGATAGCCACGATGCTTGTTCCGCCGAGATAAAGGAAGGTTCTGCGCACCCTGCTGAAACCGGCGGTTTCGGCCCTGCCCGTTCCGAAAATCTGCAGCAGCGAGAGACCCAGCACAAATCCCCAGAGAGCAAAAATAACGAATAGCCATAGGATTTTGGTGGTTGGTTTCTGCTGCAGATTCCCAAGCCCAGACTCAATAAACAGGAAGGCAATAAACCACAGTACGCCGGCCAGGAATCCGGTGGAAATGGATTTGTTCCAGTCTTTTTTGGAAAAGAATGCCGTTAAAATGATGCCCAGTATTCCTGCAATCAGAATAAACAGGATTAATGAGACAATCTGCTCTGCGAATTTCGCGGTGCCTGCCGTGGGGCCCAGGTGGAGTCCGCGGATGACCGCAATCATCAGGTCTATAAAGAAAGAACTGATTCTGGCAGGAAGGATCCGCGCCAGATAGTCAAAGAGATCGAAAGGGGCGAAAGGAATGGCAAAGAAATAATTTCCCAGGTAACTGAGAAAAATGAGGGGAATGCTGAGAACCGCACCAAGCAGAAAACCTGTCGCAAAATGTATCAGCTTCATTATGGTCTCCGCAAATTTTAGGTGTGACTGCGGGAAAATCTTCGGCACAATGTGGATCAGCCTTCTAACTGCTCCTTCACTTCAATTGTTGCACCTTTACCGGAGTATAAGCAAAATTGGTGAAAGAAACAAAAATTTGCGGTGCAAGAACAAAAGAAAATTCAATGTTCTCCCATAGCTTTTTCTTCGGTGCAATGTAAAGGCAAAAAAATTTAGCATGATAGGAAAATCCCGGCTGGCACTCACTTTTGCAGATTCCGGTTTATTTTCCCCGGGGACGGCCGGGACTTCCCAGCAGGCGGGCAGGCAGCATAAAAATGGCCCGGATAAACTCCAGAATTCCGCCGACCGCAAAACCCAAAATTCTAAACGGTATCAGCAGCAGCCAGATCAGGGGGTACAAAATCAGCGCCAGAATTGCCAGCGGCCAGGAAATGACCAGCAGGATAAGCCAGAGCAAAACTTTGATCAATTTAATTTACCTCATTTTAAAATTGAACGATTCCATGCCGTTTGAATTTGTTGCTTCCCGAAATTTTTTCTCAAAACAAATTTCGTTTATCATTCAATTCCATTAAATACCGCTAAAATCTGTACCATGTTTCATGCTTTTTTAATATATTATGGGGCATATTTTTCTCAGAAGAAAAAGCTGCCCCTGCCCCGCGAAGGAGGTATGCAGCAAAAGGAGAAATTGCTATTCCCATAATCCGGACATTTCCATTTATCATGGGCTGATTTTTCTTAGCGAATCGGATAAAGTGAACGGAAATAAAGATATGGTTTCCCGGAACAAATGATTGAAAATAAAAATAATATATGGGATTTTAAGCGCGAAGCGGTTTAAATTTAGTCCAAAAATGATAGTTTGAATGACAGCAAAAACGACCAGTGATTTTTCCCCGGCGGATGTGCCCGATGTGCAGGTGAAAGAAGTCCGCAAATATTTTAAAGATGTGAAGGCTGTGGATGGGATCAGCCTCCAGATTAAGAGCGGTGAGTTCGTGGCCCTCCTGGGACCCAACGGCGCCGGCAAAACCACCCTGGTGGAAATGATCGAGGGCATCCAGAAACCTGATTCCGGCGAGATTCTGATTCAGGGAAAGAGCTGGCGCGGCCATGAAGATGAACTCCGCTATATCCTGGGAATTTCTTTGCAGGAAACTTTCTTTTTCGATAAACTCACCGTTCTTGAAACCCTTAATCTGTTTGCGAGTTTCTACCGCCTGGGTACGGAGCGGATTGAATATATCCTGGATTTGATCCATCTGGGAGAAAAAAAGGATGTGTATGTGGTCCACCTCTCCGGCGGACAGAAGCAGAAACTTGCGCTGGGAATCGCGCTGCTGAACAAGGCCAAGATTCTGCTGCTGGATGAACCGACCACCGGGCTGGATCCCTCTGCCCGCCGCGAAATATGGAATATCCTGATGAAACTGAAACATGAGACCCAGACCTCTCTCATCCTGACCAGCCATTATATGGAAGAAGCCGAGTTCCTGTGCGATCGTATTATTATTGTGGACAAAGGCAAAATACTCGCCAGCGGGACAATGGACGATCTGCTGGCCGCCCACAACGGCAGCCATCTTATTGAGATCAGCATTGAAAAAAAGCTGTCGCCGGAAGAATACCTTAAGCTGAAAGCCATACAGAATCTGCAGTGGGATGAGCGCTCCGGCAAAGGAGTGATCCCGGTCAGGAATACCGCCAAAGATTTGCCGGTCATTCTGGATAAGATCAAACAGCAGCACCTGACATTGAAGTCGCTGGAATGCCGCAGAATGACCCTGGATGACCTTTTTATTTCCATGACCGGACGGCATTTGAATCCCTGATTTAAAACGAGTGAAAAATATTCGTATGAAAAGACCTTTGTTTCAACTGATTCTGATTCAGTTTAAGGAGTATTACCGCGAACCGGGCATCATCTTCTGGTCCATTATTTTTCCGATTCTCATTGCCTGGGGCCTGGGAATTGCCTTCACCAACAAGGGCGAATTGATCAAAAATATTGCGGTGGTGGAGAATTCAGCGGCGCCGGTGCCGGTTCTGCGGAATTTTCTGAAAGACGCCAAAAAAGAAGTCGTGCGGCGCGATGACCAATCGGAGATCAACTTGGAAAAAAGGGTGGATGAGGGAAAGCTGGGAACGATCCGCTACAATTTTATGATAACCAACTGGGACAATGCCATTCTGCTCCTCAAGCGGGGCGTGGTGCCGCTGATCATAGAAGAAAAGGATGGCAAACTCGAATATCATTTCGATCCCATGAACACCGACGCCCAGTTGACCTATCTCCAGGTATCCGGCGCCATTACCAATAGCAGACTGGTGGAGAATCCCGCTGACATCATTCCGCTCACCAAAAAGGGGACTCGATATATCGATTTTTTGATCCCCGGGCTCATCGCTATGGGACTGATGATGTCCACCATGTGGGGGATCAGCTACTCACTGATTGAAAAACGCGCCAAAAAACTGCTGCGGCGCATGCTGGCGACCCCGATGAAGAAATCCAGTTTCCTGATATCCCAATTCCTGGCCAGAATAGTTTTGACGACCATGGAGGCATTTCTGCTCTACCTGTTCGCACATTACTATTTTGGAATTACTATAGAAGGAAGCCTGGTTGGACTGGCGCTCATTTTCTTTGCCGGTATGATCGCCTTCACGGGAATTGCCATTTTCGTTTCTGCGCGCACTTCAAAAACCGAGATCGGGAACGGCCTGATAAACGCGGTGGTCATGCCCATGATGATCCTCTCCGGCATTTTTTTCAGCTACCATAATTTCCCCAAGGCGGTCATTCCCATTATTCAGGTGCTGCCTCTTACCATGCTGGCAGACGGCATTCGCAGCATCTTCATCGAGGGAGCCGGTCTTCACGAACTGGCAGTGGAAATTGTGACTTTGTCGGGGGTAGGCATAGTCTTCTTTCTGGCTGGATTGAGAATTTACAGGTGGTATTGAATTATTCATCCACACATGCATTTTAAGTATCTTACGTCTGTCTCAATGCCATCTTTCATTTTTTGATGGAAGGCCCTCCTTAAATGCAATTTTCAAAAATTGACATCAGAGCCTTTCATAAAAGCGCAGGCGGATGAAAGACGCATGATCGGAAGTGCACCGATGATCCCCGGCAAGTCCGGCTGCCAACCAACTGAATTTTATACAAAAGCCTGCAGGATTCCGCCAAATTCTATTTCCATTATTTGTTTATTTATTGTATATTTAAAATGTTTGATATATTCGGCTTGCATAAAAGAACTGTTTCATCGATAATCTTTTTTATGATTACTCTGCTGTCCTGATTGAATTGAGTCTCCGCCGGAACAAAGATCACATCCTTTGAGGTATTTTCCCAGTTATGGGTGAGCAGATTTTGATGGGCGGCAGAGCAAACTCGTATAACATTTAATGTTGTCTCGTTTTCAAAAGCCGCGGTTTTCACTTTCAGCAACAGAGATGTGGTGAACATTTCGAGCCACCATATCGGTTTCAGCATCAGTTTTTTAATCAAAAAGATATTTCTAATCCTGCGTTTTCTGAGCAGCAATGCTATTTAAGAGAACGGTCGCATTTGAACGGATTTAAATGGCATTAACTTCCAGCATATTCCGGAGAAAAGAATGAATACCAGCAAACAAAACCGGATAGTTGTGGTCAGTTTCTTTCTGGCCCTGGTAATTTTAACAGTAAGTAACTTGATGTCTTTCCGGTCCAGTTCGGCTGCTTCTGATACGAATCACAGGGTAAAGGATACCTATGATTTGCTGATCACTATGCGATCGACTTTAAGCACGCTGCAGGATGCGGAGACCGGGGTACGCGGGTATGTCATCACGGGGGAAGAACATTATCTGGGACCCTACCATCGCGCACTATCTGTTATCGATGAAAAGCTGGGGGCAATAAGCCAGCTATCCCACCATGCCGCTTTCGATATCCGAAGTCTGGATACACTCCAAATCCTGACTTCGCTCAAGCTGGCTTACCTGGAGAAAAAAATTGCAGCAAGGAGAAGCCAAGGTTTCGAAGAAGCTCGTCTGATGACCCTGACTGACGAAGGAAAAAACGAAATGGACCAGATCCGTGCCTTGCTGGCGCGAATTCAGAACAAAGAAGAGGCAACGTTAGCCAAAAATCTGGTGCTGGGACTTAAATATACCCATCGGGAAAATTTTCTGAAGTCTGCCGCAACATTCTTCAGTTTTATTTTGCTCCTGCTGGCCTTCTCACTGCTTGCTATCCAGCTGCGGCAGCAGCGTAACACGGAAAAGATTCTTCGCAGCGTCAATGAGAGATTTTCACTGCTGGTGAACGGCGTCAAAGAGTATGCGCTGTGTTTACTGGATCCTGAGGGAAGAGTTGTTGGCTGGAATAAGGGGGCGGAGCGCCTGATGGGTTACAGGGAGGAAAACATTTTAAATTCTCATAATTCCTGTTTTTATCCGGAGGAGGAGATTCGGGATGGCAGGCCGGATCTATTACTGAAAGTTGCTGCCGAAACAGGGCGACATGAGGAAGAAGGCTGGCGGTTGCGAAAAGACGGCTCCCGGTTCTGGGCCAGTGAACTGGTTACGCCCCTGAGAGATCCGCAGGGCGCTCTGGAGGGTTACGCGAAATTGACCCGTGACCTGACTCTGCAGAAAGAAATGGAAGGAACGGTTCAGATACGGGCCGAGCAGCAGGCAGCCATTGCAGAGCTGGGACAGAAAGCGCTGGAAGGCACCGACCTGAATTTATTGATGGAAGAGACCGTCTATGTGGTTGCCGAAATCCTGGATGTGGATTATTGCAAAATTTTGGAGCTTCTACCTTCCGGTACAAAACTGCTGCTCAAGGCTGGTGTGGGTTGGAAGGAGGGGTACGTGGGGAAGGCGTATGTGGAGGCTGAAATAAATTCACAGGCAGCATTTACCCTTAAAACCAATTCGCCCGTCATCGTAGAGAATTTGAACAGTGAGACCCGCTTTTCCGTCCCGGCCCTGCTGCGGGAACACCAGGTGGTTAGTGGAGTGAGTGTCATCATTCCCGGGGAAAAGCAGCCTTATGGTGTGCTGGGGATTCACACCAGAACACATCGGAAATTCAGCGAAGATGACATTTATTTCCTGCTGGCGGTTGCCAACATTCTGAGCACCGCCATTGGCCGTAAAAACGCCGAGGAAAATTTGCGTATCAAAGACAGCGCCATCGAATCGTCTCTGAATGCCATTGCCCTGGGGGATTTGAATGGTATAATTTCATATGCTAATCCTTCATTTCAGAAGATGTGGGGGTATGATTCATTCGACGAAATTATCGGCAAAAACATACTGGAATTCTGGCAGGAAAAAGAAGCTGCCCAAAATGTTATGAATGTCGTCCTCTCCCGGGGATCCTGGTCGGGAGAGCTGAAGGGAAAAAGAAAAAACGGTTCGGTTTTCGATACTCAGCTAAGCAGCACGGTGGTAAGGGACAAAAATGGCCAGCCTTTACGCGCCATGGCTTCCATCATGGATATAACCCCGCGTAAAAAAATGGAATCAGCCCTGCGGGAAAGTGAGCTCTCTTACCGGACGCTGGCGGAAAATCTTCCGGGCATTGTCTACCGGGTATACCTCCGGGAAAAGCACCGTATGCAGTTCTTTAACAGGGCAGCCTCCCAAATTACGGGATATACTGAAGAAGAATTAAAATCCGGTGAGGTCTGCTCACTGGATCCGTTGATTCTCCCCGAAGACCGTTCGGGAGTTGTGGCAGAAGTCAGGAACGCTGTTCGGGAGAAAAGACCGTTTAAAATAGAATACCGGCTCAGGCACAAGGACGGTAGCATCCGTTATTTATTGGAACAGGGCATCCCGGTTGCGAACGGGGACGGAAAAGTCTGGTGCATCGACGGTATTGTGAATGACATTACCGAACGCAGGGAAGCTGAAAAGAAGCAAAGAGAGCAGGCGGAGATGCTGAGCACCATTATCAAAAATATCCCGGTGATGATTACCAGGTATGATGCTGCAGGTAACATTCATCTTTTGAATAATGAATTTGAACGGCTGACAGGTTACACAACAGAGGAACTGCCGGGAGTGAATTTGATGGAATTGTGTTATCCCGACCCCGATTACCGTCAGGAAGTCTGGAACTATATGGCGTCAGCGCAACCCGGCTGGCGGGATTTAAATATTACTACCCGTTACGGAAATAAGCTGAAAAGTGCCTGGGCCAATGTGAGGCTTTCCGATGGTTCGCAGATTGGTATCGGGATCGATGTGGGAGAGCAGCGCAAGGCGGAGGCCATGCTCAGGGAGCAGGCGCAGGTCATCGATCAAATCCATGACGGGGTGATCTCCACTGATCTGGATGGCTTTGTGACCAGCTGGAATAAGGGAGCGGAACGGATTTTTGGATACAACGCAAGGGAAATGATCGGCAAACATATTTCAAATGTATATTCCAAAGATCAGCACGAATTTCTTGAAAAAGAAATTGTAGTACCTCTTAAAGAGAAAGGGAACCATGATGTTGTGGTGAGAATGCGTCACAAATCGGGAAGACCGTTTTATGCCCATCTTGTCCTTTCGCTGCTCCGGGATGAGGATGGGAAGCTAAAAGGCATGATCGGATATACGCAGGACGTAACGGAAAGGGAAGAATTTCAGCAAAAACTGCAGGAGCAGAACCGGCGGGTGACAACCATCCTGGAAAGCATCAGCGACGCTTTCTTCTCCCTGGACAGGAACGGATGTTTTACCTATGTCAACAGCCGCGCGGAGCAGCTATTAAAAAAATCTGCCGAAAATTTGCTGTCGAAGAACGTCTGGGAGGTGTTTCCGGAAGCGGTCACTTCCCGCTTTGCGGACTTGTCAAAGAACGCTACAGCTAACCGGGTGCCGGTTACTTTTGTGGAATATTACCATCCGTATGATTCGTGGTTCGAGGTGCATGTTTATCCTTCGGAAGAGGGAATTTCCGTTTACTTCCAGGATGTGAGCATTCAGAAGCGGGCCGAAATCGAGCTGCGCAGGGTCAACCGGGCACTGCGTACCCGCAGTGAATTGAGCCAGACAATTGTCAGGATTTCCACAGAGCAGGAGCTGCTCAATCAGGCCTGTTCCATCATCGTGGAAAGTGGGGGATACCGCCTGGCTTGGGTGGGATATGCCGTATATGACAAAACCAAGTCAATTCGCCCTGTGGCGCAGAAGGGCTATGAACACGGCTATCTCCAAACGGTCAAATTGACTTGGGCAGACCGGGAAAGAGGACGCGGTCCGGCAGGCACCACCGTCCGATCCGGAAAGCCGGCCATTGCCCAGCACATTCAATCCGATCCCGATTATGCCCCATGGCGCAAAGAAGCTGTCAGCAGGGGATACAGTTCCTCCATTGCGTTGCCCCTTAAATCGGAAAATCAGGTATTCGGGTGTCTTAATATGTATGCCGCCGAACCGGATGCCTTCGATGAAGAGGAGGTCAGGCTGCTAAGTGATCTGGCAGATGATCTTGCCTTCGGCATAATAGCCCTGCGCAATCGTGAGGAGCGCATCAACGCGGAACAGGCCCTGCGGGAGAGTGAAAAACGGTATCATACGCTTTTTGAGGAATCCCCGGTCCCGTTATGGGAGGAAGATTTTACTGAACTGAAAAAACAGATTGACCTGCTGAAAAAAAGAGGTGTCCGGCATTTCCGGCGTTATTTTGATGCCCGCCCTGACCTTGTGCAGGAACTTCTCGGCAAAGTAAAAATTATGGATATCAACCGGGCAGTATTAAAACTTCACGAGGCAGGCGACCGGGGTCAGCTTTTATCTGCGCTTTCCGGGTATTTCACGGATGAATCTCTGGACACTTTTAAGGAGGAGTTACTGGCCGTGGCGGAAGGCCGCAGTTTCATTGAAAGGGAAACCACTATAAAAACCTTAAATCAGCAGGAGGCCAATGTTATTTTCCGGTGGATTGTGGTCCCGGGATACGAAGACGAATTTTCCAAAATACTGGTGTCAGTCACCGATATTACCGCCCGCAAAAAGGCGGAACAGGCTTTGCGTTTAAGCGAGGCACGTTACCGGGGATTGCTGGAGACCGCCCCTGACGGCATCATCACCATCGATGGCAGCGGCAATATTGTTCTGCTGAACCGGCAGGGCGAGAAAATGTTTGGTTACAGTCAGGAAGAATTGATCGGAAAGCCGGTGGATGTGTTGTTGCCCCGCGGGCTGAGAAAAAAACACAAAAATTACCGTCAGGCTTATTTAATGAATCCCGAAACCCGACCCATGGGCAGCGGTTTGGAACTGCTCAGCCGGAATAAGAACAGACATCTGTTTCCGGTGGAAGTCAGTTTAAGTCCGCTGGTCAGCGAAAAGGAGATGCTGGTCACGGCGGTGGTGCGGGATATTTCGGAGCGAAAAGAGGCGGAAGCAAAACTCCGCAAAAATCAGGAACAGCTCCGCATGCTCTCCACCAATCTTCTGACCATTCGCGAAGAAGAGCGTGAACACATCGCCCGGGAAATCCATGATGAACTGGGACAGCAGCTCACCGGCTTGAAAATGGATCTGTACTGGATAAAAAATCGGCTCGAAAAACGTGAGTACCTTGACAATATTCCGAACCTGAAAAACAAGATGATGTTTATGTCGGGAATGATCGATAAGAGCATCAAATCGGTACGGAGGATTGCCACGGAATTGCGGCCCGGAATACTGGATGATGTGGGGCTGCCCGCGGCCATAGAATGGCAGGGAAGGGAATTCGAGCAGCGCACCGGTATCACCTGCCGGATAAAAAACCTGGTTCAGGACATTCGGCTGGACCGGAAACAATCCATTGCGGTCTTCCGCATATTTCAGGAATCCCTGACTAATGTAGCGCGCCATGCCGGCGCCACAGAAGTGAATGTGGAGATCAAAAAATTCAAAGGAATTTTCACTCTGCGTGTGATGGACAATGGCCGGGGCATTAGAGAAGAGGAGATGGGGAAATCCAGTTCGCTGGGAATACTGGGTATTCGGGAGCGGGCTTTGTCCCTGGGCGGACAGATTGAAATAAAAGGAGAGGAGAACAGCGGGACAATGGTCACGCTGAAAATTCCGCTGCAGAGTGCAAAAAATTAGGAATTCTATTTCTTATAAAACTTTCTTATATTTGCAGAGTGGAAATACCTGACAGGGATAACTGAATCTCCGGGAGATCAAAAATATGGTTAAAATATTAATTGCTGACGATCATGCCGTGGTGAGGGAAGGGTTAGGGCAGATACTGGTTGATTCTGATGACCGGTTTGAGGTGGTAAAAGCGAAAAACGGCAATGAGGTTCTGGAGCTCATGCGAAAACAGAGATTTGATGTCGTTGTTCTGGATATCAGCATGCCGGAAAAGAACGGATTAGACCTGACAAAAGATTTGAAGAAAATGTACCCCAGCCTGCCTGTCATCATTCTCAGTATGCATTCCGAGGATCAGTTTGGCCTGCGTGCCCTGCGTGCCGGCGCATCGGGTTATATGACTAAAGAAACCGCCCCCGAAGAATTGGTGCACGCTATCTGGCGGGTATACCAGGGCGGCAAGTACATCAGTCCCGCACTGGCGGAAAAACTGGCGCAGGATGTCAGCCATTCCATGGAAAAACTGCCCCATGAAAAGCTGTCCGACCGGGAATTTCAGGTGCTCTCGCTCATGGCCTCCGGCAAAAGCATGAAGGAGATAGCGGAAGAGTTGTCTCTCAGTGTGAAGACTGTCAGTACCTACCGGTCACGGATCATCGAAAAAACCCATCTGAAAACCAATGCCGAACTCATCTCCTATGCCATTCAGAATAACCTGGTATAGTTATTTACAGTATGCGGCTTTTGCCAGGAATTTTTGCCGGTGTTCTGACAGATCAGTCTTCAGGGAGATTTGTCCCTTTCTTCAGTAATGCCTGGCTTGCATTTACCCGGATTTTGCTAATTATAAATTCCTGCTTATCGCAATCCGGTTTTAAAACCCCTTCATTATTGTCCTGTCCCGGACGACAAAGTTGCCTGCAAACAATCTTGTAGGAAAAAATATTACAAACCGGACAAAACGGCTTGTTTTTCCCGCGAAAAGGATAATTGCGTGGTTAGGATAATTCCTTAAAAATCGTGTTTAAGTTATTGTTCACGCAATCATAATAAGTGCCTTTTGATGGCGCGGATTTTCGCATTTCTGTAAGATAATTTCCTACATTGTGAATTGTCATCATCCGACAGCAAGATCAGTCTTCCGCTGATACCGCAAAGCCTGTCTGCGATGTAAATTAAAGAAGTTGATTTCCGGTAGTTGGGAGAGAGGTTTTAAATAATCGATTTGCGAACTCAATAAACAGGGAGATGTATTATGTTCAGGTTTTCAATGGATATTCGGGACGCATCAATTTATACGGATTCAGGTTTGAGAAAATACGGGCTGATGGAAGACGCCATGTTTCTCAGAGAGAAATGGATTGAGTTCTTCAAGAAACATCCAAACTATGATCCGGAAAATCCGGCATCCGAAGGGTATGATGAAGCATTGAAACTCTCGCAGGAAATTGTCTTTCGTATGAGAATCAGAAGTCCCAAAACTGTTGAAGACGCCAGGAATCTGGTTCAGAATATCTTCTTCTTCTCGCCGCAAAGAGTATGGCTGGGTGACCAGGAATATCGGATAACTGAAATGCAGCAAGCCAGTTAAAACAAATTGTATCTATTCTTTATATCTGTGTTATTTAAAACAGCAAGGCAAAGGTAATTTTCATGAGGATGGCAATCACTTCGGATGCACAGCATCTCTTTGGCAAAATCGCTCCTTCGTTTGAGAAGGCAAAATACTATCTTTTCGTGGATACAGCCAATCTGTCCGGTTACGAATATATCTCGAATCCATTTCGGCAAAACCGGCATGATATTCCTATGAAGTGCGGAGAATTTCTGCTGAACCGGGGGACGCAGGTGCTGCTCACCGGCAAGTGCTCGGTCGGGTCTATGGAGTGCCTGAAGCATTATGGAATTGTAGTGTTCGGTGAAATCTCCGGCAATATCCTGGTAAATATAGATATGATCCGGAGAGAAAGAAATTTTAGCCAGGTGCGGAGGAAGCATCTGGCTGAGAATATGAATACAATCGAATCCGAATTCCGCAAGTTTACGGATATGGTTGAAAAAGAACCTGCGGTGCGGGATGATAAAAATGAATGGATAAACACCGCCCTCATGACCTCAATAAAAGATTCGACATTTTTCCCTCAGGAAAGAATTCTTAAATATCAATACCTCTTCTACGATCTCATCGGGAATAATGCTGAATGGTTGAATTCCGATCATGAAATCAATCACCAACAAACGAGGACTCTTTGAAATG
>JARRQT010000009.1:0-32520 GCA_037381445.1 Calditrichia bacterium
GCCAGCAGAATACTGGGTGACCCGGAAGGCGCAGCCGTCGCCGCCAAGAGGATCACCTTCTCCACCAGCGGAATTGTTCCCAAAATCTATCAGTATTCCGATGATGAGCTTCCCTTTGGACTTGCAATTTCCCTTCATGCGCCAAACCAGGAACTGCGCGAACAGATTATGCCGGTGGCAAAAAAATTCCCACTCAGTGAATTGATTGAGAGCGTCCGCTATTATATGAAGGCCAAAAAGCGAAACCGGGTGACGTTCGAATATGTCCTCCTGCACGGGATTAATGATTCGCCCAAAGAAGCCAGAGAACTGATCGGCCTGCTCTCCCCGCTGCGCTGTAAATTAAACCTGATCCCCTGTAATCAGAACGATCTGGGTTATTTTCCCCCGTCCCCTGTAGATCTGGAAAAATTTGTTTCGATTATGATGGAGGCACCCTTCACGGTCACGGTGCGCAAGAATCGCGGGGAAGATATCACCGCCGCCTGCGGGCAATTGGCCGTCGAAGTTCAGGAAAAAGTTATTTTTATGAAGCCCTGAAATCCGTCGTGCTAATTTCCCCAACTATTGATGGATTCTAATACTATGGATAGTTCTCCCTGGATATAAAGCAGACCGGCCCGGCAAAGCAGGCGATCACCTGCGGCCGGCAAACGTTCCTAAAACAGCTTTTTTCGTTTCAGCAAATAGCGAATGAGTGCCCTGTCGAAAGGTTCGTTGGTCAGAATATTCTGAAAATCGATGTGGCTGTTCAGGCTTTCCCGCTGCAGACGGTCGTAAAATTCTCCGATCAGTTTGCGATACCTCTCCTGCAAAAAGAACGGCTGGGTTTTCAGCTTTTCCCCGGTTTCCATATCAACGAAGGTGGCGTCGTCGCTGAATTCGAAATACCGGTCGTTGGGATCCATGATATTAAACACCAGGATTTCATGATTGTAGTGTCGGAAATGCTTCAGCCCCTGCAATATTTTGTCGGAATCTTCATAGAGAAATTCGGTCAGCAGCACAATAAGCCCGCGCCGTTTGATCTTTTCAGCCAATTCATGAAGCGTCTCACTTACTGCTGTGGTACTCTGTGAAAGCTCAATTTCGGACAAATCCTTCAGGATAAACCGCAGGTAGCCGGGTGATGACTTGGGGGGCAGGAACCGATGGATTTTATCGGAGAAAGTGACCAGCCCTACCGCATCCCGCTGCTTGATGAACAGGTATGAGAAGGCCGCCGCCAGAAAGCGGGCATATTCAACCTTGCTGATTTTGCCGCTTTTATAACCCATGGACCCGGAGACATCCAGCAGAATGTAGGCCTTGAGATTGGTTTCTTCCTCATACTGCTTGATATAAAAACGGTTTGTCCGGCCATACACTTTCCAGTCAATGTCGCGGATGTTGTCTCCCGGCATGTACTGTCGGTGTTCGCTGAATTCCACGCTGAACCCATGATAAGGACTTTTATGAAGCCCCACCAGAAAACCTTCCACAATCATGCGGGCAACCAATTCCAGGTTTTTAATCCCGGAAACCATTTCCGGCCTGAGGTATTGCTGTATATTTTTTGGCGTATCATTCATAACTTTTCTCAAAAGAAAACATTTTGTTTTCTTTAAAGTAAGAAATTATTTCAGGGCTCAAAAATATTTTTTATCTTAACCTGTAACCAAATGGTTATTCGTTTCATCAAAAATTCCGATTTGAAGATAAAAAACAAGGAGAAGTTTCAAATGACAGATACCAAACACTACAAAGTAATTATCATTGGGTCAGGTGCAGCCGGACTTACCGCTGCACTTTATACATCCCGGGCCAACCTCAATCCGTTGGTCATCGAAGGAATACAGCCTGGCGGACAATTAACAATCACGACCGAAGTTGAGAATTTCCCCGGCTTTCCCAAAGGAATCCAGGGACCGGAATTAATGGACAATATGCACAAACAGGTGGAAAAATTCGGCACCGAATTCTTTTATGGGGTTGTCAATAGTGTGGATTTGCAGAGCAGACCCTTCAAACTGGAAGTGGAAGGTAAAAATTTTACCTGCGATGCACTAATTGTTGCTTCCGGCGCTTCCGCCCGCCTGCTGGGACTGGAGTCGGAATCGAAATTGATGGGGCACGGCGTGTCCGCCTGCGCAACATGTGACGGCTTCTTTTTCACCGGTAAAGAAATCGCGGTAGTTGGCGGCGGAGATTCCGCCATGGAAGAAGGAACATTCCTGACCAAGTTCGCTTCGAAAGTGACCATCATTCACCGCCGTGATGAGCTGCGCGCCTCTCCCATTATGCAGGAACGGGCCCGCCGTAATCCCAAAATTGAATTCCTTTGGAATAAAGAAGTTATAGAGGTTCTTGGGACGCCGGAAAAAGGTATTGACGGTCTGAAATTAAAAGACACCGTTAGCGGGGAAGAAAGCGTTTTCCCCACCGAGGGCCTGTTCCTGGCGATCGGCCACGTACCCAATACCGAAGTTTTCAAAGGCCAGCTGGATGTCGATGCGAAGGGCTACATCATTACCCGGAACAAGAGCACCAAAACCAATGTCCCCGGTGTTTTCTCTGCCGGCGACGTGCAGGACCCGGTTTACCGCCAGGCCATCACTGCGGCGGGGTCCGGTTGTATGGCAGCCCTGGACACCCAGCATTATCTGGAAGAACTGGAATACGCTAAAGAAAATGAAGTAGAACAGGAAGCCTGATCAATATAGAAAACGAAAAAGCCGGCAGATGAATATCGCTGTCGGCTTTTTTATCGCTTAAAAATAAATGTGCGTTCTATTTGATGTTTCGTGAATATCAGGCAGACCGGTCCCCAAAGATTTCCCGACCATGCAGTCGGAAATCATGCGGTTGCGGAAAACAGGAAACCTCAATCCTGCATTTTCTTCAGCGCTTCCAGAACCTCCCGATTCTCAGGAAACCGGTATTCTTTCTTCTTTGAAAAAATCAGTTTGCCGTCCGCTTCCACTTCAAATACGCCTCCGGCGGATTTAATAAAATCCACTTCGATGCCGGTTTCTTTTTTAATCGCCGCTGCCAGCCTGGCAGCATGAGGGTAGTAGTTTCATTCGTTGCAGTATTCAATTGACACTTTCTTTACCATGGCAGGCTCCTTTCTGTGAGTGTTTTTTATCTACGAACTGCTAATCCGTCCAACGGTAAATTATAACGCAGATAATCATTAAAGACAACGGCAAAATTCCTTTTCAGATCTCTGCGGCTGTTCATAATATAGATGTAATGATTCAATTGAAAGATTTGTTCGGATACCCGCTGAATGGGCATATTCCCCAGACTGCAAATCCCCCTGAGACGAATCAGCTCCTCTTCAAACATGAGAACAATCTTGTCCTTTACGCGCAGATGGGTGTCGTTTAAAAAGATGGCAACATCCGGCACCAGACTGACAATCCTGTCCAAAAATGCGGCAACGGTTGAATTATGTATCCCCTTCGGCGGGGCAGATTTCACCTCCACGAATAGCAATTTTTGCATCCAGTTGGCCAGTACATCGAAATCCCCGCCGCTGCTGTTGCCGCCGAGGCTCACATTACAAAGCACCGGGATTTGGAATTTCACAATCAATAGCAGACCGGTAAAGAGTTCGGCCAGATCACCGGTCCGCAAAACCGGGGCGAACTGAAACCGATAGTCGTTCCCCTCTTGGACAACCAGTCCCAGGGAGATTAAATTATTCAGGATACCTCTGGCGCTCTTTTCGGAACAGTAGTGTAGCAGTTTTTTCAGCGGTAGTCCGCCGGGATGGGCCAGGAGATCGTGGAGGAGCAGCCGTACGGAATACCGTTGCACGAGCTGATAGAATTCAGAAATCCGGTTCGCTTCATCCAGTTTCAATTGGCTGAGCAAAGCTCCGGGCGAAAAATATTTGACCGGCTTTAATCCGCGCCCCAGAATAAAGGGGATCGTATTGGACTCGCACCAGGCATCGAGGTTGACTGTTTGTTCTATCATTAGAAAAAATTTTATTTTTGGGAGATCCCACCGTACAGAATTTTGTTCAAAGGAAATCATTGTCACGAAACAGCGCCCGGTAATCATCCGGCCGGATTTTCCCTGCCGATCAGCTCGTAATCAGGCATTTCCCTTCGCCGCAAAGCCACGGGCCTGCAGTTGAACCACCAGCCTCTTGATCCCCAGATATCCCAACAGCCACGAAACGCCGGTCACCACGACAAAAATCAGAATATTCAGCGTCGATTCAGGATCGAGAGGCCACCATGGCAGATATCGCACAATCAATTCCCAGATTACCGGAAAGGCAAAAAATATTGCAACCTGGACCAGTTGAATGATAAGTTCGCGCAATGTCATAATGCCCCCTTTTTTTATAAAATATAGAATAAACAATATTAAAATTCAAATTAAAACCGGTTATATGGAATATTATGTCAAATGGGGTTGTATTTCCGCATCACTATTTCTAACCTTTCCCGCATTGGTGTATTTCTCATAATTCTGCCAAAATCCGGTAATTCCATAAGGTTTAATGCAGGCTTGTAATATTGCCGGAATGGAATTATATTAAATTGTGAAGTTAAGTAATTTGATATTTCAATTAGTGAAGACAAAAAACCGTTTTTTAAATCCAGTTATAGTCAGCCATATTTTCCCCCTTATTTTTGCAGGAATTCCAGATATTCAATCCAAGAACTTACAACCATGATAATAAATCATTTACAACTAAAGGAGAAGGCTTATGCAGGAAAACATGCCGTTTGATCTAAATCAATTCCGGCCTCCCCAGATGGATAAGAAGAAAATCCAGTGGGTCGTCATTGGTATTCTGGCCCTCATTTTTCTCTATTCAGGCATCTTTACTGTAGGACCGGAAGAGGTTGGCGTCATTTTGCGTTTGGGAAAATTCAACCGGACCGTTTACTCCGGCCTGAATTTCAAATTGCCTTTCGGAATCGAAACCGTTGACAAGGTCCCGGTTGAAAGACAGCTGAAGCTGGAGTTTGGCTTCCGGACAGAGGAACCGGGGGTTCAAACCCGATATGCGAGGGGCGGCTATCATGACGAATCGTTGATGCTGACGGGAGACCTGAATGCCGCTGAAGTGGAATGGATCGTCCAGTACCGGATTCATGATCCCTACAAGTTTTTATTCAAGGTCAGGAATGCGACCCAGACCTTCCGGGATCTGAATGAGGCCATCATGCGGGAAATTGTCGGCGACAGGACTGTTAATGAAGTGCTCACGGTGGGCAGGCAGGAGATAGCCTCCACCGCAGAAGTAAAGCTGCAGGAACTTGCCGATCAGTATGAGACCGGCATCAAAGTGGAGCAGGTCGTATTGCAAGATGTCAATCCTCCCGAACGGGTAAAGCCGGCTTTCAACGAGGTTAACGAAGCGCAGCAGGAACGCGAAAAGCTGATCAACCAGGCCTGGGCGGAATACAACAAAGAGATCCCCAAGGCCAAAGGTGATGCTGAACGGACTATTGAAGAGGCGCGCGGATATGCACTGGAACGCGTCAACGAAGCCAAAGGCCAGTCCGCCAAGTTCAACTCTATTTTCAAAGAATATATGAAAGCAAAGGAAGTTACCCGGCAGCGGATTTATCTGGAGACAATGGATGAGATTCTGCAAAAGGTTGGAAAGAAACTTATTACCGACGACAAGGCTTCCGGGATTTTGCCTCTGTTTCAAATGAGCAAGGAGGGACTGAAAAATGAATAATGCGAGATATATTATCATCGGAGCGGTGGCATTCGTCATTTTTATCAGCCTGGTTTCAGCCGTTTTCGTGGTGAATGAAAAGGAACAGGCCATCATTACCCAGTTTGGAAAACCGGTGGGCGATCCTATTGTGGAACCGGGGATTCATTTCAAGATGCCGTTTATTCAGACTGTTCATTTTTTTGATAAACGATTTCTGGAATGGGACGGTGATCCGAACCAGATTCCGACGCGCGACAAGCGCTTTATCTGGGTTAACACCTATGCGCGCTGGCGGATCAGCGATCCCCTGTTGTTTTTTCAGCGGGTGAGGGACGAACGGGGTGCCCAGTCCCGGCTGGATGACATCCTGGACGGTGAGACGCGCAATGCCATCGCCAGCCACGACCTGGTGGAGATTATCCGAACCAGCATTACGTGGACGAGGTCCAGCAAAAGATATTTGACCGCATGATATCGGAAAGAAAGAGAATTGCGGAAAAATTCCGTTCCGAGGGACAGGGTGAAGCCTCCAAAATTCTGGGTCAGAAAGAGCGCGAACTGAAAAAGATACAATCCGAGGCTTATAAAACCGCACAGGAAATCATCGGTAAGGCAGACGGAGAGGCCACCAATATATATGCACGTGCCTATAATCAGAATCAGGATTCCCGGGATTTCTACCGCTTTTTGAAAACCATGGAAACCTATAAGACCACACTCTCCGATAAAGACTGGCTGATTCTTTCCACTAAAGGCGATTTCTTCAAATACCTGGAAAAACAAAAAGGTGATTAGAGCCAAAAAATCCGGGGGCCGCAAGCTCCCGGATTTTTTTATCTCATCAAAAATAATTTATTCTATTTTAAAAACGACCCATCCATGCCCACGGTTACCCGGTATTCACGGCCCGGTATGGGATAACCCTGAATTACCTGGATGTTTTTATCCATCAGATTATTGACCTCAAAACGCACCGTCCATTTCAGTCCCGCTAAGGCAGGATTTATGGCAATATTCAGGTTAACCAGGGAATAGGAATCCAGCTTAGCCGTATTCATGTCATCATTGTAACGCTCACCCACATAATGATAAAACAGATTAAAGGCGGCAAAGCTGGCGTGGACTCCCAGACCGGCGTCAAATTTATTTTTGGGCCGATAGACAAGATACTTGCCCCGGGTAAGCGGATTACTGCTCCGGTCGGTGGATTTCATGAAGGTGCAGCCAAACTGAGCATTTAATACATTCCTGAAACTGCTCCAACTGATCTTGGATTCAATTCCCCGGGTAAGCGCCTCGGATACATTCTGCGGCATATATTTCCCCGATTCCCCGAGTGTCCAGATAATCAGGTTTTGCAGGCGGCTGGCGAAATATGTCCCTTCAACGCTCCAGTAGCCAAATCTTTGAAACTGCGTGATGAAACCGCCATCATAACTGTATCCTTCTTCCGGCTTCAAATCGGGATTTCCCACAGTCCAACTATCCTCGGGCCAATATAAATCATTAAATGTAGGGACCCTGAATACTCTTCCCACATTTCCCCGGATCGTTCCCAGCCAGTCAGATGTCCTGTTCAGCGTGAATCCGATTTTAGGGGTGAGCTGCGTTCCGCTTTGCTTGTCGGGATACCGATCCAGCCGAATGGCTGGAACCAGCGTGAATTTCAGATGAGGCGATAATGCATGTTTCCATTCATCCTGCAGGAAGAAACCATGAACGTGCCGCTGATGATTTCCCAGAAACGGTTGAATTTCCCCATTCAGCCTTTTGTCGGCCTTCATATCGTCCTGCCGAAAATCGTACCCATAAGAAAGCAATCCCCCGGATTGCAGATCACTGTATCCCTGTATGCTGAGACCAAAGGCGTTATTCTCGTAATGGTCATTCTCCAGCGCCGGCAAATATTCCGGTGTATAGCTCTCCGGATCAATATACTGCTGGCCGGTGCGCATCAGGTAACCCTGGAAATTGAGAGCAACCGGCCCCACACTGAATCCATGATAGCTAACGCTTGTATGATTCCGGGTAATATTCCTGCGTGCTGAGGCATTCGGAAATTGTATTGGCCCGGGCGATCCTTCTCTGGCATGATGGTATTGATGATAAATTGACAGACGGGACTGGTTGGGAAATACATATCCCAATTTGGCGAAGATATCATCCGCCTCGTTATCCGCATTTACCATTTTCCTGACCTGCTTTGCATCGTCGAGATATTCATAATTCCCGCCGGTTTGGGTGTGGTTATAGGATAGAAAATAATTCCAGTTTCCCAGTCCCTGACCCATTGAAGCATCAAAAATCCGGGTGTTAAAAGAACCATAGGTCGTGCTCGCTGAAGCGTCCATTCCGCTATCACGGGCCTTGTCTTCGGTGATAATATTGATCACGCCACCCACCGCATCGCTGCCATAGAGCGCAGAATGACCGCCCTTCACTACCTCAATCTTTTCCACCGCCTCCAGTGGAATCAGGCTAAGGTCGACAGATCCGCTCTGTGAATCATTCAGCCGCTGCCCATCGACCAGTACCAGTATCTGAGTGTCGGCAGATCCCCGCAGGGATAGCGTGGAAAGAGAACCGACCGGTCCGTAACTTTTCAGCAATGAAGCGCCTACCGACTGGAGGGCCTGGCCAACGTTGTCGGCATTTGATTCTTTCAACTGCACCGGTCCCAATACTTCAGTCGCCATCGGCACGGAAGTCACCAGTTCATTGGAGCGGGTTGCTGTCACAACAACATTCCCGAGATTAAAGGCCCTGGACTTCAGTTTTACATTGAGTTTCAGAGACCGGCCGGCTGAGACGGTCACAGGAATTCCGGCCGTTTCATATCCGAGCATGCTGACTACCACCAGATATTTTCCCGCGGGAACTTTATCCATCAGGAAATCCCCCTGTCTTCCGGTCGCGGTTCCCAGATGCGTATTTTCGATATAAACATTCGCCCCCACCAGATCTTCGCCGCTTTCCGCATCAATAACGTACCCCCTGATTTCTCCGCTGCTGGCAGCGAGACCATATCCCCAGATTACCATGCAAAAACAGATACTCAGATATTTCATCAATATTAATTTCACAATCGGCCTATCCTTTTCTATTCTGCCAGCCATTTGAGTCAATACGGCATTAGTCCGAATATTGATCGCCCGGGCAGCAATTCGTAATGAAATCCTAAATCCCATTTTGGAGCCGGAATGTACGGACTGTTTGTGGAAAGGTCTACCAAAAAGATGATTTTCAGTCCCTGATTTATAAAAATCCGAAGCAGGATTTGACGACTATATTGTCAATTCCGGATAAATGAATACGCCTGAAATGCTTTATCGACAGGCAGGTAGCTGCGGCTACCTGCTGTCAGAAACGATTTAATGACTATCGGATCAGAATGAGCTTTTTGGTCTGCCTGAATTCCCCGGCTTCTAACCTGTAGAAATAGATGCCACTGGCCATGTCCCCGGCATTCCAGCGGACCTCATGCCGGCCGGCGGGAAATTTTCCTTCTTTCAAGGTTACCACTTCTCTCCCTGTGAGGTCATACACCTTCAGGCTCACCTGACCTGAACGGGGCGTCCAGAATCCAATAGTGGTGACCGGATTAAAGGGATTGGGGTAATTCTGTTCCAGCACAAAATTTTGCGGCAGAAATTGATTCTCCCCTTTATCGATAGACGTGTTCCCGAGGTAAAGCGCCTGGATTTCCGGGACCGAAAGCGCGTAATTGTAAATACGGATATCATCCAGTATCCCTTTGAAATTATAATTATGGTTATCCGGCAGCACCTGTCCGATGGTCAGATTAATGTCGGCGGGAAAAATCAGCCCCGACCATGAGGAAAAACTGTCTAGTTCCCCGTTAAGGTAGACCTCGATATCGTTCCCGTTATAAACCGCCGTGACAAAATACCAGGAGCCGACGGACAGGATCGTTTCCGAATCCAGATCTTTGATGCCGGCGGTGGTGTTAATTGTCCAGCGCAGGCGCTTTTCCGGAATCAGCGAGATTTTCCAGCGGTTTTCCCAATTCCCGTGGGATATGGGATAGGCTTCCCGATCAAAAAAACTTCCGATATTCATCCAGAAACAGATGCTTATGGAATTCTGAAAATTCAGGCTGTCATCGTATGGGACACTGATATAGTCGTTAATCCCGTCAAAATAGTAGGCGCTGGCTGGATTGCCCTCCCGGTCGCCGGTGAGAACCGCACCATGCACAATACCGTTATGTTCATTTCCGCTCCCGTCATTTGCGTTGCCGTCAAAGGGATACCAGGCAACCAGCGAACCGGTCTGCACATCGGAAAAATCCCGCACCTCGATGCCAATGCTGTCCGTAACCTGTCCACCTTTCCCGTCCGTGATGCTGCAGGTGATATAATAATTCCCCTCCGCTGATGGCGCCGTCCATGTTGCCACCGATCCGCTGTCCGCAAGCATCCCTGCAGAAGCCCGCCAGGCATAGCGCAGCGTATCGCCATCCGGGTCATCAGCCAGGCAGGATAAACGGGAACCGCTGCCCAAATCAAGTTTGCGCGGTCTAGCGCTCAGACTAGTGATGACTGGCTCGTGGTTTATCGCTTCCACCACTTCAACAGAAATATTCGAAGAATCCCGGCCCCCCATACCATCCTCCACAATACAGGAGATAGAATAGGACCCGGCCGTATCAGGTGCCGTCCATACAACGTTTGACCCCTCTCCCTGCAGCGCCCCTCCGGAGATATTCCATGAGAAAGTCAGGTTTGTCTGGTCTCTGTCTGACGCGGTGCAATAAATATTAAGATTCTCATTGAAAATAACCTGTTTCTTTTTTGCGCTCAGACTCTTGATCCTCGGCGGATAATTTGCAACAATCCTGCCGGAATGGAAGTCAATGACAACATCATCAACCAGGGTCTTATCCAGATCGTAGCTTATATTTCCTCCTGCCGGCGTCAGCACAGCGACAACCGCACCCTTTGCAGGAACAACGATTGAGGTTGCCGTGTTCGCACCGGTTTCCAAGAAAGCATTGGTCACAGCATCATAAATATCACAGGGACCTTCGGCAATCTCCATATTTACAGTTTTCTCGGTTTCGTACGGATTATAATATAAATAAGTGGGATAGGCTGCCTGGCGGAAATAGTCCGTTTTCAATAAATCCAGCCGCAGGATCATGGGAATATTGGTGGTATCGATAATCCCCGCGAATATGCCCACATGGGAGGAGCCATAGAGCGCCAGATTAGTTTCACCCCAATTCCCACGGATGGCGTCGCCGGTGGCATAGGGTGTCACACTCAAATTGGAGGGATTGTACTTATGCAAAGCCTCGTGGGCAATGGCGGACCGCGGATCGTACAGATGCGACCATTCCTCACTGTCCTGATTGACATCGGGAAGATAATTGGTGTAGAAAAGACGTGCGGCAGCGGCTGCGTTCAGCATCCACTTCCCTATTGCCGCGGCAAAGCGTTCATCATAACGGACCATGGGCACCAGCGCACCGGCCTGTTCGAAGGTGTTCATGATGAATGCATAATCATTACTGCTCACCTCCCCGATCAGACCCGAACAATCGTATCCGCCCCAGTTGCCGACAATTGCCCCCCAGTCTCGCACATTTCCGGAAGTCGTAAAACACCAGTTTACCAGCTTTTCCACATTGTAGGCGGTGCCCAATTCCGCATTCATGCGGGCGGCAGCACAGGCACCATAGGGAAGCTGCAGTTCATAGGAGGGATTGGTTGACCAGTTACTCAGAAATTCCAGGCACCATTCCGCGCCGATCCGGTACTCCGGATTCCCGGTCTCCGCAAAAGCATTGTATAACATCCACCCAAGCGCACCGGCTGCTTCCGGCTCCCTGGGGTCGGCCGCCAGCGGTGTCATTTTCATCAGATCGAAAGCACGGTAATTCATGTAGGGGACGGCCCAGGGGGTGGTGCTTCCATTCATTTTCCGCAGAGCGGATTCCCAGCGGTCCGCCACGGAAATGAACTGCGCGGCAAAATCGCCGATGTTCGGATATAGCGAATATAGCTGGTAGAAAAACAGATTGGGCATGGTATCGTACCACCAGTCATCCCAGTTGCTGCCGGTGGGATGATTCAAATACACGCCCGCGCCATTGGCTTTGTTGAAATACTCCTCGCACATCAGCACCCAGTTGTAACCGTTTTGAATGCTTTTATCGATCCCGGCCAGGCTGGCGCTGATAACCGCCGGCAGGACATTTATCGCTTCCGATGATTCGAGCGCGTTTGTCCCAACCACGGTATGCAGACCAAAGCTATTATGACCGGGATAATTTACGGGATGATAATTGAGCCAGATCAACGGCAGGTAATCACCTGTCCGGTTTAAGTCAAAAACCAGGCTGTCATAATCCAGTGCCACCCGACGCCAGTCACGCATTATGTAACGATTTGAATCCGGCATATCGGGCATGAGATCAATCCGGGGAATATTGACCTGTTGAGAGAACAACAAAATGGCTGACAGGTGAAAGAACACCAACATCACCGTGCAGCTAAGTTTCAGAGAAGAACCTTGGATTTTCATAAATGACTCTTTCGTTTGCTGGTTTAACAATCGATGCGTCAACTATTCATGGAATAACACACTGCCCCTAATTGGGACTTTATCACACAGGCATTCTAGAATTCGATACGAAGCTTCTCTGCAGGGCTTTGGTGGAGAAAATCAATTTTTGTTCTAAATAGATCACCGCTTTTCGCGGCCTCCCAACTGGTAATATGCTGACCATCAAGAGAAACGGCCTTCGGTTTTTCCTGGGATATAACAGTCGTTGCATTCTGGTGGCCGATAAAAGCCTTCAGATTCGCATCCAAATACTTCCTCTCATTTTGATACCGGGCTGAAACCAGGATGGAATTTGTTGCTTCCACCCGCGGAATGCCGGATTTGCCGAGCGTCACCTCAATCTCCTGCAAATTCTTGAGGTCAGCCGGCAGCACTAAGGAGGGATACAACTCGCCGTCGTATTTTACTGATTGAACACGCTGTCCCTCGCCGCTTATCCGAACCATGGGCAGAGACCCATTGAGTGCCAGATTAAAACCGCAATTCTCCTGCTTTGGGGGAACAAAGGGAGCCAGACGGATATTCCATTCATTTTCACCGATTCCGATCAGGTGATACAAGGTATACAGATACCAGGCGCCCGCCCACAGAAACTGAGGCTTGTCCACGGTGCCGTAGATTTCCGGAATCCGGCTGTTTGCATTTCTCACCTCGTACATGGCAGGCTGCCCATTTGGCCCCTTCATAATTCCTTCCAGAGTCATAATATTCCTGATAAAATTCCATGCCTCATCCCTGTGCCCGGCGGCAATTAAAGCCAGCGCATACCAGGCGTTGCCCTGCGGCCAGACTCCGCCATTGAGATAGAAGAATGGAGCCCCTTCCTCGTGATCCGTGAAATTCAGGTAATTCTCCAGTTCACTGAAGTCCATGGGAAAGGCGCAATAGATGCCGACGGATGGGTCCAGCAATTTGCTTTTTGCAGTCCGGACCAGCATGTTGACGCGCTGCGGGGACAGAAGATGGTAGTGTGCGGCCAGCAGAGAACCGATATAATAATGGGTATCCATTTCCCCGTCCTGGTAATAGTTGATCAGATACCCGAGGTTCTCATCCCATAGCCGGGCGGCGAGTGCCTGCTGCATCTCCTCCGCGCTGGTTTCCAGTTCCGCCAGCCGACCAGTATTCTGTTCCAGCGCCGATGAAATATATAGATACTCCCGGATGGCTTTGATTGCCAGAATAGTCATATAAGCCCGCGGCCCGTAATTTTTGCCGATATCCCACCAATCCGGCCGGTAAGAGTACATAAGAGCATCCTCTCCTCTGGTTTGCAGGGCGCGATCCAGGCATTTTGTGATATAGGGATACAGCACCTTGAGAAGCGTGGAATCGGCCGTATGGCGCAGATAGCTGCCGGACACCAGTATAAACCAGAAATTATTCCAGTTATCCGCCCCCGCATATTCCGTGACATAACGATCATCTTTCCAGTAATAGGCATGAGGTATGATGGAATCGGTGCTGGCGCGGCTCACAATAAATTCTAAGTCTCTTTTCACGCGTTCGGGTTCAAAGTTGACGGCCGCCAGATCGGTCACCAGAACATCGTGGGTAAAAAAGAAGTTATATTCCGCCGGACACGGCATGGGCACAATTTCACCATCGATATAGTGCGCATTCGCCGCCAGGATGGCTTTCGCCCAATGCACGGAGTGATCAACGGAACGATCACCGGTGGTTAATTTACTGCTTTCAAAGGCTTTTTTTCCGACCGAATTCTCATATCCCTCTATCTCCCTTTCGTAATTTTTGAGCAGATAGCCGGTTATTTCTTCCCCTTCTTCTGCCCGGCAGGAACCGATGATTTGGGTAATGGTCATTTTTTCCGAAGGACTGAGCTGTCTGCGGTAGAGAAAATGCGCAGCGGGATTCCCCGGATTGATCCGGGAGAGAACCTTTGCCGGCTCTTCCGGGATATTATTCCACCAGTCCTTCTGATGCAGCGCTTTTTTGTCCAGCGAACCAATGCCATAATAAAGTGCCGGTTTTTCTCCCGCGTTGGCTACAAATACCTGGACGAACTGTGTCTCGGCGTCGTCAAAATTGGTGTAAAGTACTGAACCATCTTTATCATAGACTGTCCATGCCAGGTCTTTCGCGCGATATGAATGGGAAGTTTTCAGGCTGGTTGCCAGATGGGTATCAAATTCAAAAACGGCAGGCTGTGAGTCCCGGTTTGTCAATTCATATTTGATCACCATTGCCGGTTTGGTTTCACAAAAACGATAGGAAACCGAAATGGATTTCAGGGAGTCCTTCTGGTGGAATTCCACTGAATAAGGAGTCAGATCGAACTCCGCGGGCTGCAGTCCCAGCCATTCCTTGGGATGCTGCCCGATCTTTAATCCCATCATCATCACAAAAGAGGTGTCCCGCTTCCAGAAATCAGTGCTGAGGTCGATGCTGTTGGCCACCGGATAATAAAAGCTGATCCGCTGGGGAAGCATGGAGCTGTGATGCATTTCTACGCCCGCATAAGGCCCTCCGACCTCAATTTCTGCATCGCCGTTATAGCGGACTTTCAGAGAATCTTGCAGCGGGGCCGACTGCTGCGGTACGGTGCACAGCAGGCATAAACTGGCTGACAGAAGGAAGAGGAGAAAAGCCACGGGTTTAAAATGTTTAATCATCTCACTTTTTCCTCTCTGGTAATTTTTAGTCGTTAGTATTCCTCCGGATTATCAACCTCACCACTTACAATAGACCTGAGACATCTAAAAATCAGCGGAGGAGATCCCAGCTATCTTCGATGATGACTTCTTTGCCGGGACATCCTTCTCTTTGGGATATCTATTCCGGTTTCTGCAGGAACCGGTTGAGCGTAAAAATTTTGATATCCTGCAGATTGATCTGGTCTGAATGCCTTCCCTTGAATTCAACATATCTTCCTTCTCCGGGAAGCAGAAAAAATCCCCGGTCGGAAAAAGTAAAATCCTCGTATTCCAGGTCCACAAAGCAGGCCAGTTTGTCAGCGGACAGCACAAGCTGCTGTTTCTCAGCCTCGTCGCTGACTTCGAGCCGGATTTCGGGATCGGGCATCCGAAAGTATTTCCAGCGGGCCTCCGGATAAAAATTTCGCTGCAGACGCTGGTTATTCTGATCAAATAGCGTGACGATCAATATCCGGTCGTGCTGCGACCGGAGTTCCCTTTCAGGAAAAGTGTAAATCCCGGAATTTTGCCCGCCTTTCAGACAAAATGGCAGCCGACGGCCGGACAGCGCCACGCCTTCCCCGGCGCTGAACAGGTCAATCTGCAGGCTCCCCTCAAATTTTCCCGGCGCCTCGTTCCTCAATTCAATAACAAAATCACCCTCCCTCTGCAGAAAATGGATGAAGGGATCGGAGAAAGCACTCTTCACAAAAAAATAACTGATTTTGGGCGACAATTCGGAATCGATCAGGGACCAGCTGGTCACCGGCCAGCAGTCATTGAGCTGCCACACCAGGGCGCCCCAGGTATTTGGACAAAACCCCCGCCAGTGCTCCAGGCAGGTTTTCAGGGCCATGGCCTGGTTTAGCTGGGTGAGATAGATGAAATCTTCCCATGCAGCGCTCACCGGCAGGTGACCCGCCAGATAACGGAAAAGCCGTTCATTCCCTTCCGCCTGTTTATTGTGAAATTCAAACAGCGCGCTTTGCGGAGAACAGGCGTTTTCGGGAACGGCTTTTTCCAGCGTTTGGCGGTTGGCGGGTCCCTGAAAACCAAATTCCGTAACGAAAAGACTTCGGTCCTCTTTCACCTCAGCGTAATCGACCCATTTGCTCCAGAGATTCCACTGATGCCGGTTTCCCGAATCCGGCGAGCCGGGATCGTCATCCTTACCAAACGGAGAACTTGGCCAATAGGGTCTCAGAGGATCCAGCCGCTTTAAAATTTCAGGAATATGCTGATGGTAAATAGCGAAACCCGGCATTTCATCCACCGGCCTCTTCTGCTCCTGGTACCAGATCCATTCATTTTCATTATTGCCGCACCACAGCGCAATGCAGGGGTGATACTGAAGCCGCTGCGTGTTTTGGCGTATCTCTTCGCGCACATTTTCCAGAAATTCTTCATGTTCCGGGTAGGCGGCGCAGGCAAACATGAAATCCTGCCAGACCAGCAGACCCAGTTCGTCGCATGTTTCATAGAACAGGTCGTTTTCGTAAATTCCCCCGCCCCACAGACGGATCATATTCATATTGGCGACCTTCGCCGCTTTTAATAGCGAATTGTATTTCTCCGGCGTTATGCGAGGCAGGAAAGAATCGGCGGGAATCCAGTTTGCGCCTTTCATAAAAATGGGCTTTCCGTTGATAATAAAACGGAAAACAGGCTTCTCCCTTTCCACTGTCTGCAGCGCGATAGTCCGGATGCCCACCTGCTTTTCCCATTCATCCAGTAAATTATGATTTTCGTCCCGCAGCTCAACCCTGAGGCGGTAGAGATGCGGCTCCCCCTCGCCATTCGGCCACCACAGCTCCGGATCAGGAATATCGAATATCTGTTCGATCGAGGTACTCACCTGCAAGTCCGATTCCCTGTGAATTTCATGTTTCCCGTCATGAAGCTTGATGAATAGCCTGTCTTTTTCTGCGACGCTGCCAGCGCATTCCACCTGAACCATTACCGCGGCTGAATCTTCGGAGAGTGAAGCGGTGTGAAAGCGGACATTTTCAATGCGAAGCCTCTCGGGCTGCCGCAGGTAAACCGGACGCCAGATTCCCATCGTCGGGAAGGAAGGTCCCCAATCCCAGCCGAAAGAATACTGGGCCTTCCGGAGATAAACGCGGCCCGATTGGAGCGCGACTGGCAGGCGTCCGTATTTTTCCTCCTGCTGCCGTCCGAATGCGGTGGGTGATATAAATTTTATCCGCAATTGATTTCCGCTTTTTTTCAATACCTCCTGCACCGCGAAATGCCAGGTCCGGAACATGTTATCGCAGCGGCCGATCAGTTTCCCGTTCAGGAAAATCTCCGCAATGGTATCCAATCCTTCAAAAACAAGTTCAACCGGAGAATCGTATGAAAATTCGTCCGGGAAATCGAACACCGTTTCGTAGATCCAGTCCAGTTCATGAATCCATTGCAATGCGGTCTCATTGGCGCCGTAAAAGGGATCGGGAATGAGTTTTGCGCGGAGCAGGTCGGTATGGACGGTTCCCGGTACTTCAGCGTGTAATCCAGCGGCCGGAAACTTCAGCTCACCGGGCAGGCTGCGTTTAGAACCCAGTTTCACTATCCAGTTATCGTGAAGCGGAAATTTTCTTATCATTGAAGTAAGGCCCTGGTTGAATGATGATTTCAAATCGTTTATTGCGTGTTTTCACCGAAGTGCCGGAAATCAGACGGGCGGGGGGATTTATTCTAAGGCAGCAGAGATGGTCACAAAAATTCCCGGAGCACCGGAATTTTAATCACGTGTATATTTGAATTAAAGACTGACTTCCTCTGTGAAAAGCAAATTCATTAAAATTGAACCGGCACCTTCAAAATGATGCAATCAAGCTGTTCCATGCATTGCCAAACAGAATCCGCAATTTAATCGACTCTGTTTTTCCAAAGGGCGTCGATCAGCGCCGACATTTTCCCTTTCGCCAGGCCGACCACCTTATCCGCCCCGCCATAAAAAACCAGCAGTTCATTATCGAACACCACGGCGCCTTCCGGGAATACCACATTGTTCACATCGCCAACCTTTTCATATTCCGTTTCGGGCTCGAGGATGGGATACGGAAGCCGGGCAATCACCTTATAGGGATTCTTTTCGTCCAGCAGGGCCGCCCCGGCCCGGTAGGTGATGTCGTTTGCCACCCCGTGATAAAGCAGGAGCCAGCCGGCGTCGGTCAGAATGGGAGTGGGCCCGGCGCCTATCTTGACCGCCTCCCACTCAAATTCTCTGCGCATGACGGTATATTTTTCCAGATTCTCCAGATGGGAAAGCCAATATTTATCCCCGGGGTGAAGCAAATGATCAATGTCATCAAAAAGGGCCAGCTGGATATTGGGTTCAATGCGGTGCAAAAAGCCGATTTTCCCGTTAATCTTTTCCGGAAAAATCATGGCGTCCTTGTCGTTGGTGTCCGGCCCGACCTGCCCCAGTTTTCTGAAGGATTTAAAATCCGCAGTTTCCGCCATCACAATCCGGACTTTTGTGCCATCATACCCGGTGTAAAAGATGTAAAAATGATCGCCAAATTTCACAATTCGCGGATCTTCGCATCCCTGTTTCTCCAAATCCAGGATGCGCGTGATAACCGGTTCAGGATAACGATAGATGGGGACGCCATATTTCGTCAGCCGAGCGTAGCCAATAGAAGAAACATTATTCCCTTCCACGGCCCGGTACAATAAATGAATTATTTCGTTCTGCCGCACCGCGCCGGGATTGAAAACCGCCCCGGACTCCCATCTATTTTCAGGAATTGGCCCCAGAATCTCATTTCTCACCCGTTTTAATTTGAATTCACCCATATCCATCCTTTCTGCTTATTTTCCTTGGCCCCAGATTTTCGTTCATTTCCTCAGATGGCTCAACAATTCTGCCTGCGCCTGCGGATTTTGTTCAACTGCCAGAAGCGTCAGCAATGCTTCGATAGTGGATTCTGCCCCCGAATTTTTATTAATCTGCCCGGGATTGTTTATCCCGTCATAGCAGCGTCCGGTGGCAGGATCGTAAAGTGGCTGTCCGCTGCTGTTTTTCCCCAGAAGCCAGCCGGCAATTTCACCGGCCTGCCAGGCATATCGCGCCTCCCCGGTTACCTTATAAGCCTCCAGCGAGGCCAGCACCATGGGCCGGATGTCATAGGCTATCTGCGGGAAAGGAGCACTTTCTGTCAATTGAACAGCATTTCCGTTTTTCCTGAAACTCATCTGGCTCAAATAATTCTTTTTTATGAGATAAGGATAAAAGTGCTCAACGGTAATCAGGGCACTTTTGACGAAATCATCCCGTTTCATTATGCTCCCGGCCCGCAGAAGCATATCCGCCTGGCTGCTCCCCCAGGCGTGCCATTCATTTTGCCAGGTCAGCAGGCATCCATAGGGGAAATTATCGGCATCCCCCGCCTGCATCTGCTGCATACCATCCGCCAGCAGGCTGATCATCCGTCCCACCGTGCTATCTCCGCTCACTTCATAATAGGGAATCAGACCCATCAACAGCTCCGAGGCCTGGTCCGCGGCTGATCCGCCGGGAAGCCAGTCGGGATAAACAATCCCGGCTGACATTGACTTCTCCGGATATTTTTGCAGCAGCGAATCGATGGCAGGGAAGGTCCTGTGCAAATCCGCACCCAGTTGCCGGGCATAATCGGGATCGCTCGTCCTGAAATAAGAAACGGCTTCACCCAGCGCCCATACCGCCCGCCAGGTCCACCAGTCCGCCCTGGCCTGGCTGTTATGCCGGGTCTTGTTTATGGAGAGGTCCCTGAACACAAAATTATAGAACATTCCGTTGGGGGCCTGCATAAACCTGAGAAATTCTAGGAGCTGCTTTGCTTTCCGCTGGCTTTCCCTGTCGCCGGTAAGCCGGGAATAGCGCAGATAAAAAACTGCGGCCCGGGCGGCATCATCTACACAGGCAATGCCCTCCCCTTTCGCCTCCACGGGGTTGTAATCGGGATAGTCGGAATAAATATTTACAATAGCCATCGAACGGCCGTCAGCAAAAACATCTTCATACAGATGATTCAGATGGGATAGATTGAGCAGGGATTTTGCAGATGAATTTTCTGTCCGGGCACAGCCGGAAATGAAGGAGGCCATAAACAAAAATGCAAATAAAATAAAAATTGTTTTTAGTTTTCCCATCAAAAATCCCATCCTGACATGAAATTACGTCTCATCCGATTTCTTCCGAACCCGGTATATTTAGATTCCGCTATTCTTTCAAACCGGTGCTGGCCATGCTCTGAATAAAATAGCGCTGGAAGAACATGTAGGCCACAATGATTGGTATTGCCAGCAGAGTGGCCGAGGCCAGTTTCACCCCGAGCTGGGATTCCGCCCGGCCGCCCACTACAAAGAGCGTGACCAATTGCGGCATGGTCATCAGATTTTCGTTGCGAATGACAATAAGCGGCCAAAGTACCTCATTCCACGAAGCCATGAAGGTAATAATTCCCACGGTGATCAGCGCCGGTACCGCGTTGGGCCACAGGATCCGAAACAGAATCTGCCGTTCCGAGCAGCCATCTATGCGCGCGGCATCAATCAGGTCCTGGGGAATGCTCATGAAATACTGGCGAAACATGATAATCGCAAGGGCATTCATCAGGTAAGGCACTATCAGCGCGAGGTAGGTATCAACCCAACCGAGCTTTACCATAATGATGTACTGGGGTATCAAAGTAATCTGAAATGGCAAAGTCATGGTGAAGATGATAATGTAGAAAATCAAATTTCTGCCCCTGAAATTCATTCGCGACAGCGCATAGCCGACCATGGACCCGAACACCAGAACGCCGGCGGTGATGGAGAGTGAGACCAGCAGGCTGTTCAAAAAAGAGCGGCCCATGGGCACTTTGCTGAACACCTGCAGGTAACTGCTTAAGGTGAAGGCTGACGGAAGGAGATTCAGTCCGCCGATTTCCTGCTCCGGGGCGAGGGAAGCACTGAGCATCCACAAAAATGGATAGAGGAACAGAATCCCTCCCACAATCAGCAAAATGTATATGAATGTTTTTTTCATGTATTTCCGCTAAGCCTCTTTTTCAACCACCTTGCGCTGAATAATGATGACAACCAGGATAATCGCGGCGAAGAAAAAGCCCAATGTGGCGGCGTATCCCATGTGATAGAAGAAAAATCCCTGCCGGTAAATGTATAGTACAGCGGAAAGGGTGCTGTTCAGCGGCCCACCGCCGGTCATGATATAAGGCTCGATAAAAAGTGAAAATCCCCCGATAGTGGACAGTATGAGAACCAGAAACACGGTAGAATTGATCATCGGGAGAGTGATATGGCGAAATTTCTGCCAGTGGGAGGCGCCTTCCAGATCCGCCGCCTCATAATAGTGCTGAGGAACACCCTGCAGTCCCACCAGAAAAAGAACAATATACAATCCCACATTCTTCCAGGTTGCCATAATAGCGATTGACGGCATAGCCATGCCGGGATCGAGAAGCCAGCCGATTTTGGAAACGCCGGCTTTTATAAGCATGCGGTTGAGCAAACCGGTATCGTAGCCGTAAAGCTGCTGCCACAATGTTGCAACCACCACGCCGGAAACGATGACCGGCAGGAAGAAAGCAGCCCGAAAGAATCCCCGCAATTTCAGTTTTTGATTAAGCAGTTCGGCGAAGAACAGGGCAACCACAATCTGCAGCGGAATGTGAATAATAAGAAAAATCAAGGTATTGAGAATAGACCTGAAAAAGAGGCGGTCGTTGAACAGATGATAAAAATTGCCCAGCCCGACAAACTTCATTGGCGAAATGATATTCCAGCTATGGAACATCAGTATAAGCGAAAATATCAGCGGAAAAGCCACAAAGGCCAGAAAATAGATAATGTATGGCGACACCATCAGATAGGGTGTCAATTTTTTGCTTCTTATTCTCATCATAACCTGATTATTGAAGAATCCATTTATTCCAAAACTGCCTATTTTAAAATCACTGCCGCTGCCCGGGCGGCATCCTTTATGGCCTGCTCCGGCTGCTTGCGGCCATAAACCACACACGCCTCAAATTCCTGCGAAATGATATCAAAAATCTCTTTTAGTACCGGCGAATTATCAGTTCCCTTGACAAATTTGGCCTGTTGCGCAAAAGGCACCATCCTGGGATTATTCCGGAAATATTCCGAGAAACGGGGATTCTTCAGCAGCTCCTTTCGCCGGGGAAGCTGGTTGGTTAATTCCAGAAACTTCAGATCGTTATCGGAATTGCTCAGATACTTCAAAAAATGCCATGCCATTTCCGGATTTTTGCAGGTGTTAAAAATGACAATATTTTTCGGGTCGCAGTAGGTGTAGGCCGGGCCGGAGAAATCATCCGGCACCGGAAGCGGAGAAAACGCGTATTCAAATCCCTTTGGCTTGAAATTTTCAGCATGCATGATCTCCCAGGGACCGGTAAAGCGGGTGGCAATCACCCCCGAAAGAAACACATCCTGCCGCGCCGAAAGCCGTTCCCGGGAAAAATAATTGCGATCGAACAGGGTTTTTAGAAATTCGAATACCCTTACGGCGTAAATATTGTCGAAGGCGACCCGATTATTTTTAACCAGGGAACCACCGCCGGAAGCAGCCAGATACAGAGGATAAAAATCGAACATGCGCTGCCACCAGGTTACCAGGACTTCCGTATAGCCGATCCACTGATCAATATAACCGTCTCCGTTCAGGTCTTTTTTGAATTTCTGCCCGGCATCAATAAACTGTGAGTAGGTGGCAGGCGGCGTATGATAACCGATCCCGTCCATGATTCGGGTGTTGTATATCAGCATGATGGGATTGATTTTCCAGGGAATCTGATAGATGTGCCTGTCATTCGATGTAACTTCCGCCACAACATTGCTGTCGCAGCGCTGGTAGAGATAGGGAAGGAAATCGGGGAAAGTATCCAGGGGCACCAGCACTCCGGCTTCCGCATAAGCTTCCACGTCCCCCTGCCACATGTTGGAGTAGATGTCCGGTGTGGTCTTTCCCACCACCGCCGCCAGTATCACTTCCTCACTGGATTGTCCCTCCGGGACCGGCTGGAATTTTACCGGCTGCTGAGGATGATCCCGGTTCCACTGCTGAACCACCGCACGGGCGAAATCAATTTCGTATGAGTTATTGGAAGACCAGTAGTTCATAGCATCCCCGTTCCTATTCCCCGATCCGCCGCAGCCCAAAATCACCATTGAAAAGAGAGCGAGACAAAAAAATGCGCGGACAGCCGGATTTCCGTAAAAAGATCTTTTATAAGAAAATCGACCCGTTGGAATGAGCAGTTGTTGACGTCCTACCGAACTGGTTTGTAATCCGTTCATAACCCGTGCCAAATTTCGCCTGCCGCTGTCTTGTATGGTTATATTTCAGTTTGATATTCTTCTATTTGAATCGTGAACCGCGCATCATCAGTACCAATTTTGCCACTCAAAATCAATTGTCGGGTAAGCAGGCCGGGGAAAGGTGCCGTCCTTCTTGACAACATAAATCTCCGCCGCCTTTGGCTCCCTTTGGATATATCCCGAAATCCGGTTCAGAACCTCAGTATTAATCCTGACCGCATATTGCTGCTTCAATTTTAATATCCGGTGAAGCATCCTTTTGGTCATTTCGCCGGAATAATAGTCCCGGCTGACATCCTCCTTTACCCGCTGATAGGGAAGAATTTTGCCGCCATTGTCTGAATATTCTTTGGAATGCTTCTGATACTAATGCAGCAATTCATCTTCGGTCATGGGACTGGACTGACCTATTTCCTCCCTGGCAATTGAAAACGCAATTTTGGATTTCCACCACAGTTTCTGTTTTCGGACAATTTCCCGGTCTTGAAATCCACGCTGCTCCGCCCGCTCCACCAGCAGATGATCGCGCACCATTCTCCACACAACCTGCTGGAGGGAAATAAAGAAACTCTTCCGGGAGGCATAGCTGAGTTTGATATAATTTTCCCGCGTCCGGTACCAAATCAGAAAATCGCGCAAATTAATTTCTCCCTTCCGTATGCGCACCAGCTGCTTCTCCCCAAAGGCATCAATTTCACCGACGTTAATGGGACCAAATTCCTCCAGCACCTGCCCGGTCAGGTTCCAATCGGCCAGTTTCTCCGGCGGCAGATATTTCTGAGCAAGGTAATTCTGCAATAAATCGAAGGTATTTCGCACAATGACGGGATCCGCATCCGACATCATTTCCCGAACATACTGGTCGGACAAAACATCCATTTTGTATTTGAATAATGCATCCTTTACCCTTTTTCTGAGGGCAAACGCCTCCGATTCGGTAGTGATGGCATTAACCCAGCTATCCTCTATTTTAACAAAATACCATCCGTCAGGGGTCTGGATAGGCGGTGATACGGTTCCATAGGAAAGGGTATCCAGGATTTTTGAGAGATCCGGATTTTTCAATTCTATCCGAAAACGAGAATCCTCCAGCGAACAGTCATCAATTTTGATTGAATCATGTAACTGCCGTACGAAAAGTGAATCAAATGGAATGCCGTTTTTTAAATCCTGTGACTGACGCTGCATTTCCCGAAAGGAATCCGTATAAAGCCATCGAACCTTCAGATTCACTTTTTCTCTCTCAATCGCTTTCCGGAGTTCTTCTTCACTGATATTCACCCGGCTCATCACATCTTCCCGGAAAAGCTGCTCGGTGATCAGATCTCCTTCTATCTGGCTAAGCATTTCTGTGGCACGTTCTTCTTTTTCAACTCCCTCGTCAAAGCCCTCCAGGGCAAGAAGTTTTTCATTGATCATAAAATCAAGAAATTTTCTCTGAGGCTCCTTCATTCTTTTATAGAAAGCAGGGCCATATTCATAACTCAGCAGAAATTCCCTGGCCGTAATGTCGAGCGGTCCGACGCTGGCCACAATCAGTGTGTCCATTCCAGCCTCTGTCATTGACTGATAGCTGATTGTTTCAGGTTCACCAGCGTTTGAGGGGGAAGACAGCAACAGAATAAAGAGACATTCACCGAAGAGGAACAATAACAGATTTCGAATCGAAGTATTTAACATATAAAAATTACCGCAATAAATAACAATGCCGAAAAAAATAATTTTGACAAATTATGATAAATTTACCGGAAATCAATTCCTAAAATTCAATCGCCAATGAGAACACATTGACACCCTCCAGCCGGCCCATATCGCGATAGGCATAATCGATATTCACGGTGGCGGTGCTGAACAACATGCCGGAAGCCACCCCAAATCCGAGGGACAGACCCCCTTCCGCATCGGACAGGAAAAGGGAGTGGTAACCGCCCCGGAGGAAGAAAATATTCCGGAAAGCAAATTCCGTCCCCGCATTCACACTCTCGTAATTATCGTTGGGATGAAGCGCATCAGCGGCAATCGTCCAGCGGTACTGCTCGCGGTTAAGAATATTCGTTGACAAACCCAGCTGAAACAAGAGCGGCAATCCCCAGGAATCCAGCTCGACATCGAAGGGAATACGTTCATTGGAACCCAGTTTCGTGGGATCGACGCGGTAAAATTCGCGGGCATCCCGCCCCGAAAGTTTCATGGCAGTACCAAAATTGGAAATGGAAGCGCCGATGACCATGCCCCCGAACAGGTCCGTCCTGAACAGCGTCCCGGCATCCACCGCCACCGCATTGGCGCTCATATGCCAGATCCGCTGCTGAATGAACTTCCCCGTAAAACCGATGGTGAAACGGTCTGTCAAATTCCGCGCGTAGGAGATTCCCCCGGAAAGATCGTGGGCATTGAAGAACTCTCCCGTTCCCTCCGGTTTTTCAATGGTACGGACTTTCATGTCATCCATGGAAAGCGAGACAACACTGACGCCCAGCGATCCGAACCCGCCCAGTTGAAGCACAAACCCGGCGAAATCGAAACTGGTGCCGGCAATCCAGCCAGTATGCACTCCTGCAAATTCATTGCCTTTGAGCGTTGCGATGCCCGCCGCATTCCAGTGCAGGGCGGTTGCATCATTGGCAATTCTTACAAAAGCACCGCCCATTCCAATGGCCTGCGCGCCAACCGGAATCCCCAGAACAGGCGCCGCGGTGGTTCCCGTTTTGGAAACATTTTTCTGAAAACTCTGGGCACTGATTAAAGCGGGGCCCAGCAAGAACAATATAAGTAGTGTATGAAGATACTTATTCATTTTTAAACCTCTGTAAAGTACCTTTTGGATAAACCGCATATCATTTTATAATTGCGAACCTGCCGATTTTCTTACCGATTCCAGGGGCATCAACATGAAATACATATACCCCATAAGCGATGGCCATTCCATCGCGGGACACCAGGTCCCAGGCCTCCTGCCCGTCCGAAAGCGTACTGTTGTGATTGAGAGTCTGCACCAACTGCCCGCTCATGGTGTAGATGCGGATGGTGCATTTAGCCGGAAGATGAATGAAATAAACGCGCCTTTCCCCCCTGCCCACGCTGGAGGTCTGGGGTTCCCAGGAGGCGGCTCCCACATAGGGATTGGGGACCACCGAGATATTATCCAGATCCGATTCGGCTTTTTGCCTGCTGAAAGCGGGTGATTTCGTATCAAATTGGAAGTACTCGCCGGTACGGAACGGTTTCAGGGTGGAAAACGCATAGACATCGCCCGGCTGGGGCGCCTGCTGATCTTCCGGCGCGATTGTGGTATCTTCTATGAAACTGACCGACCAGCCCACCCGCAGATTTGAGAAAGAGGTGGCCTCTTTGCCGGACGAGTCGCCGCAAACAACAAATATGGCATCACCGGCATTGAAAGTGGAATCTTTATTATTGTCCCGGAAGATGAACTGGAAGTGATCAATATTTTCCGTGAGATTTTTCACCACAATATCGGAAGGTTGCGGTTTGCTGAAAGAGGTGGCCGGGAATGACATATCCCCTGCCCCACTCTCCATAAAATGGATTTCGAAATCGGCCGGATAGAGAACCCGCCGGGTCTGATACGCAGCGACATAGCGCGAATCGAAGCCCACTTCAACAATATAATTGCTTTTCCCCTTTACCCAGCCTGATTTCTGATTATCCAATGCGACGCCAGGATTGTTGCTGATCTCCACCGAAAAACCGTCGAGCACCGGTGTTTGTTCAACCTGGGCCGTCAATGGCGTTAAGCCCACCAAAGTATCCATTGTTGAATAATCAATCAACCGGAAGGATGGGTTGGGATTTTCATGAAATTTTGTAAAATCTTCGAACTCCACCCGGTAGGTATGTTCATTTTTGACGGAATCAGGGTCCAGAATAGTGAGGGAGATAGAGCCCGTTCCGGGACCGTTATGCTCGCTCATGTTTACTTCCGGGGGAACATACCCCGAAGCGGGTGCCCGGGGTGTGACTACTGCCGTATTCACATCAGTTTTGATGACATTCCCGTTGATATCAACTTTAATGATGCTGGCGGTTTCGGAGGGCGGGATCCCCAGAAAATCGCCGGCAATGGTGGTTGTTGTATACCCCTTATCATAGGCCACCACCGCATAGTAATAGGTTTGCCCGTTTTCTACCGTGGAATCCACGTACGAATGTTTCAAACCGGAATCGTCTCCCAGATAGAATAGAGCGCCATTTACATCAATGGGGTGCAGCCCTGTGACGCCGTCTTTCAGGTCAAATTGCGCCAGCGGTTTTCTGAAGGTCGCCTTTCCGTAAGCATCAGTAATAACTTTATCCTCCAGAAAATTCGGTTCGGTACTGCGATAAATGCGGTAGCCTTCAAAATTAAAGCGCTGTAGAAACTGATCGAAGGTCTTTTCCGCCCGGTCATCCCAGTAAAGCATGACTCTTCCGTCACCAGGTATGGCTTTAATGAGGGGCTTTTCCGGGGGTTTGGCAAACCGGTAATTGGCATTGTAAATCTGCTGAACTGTCCTTTTCCGGCGGAAGATATCATCTTCGTCTATTCCGAAAATAAGTGACATCGAGAAACGTTCCGTTTCTCCGCTCTCCTGCAGCGTGCCGGTCATCTGGCTGTAAGTATTTCTGCCATTCATATGGAACAGATAACTCGAAAAGAAATTGGCGAGATTCACTCCCACCAGCGATTGTCCGTGCGGGGCAGGCAGAGAAGAGAGCGCCTTCCAGTTTTCCTCATCATTATCCAAGTCATAGGGTGTATGCGTCGGAAAGATCAGAAAGCCGGTCAGTCCCAATTGATCGGATTCATCCTTGTCAAGTATGCCGAAATTAGGCTCGCCCTGGTCCGGTTTCCCATTGGCCTCACTGCCATCCGCATCGGGGCCGGTGTATCCTTCATCAAACGGACCAATGCCATCGGTTCCGACATCATCATTGAGCGGTTCTCCGTTATCCCATGCGCCGTTTTCATCGGCGTCCGTATAGGTGCGCCAGTTTGCATTCTCATCGGCATCCCAGTGCGGATGCCAGGAGTACCCGTAAAACTGCCTGAAATTTGTGGTGTCCTGGAAAACATCCCGCAGGAAAGGATCCTGAGCGGGCGTGGAAATGAAATTTGCAGCAGCATTGTCGCGCCTTTCATCCGTCAGGCCATCCTGATCGTTGTCCTTATAGTCGTCCGAAATCCCCGGACTTTCCAGAAAGGCATAAGCCGAAAGGCCTACCGGGCTCCAGTGGCCGGGACTTCCAAACGGAACGGTCGACCAGGCATACGAAATATCCAGCAACTCATCATAATCGCCCGCATTATTTGAAGAATTATCATGCCCGCCGATTCCCCAGTCGACGTACTGGGCAAAGAGGGTTTTCCCGTAGTCCTGGGTGCTCATATTGGTAATTTCATAGAACCAAAAAATAACATCTTCCGCCAGAACCTGCGACCACTGAAAGCCGCGGGCGCGCACCTGCATTCCCAGCCCGCCCCGCTCGGGATCATCGGCATCGGGATAAAAATCGTTCTTCAGGATATACTCGCGGTCTTCGTTGTCATCGAAAACGAAAAATGTTTCCAGATCGGCATTCTGCACCCCCTTCCCGAAAAAGCCATTCCATTTCCCGTCCCAATCGCTCTCCCGGTCGGGCCAGTGCGGGGGCCAGGTGGCGGGATTATTGCTTTGCGCCGGGCTGGATTGGAACGGATTGGAGTAATTGGGAAGCGGCCACCAGCCGTAAGTCACGCCGGTTGCAGGATCGTGGCGGGTGTATTCGTAATAATTCGTTTCCAGCGGATGGATCAGTGCTCCGCCGGGTGCCTGTGCTTCCGCCTGAACAATGATAGCCACGCCATCTACGTATGTGTGACCGGTTCCCTTCGGCCAGACACCGCTCCTACTGGGTTCATTCAGCCAGTCTGCAACTTCCCCGAAATTGTAATAAACCGTTTCGACAAGGTTGCCATCCATTAATCCCTTTTGGGAATAATTGTGATTGCCCTTGGTTTTATCCACAATTCTCTGGGAATAGGACAAATTCAGACAGAAGCTGAAAAATAACATCAGAACCAGCCCTGTAATCCGCGGATAATAATTTTTTAACAACACTTCTGACCTCCAAAATTTCGGGCACATTAAAATGAAAACGAGGTGCCAACAATAATTTGTCTGGGCGCCGAATAATAATCGGGTCTTGTAAAAAACTGCTGAAGCGTATTGACGCCTCGTGGGGCTTCCTGTGCGCGGGTTAATTCCAGCGTATATGCGGCCCGCCCGGTATCCGTAAAAACATTAATCTCATCTTTTATATCAAAGACGTTGAAAACCTTCGCATACAGCGAAAACTCATTTTTAAAAATCCTGAAATATTTTGTCAGATAAAGGTCGACATTGTAATAGGCGGGACGGTTGTCACTATTTTCCAGACCCGTTCTCTGATTCAGAAGGGAAGGTGTGTAGGGCAATCCGGAGCCCAGACGACCAATAACACTGCCGATTAAACCGCCTGGTTTGCCAAGAGTAAGGGTAAAATTGAGGGAATGGCGACGGTCCCAGTCCAGGGGAACTAACTGCTTATTGGGCTCCACCGTCTGCCCCCCTTCACCCTGGGTTTTATTGAAGGTGTCATTGGGATCGGAAGCATTGCCCTTCGCTACCTGGTAAGTATAGTCTACATTTGCTGCAAAACCACCGCTCATGCGCTTTTCGAAAGAGAGAGTAAAACCGGTGACCGAACCATAATCACGGTTCACATATTTGGCGAATTTTCTGAATTCATTTTTAATATGCAGCTCCGTACCAAGCAGGTTCCTGATGTCCTTATAATAGGCGGTCACATTAACGCCCAGATTCAAACCCAACTGCTGCTGTAAGCCGATTTCATATACAACTGTTCTTTGTGGTTCGAGGTCGGCGTTCCCGATAATGTTGCCAATGAATTCCGGGAAATCTCCCGTTAAAGGTATTCGGAAATTCGGATTCTTGTAAAGATACTCAAAGGGTGGTATTTGAAAAAAGTGCCCGTAGGAAATGTGCACGGCCCCTTTGGAGGAGATGGGATAGGAAACACCCAAACGGGGACTGAACTGGTATTTGGAGGTGGCCCTGCTAAAAAGGGAATCCGGGAAAGGCGGCTGCAGATAGTCCAGGGCCGCTATCTGGTTGGGATTGATCAGCACCTGCCCGTCCGGCTGAAAATAATCGAATCTGACGCCAAGGTTAACGATGAGATATTCCAGCTCAATCTTGTCCTGCAGGTAGTACGCAAACTGATAGGGATGATTCTTATAGGTATTGTAATCAAAACTTCCCGGCTGCGGCATGGCCGGCACAAAACCGCTGGATGCATCCACATGCACCTGAAAATCTTCATACTGCAGGGTATGAAACTGGATCTCGGCGCCGGTCTTCATCAGGTGAACCGGGGTGACCTGGGAAGTAAGATCGATTTTCCCGGTGGCAGTATTTGTTTTATGATAAAAATGCCAGTTCTCGGTTCCTCCCGTATAAAATGCGTTCCCGCTGACGTCCCGTTTTCGCTCCGGATTCACATATCTGGGGTCCAGCGGATTTTGATAAACATACTGGTTGTATTTGCTTACAAAGGAAGAAGCCGAAAAATCCATAAAAGTGGAGGCGCTGAAGGTCTGTGTATAATTTGCGCTCAACAGCAGACCTTCCTGAAAGCGCCGGTAATCACCATCCGGATTCAGTTGGTAGAGGTGATTGTAATCTTTGTAATCCTTTTTCTGATAAAGCGTATTGATCACGATTCCCTGCGCACTGCCGACGCCAATAGACACCTTTCCCTGCAGGGTGGTGCGCCTTTCATAGTTCATGGGGACATAATTGCTGTCCCCCGTAGCGCCGATGTACCAGTTCGCAGGATTGTTATCTGAAAAATTTGATGAATCGGGCGGATTAAAGATACGCTGCCCGTAGATATGGCCGTCATTATAATAATGCCTGCCGGAGAAGAAAAACTTCAGGAATTTCTTTGTAAAAGGAACGGGTCCGCTCAGGTCTCCCTGAAAGTTATAAATGTCCTTTGGCGAAACATGGTCAATATTTTCAAAAATTCCGCTATGGGAGGTCACATAGTCACCCGAGTAAGCGGAAAGATTCCCGGAATAGGAATTCCCGGCGATTTTGGTCACCTGGTTCACCACCCCGGAAAGCGCTTCTCCGTATTCAGCATTGAAAGTGCCGCTCAGGACCTGCACTTCCTGAATGCTGTTTGTTTCGGCCTGAACGGTATAATCTCCAGAAAAAGCATCGTTGACGGAAACGCCGTCGATCAGATACTTTACCTCATTGCTTCTCCCGCCCCGGAAATGCCCGTCCACCACACCTGCCTGCAGATTGACGATGGTCTGAACATCTTCTACAGGTAAATTCGCAATCTGATCTCCAGAAACTTTGGCGATGGTGGAGGTCAGATCTTTTTCCACAATAGGTCTCTTGGCCACCACCTCAACCGCTTCTCCCTGTACTGCTTCCTCCTGCATCTGAAAATCGATGCGCGTGGTCTGGTCGATTGAGACTTTGACGTCTTTCATGATGACGGGAGAATAGCCGATGTAGGACACTTCCAGCTGATACTTCCCCGGTGGGACATTCAGGATAAAATAGTTGCCGTCCATATCGCTGGCCGCACCCATGGGCGTTCCCGATATCAGCACATTTACACCGATAAGGGGCTCATGGGAATGCGCATCGGTTACCACGCCTGCAATTTTTCCGGTTGTCCCTGCAAATAACAGGGAACATCCGGCAGATATCATGGCCCAGGCAATGATCAGACTTTTCCAGGCTGTTTCTTTTGAGAACATCGGACTAACCTGTTTTTGTGTTTTTCTTTGAATTATTCCGCCAATCCGAATTGTCAGAAATTGCCGCTTTAAAACAACAAACTTTGAAATTCCGGAATTTCGAATAAAGAGCGTGGGGCAAAAATCATAATTTTGCCCCACGCTTCATTGTTGCTTTTAATCCTTTACTTGAGAAGCAGCATTCGTTTCACCTGCGCAAAATTCCCGGATTTCAAGCGATAGAGATAAACACCACTTCCTACACTGCGCCCATTGTCATCCAGCCCGTTCCAGGTAATCTGGAATTTGCCGGCTTCATGGTTGGAATTTATCAACGTTCTGACCTTTTGTCCCAATAAATTATAAATAATGAGTGTGGTTTGTCCGGCCCGCGGCAGTGCATAACCAATGGTCGTAGTCGGATTAAACGGATTGGGATAATTATTTTCCAGCATATA
>JARRQT010000010.1:0-26382 GCA_037381445.1 Calditrichia bacterium
CCGCTGCTGACAACTCCACCGATATTGATAAAGGTGAATCCATCTACCGTCCAACCCGATCCGGCACGGATAACGATTCCGAAAGAAGCATCGGCGGTCTTTGAACCATCGATGATTGTATTTTGTGCGCCTTCCAAAGACATTATGGTCAAACTGTCAGGTCTTGGCGCAGCTATATTTGCGTTCCCATATGTTCCGGGAAGCACTAATATCGTATCCCCACTACTTGCTGCCAGGCAGGCCAGATCAATTCCCGGATAAGGATGCGCCTCGGTGCCATCTGCTGCAGCGGTATCTGCTGCGGCATCCACATATAACTTTGTTAAATCTTGTGCCAGCAAATTATTAACCAAAACTAATTGTGCTCCTAATATTAAGACAATAAGTATTACGAAAGTACTGAGATGAATTTTGTTGCCAATACTCATTTCTACCTCCATTTTTGGTTAACTTCAGGACCACATGAATTATTTACCCTGCATGCCTCCCTCATTTCATCACCTCCTTTCATCGTGGCATTTTATTCCAGGGTGGGACTTCGAATTTTCTGTTATTCCTGTTATCAGGGCACTAATCTATATTCCCCTTATTTGTGATCCCATGTTGGGCAAAATCGAATTGCACAACCTCCTCCCGGGGCCATGCTTATCTCCAATTGATCTGAAGAATTAACAACTTTCATTGTGGCCTGTACACTTGTCGGATTTTTAGCCGCATCTTTGCCATCCGAGTAAATTTCGGCCATATATTTACCTGAACCAAGAAATGATAGTGGTATCGATAATACTCGATTCGTCCAATTCGTCATGCCTCCCAAATACCACTTGTCACCATTTCTTCGCGCAATTATGATGTACTCTCCTACCTCACCTTTAATGAATTTTGTTTCATCCCAGACGGTTGGTACTTCTTTCAGAAATTCTACACCGGTTTGTCCAAAATAAGCCGAAGGATGATCAACCAGCATTTGCAAAGGGGATTCATAAACTACATACATTCCCATTTGGTGCGCCCGGGTCCCCTGTGCCATCGGGTCTGTAAACTGAGCCTTAAAACTATCTTTGGCAGCAACATGGAATGCTCCGGGCGTGTAATCCATCGGTCCGGCTAACATACGTGTAAATGGAATAATCAAATCATGCTCCGGACTGCAGTGCTGACTCCATTTGCTATATTCCAGACCAAGCACGCCTTCCCTCGTAACAAGATTTGGGAACGCCCGTCTCAAACCAGTTGGCTTATAGGCACCATGAAAATCCACCATCAGATGATAGCGGGACGCCGCTTTCACAACTTTACGATAATAATTTACCATATCCTGATCGTCACAATTCATATAATCCACTTTGACGCCTTTAATCCCCCATTTTTCATACAATGGAAACGCTTTTTGCATCTGATCGCGAACACATTCCCAGTATAACCAGAGGAATATCCCAACTCCCTTGGAATTAGCATAGCGAACAATTTCCGGCATATCAATTTCAGGAATAGTTGTCGTAATATCTTCATCAGGGGTGTCATGCTTCCCATACCAAAGGGCATCAATTAATAAGTACTGCAATCCGGCATCTGCCGCGAAATCAATATAATATTTCATAGTGGCGGTATTCATCCCACCCTTAAAATCCCGTCCGTCGACTACCCGGTCCGACCACCAGGGCCAGGCAACTTTTCCGGGTTTAATCCATGATGTATTTTCAAGCTGGCAATGATCACTCAAATTCATAATTATGTTTGATTCAATGAATTTTCCCGGATTATCGGAAATCATGAAAACACGCCAGGGTAAGTCATGGGGGGTATCGATCCGCGCACTCAATGTACTGTCTGACCTTAAGGGCGATAACCTGGAGACAAAGGTATTTTCTTCCTGCCGGAACGTTTTCAGATACATCCCTGGATAGTCAACCAGATTGGCTTCTGTCACAGCAACCCAGGGACCATCATTTGTATGAATCAATAGCGGCAAACCGATCAAAATATCAGGTTCAATATCATCGGTTTTGAGAATCTGATAATTATTTTCGTAGGGCGTCATAAAACCACTCAGCGGTAACACCCAGGCCCGACCTGGTAACATGCGAATAAAAGTTTCTTCGTTTTCGATATCAATTTTTTTAGGTTGCGATTGTCGCGGAATGGACAAATGAAAAGCTGCCCCTTCATCATAGACGCGAACCGTGAGAATGATTTTTCTGTTAGGTTTGCTTTTCTCTTCGAGAAAATATCTCATTTCGTTACAGGAATCGTGCAACCATTTGGTCTTTCCAAATGCTAATTCTGAAAATTGATCGACGCTTCTGCCAATGTTGTTAACAATTTTTAAATCATTTCCCAGCGTCACTTCATTTTTCAGCAAGAGTCTAACCGGGGATGGGTTAATAAGGGTAGAGCCTTTGTATTGAATGCTGTAGCACAGGTATTTTCCTTCCGGCATGGGATTAGAAAATTTTTTTACATCAATATTAAATTTAATCCGCCCATTAGGGGATGTCACTTCCCAGGAAGCGAATACATTTGCAATGATGAAAAACATAATGAGACACGTAAAAATGAGCTTCTTCAGCATATCTAAATCCTGACATATATGAGTTAGTAGTTTAACTTACCCGGCTGAAAACCATTCCATTGATAAAAGGATATCCTGATGCCAAATATCTTCTTACATCAAAATTGCAGTGCGAATCGTTAAAAATATTCCCAATCCTATAATGACGAATGAACCAAGTATAGGAAGTAACTGTATCCGCTTATCTTCAAAACGGTTTTTGATTAAGTTCGAAGCCCGCACCATGACAATGCCGATTGTCATTAGAACAGCTGCAAGTCCAAAACTGAACGCCACTATAATTGTAATACCAAGGACAATTCTTTGCAGAGAAATGGCCAGCAATAATATCACAATGGCTTTGGGACAGGGTACTATTCCGCCAGAAATCCCCAGCGAGATATTACTCCAAAGAGAGATGTTTGGATCATAATGATGGTGCGAATGAGAATGCGCATCGGAATGATCATGGAAATGACCAGAATGATTCTGATGAACGGAGACAGTCCGATTCCCCTCGATTGGACGAATTGGGATGCTGGAATTAAATTCCCGTGCAGCAGCGAGAGGATAAACTGTTGCGGTCGTTATAGGATTTTCCGGTATTTTTTCATTTGGTATTTTCTGAAAAATGATTCCCTTTTTAAAAGCACGCAAACGAGTAACAAATAGCCAGATTCCGATTCCAAAAATCAGAACTCCGGAGAACAAACCCAGCCAAAGACTCAGTTTTTCAGACCAGAAAAAATCTGTTATCAACAAGGCAAGCACGCCAACCAGAATGACGCTGAAAACATGAGAGATAGTTATCGTGACACCGAGTATTACCGCATCCCGAATTTTCCCTTTTGAACCAATCAGGTAAGCAGCCATTAACGATTTGCCATGGCCGGGGCTGAGGGCATGAATAGCACCGAGAACGAAGGCTATGCCCAAGACCAATGCGATAATACCTGGGCTGAGCTGTTGATAATATAAAACTTCTTTTACAAAATCCTGATTCATCCAATCCTCAACGTCCGGCAAATTTAATTCTGAATTTTGGCACTTTTGACTGTTCCACTTTTAATAGAGTTGCATCATAAAAAACGCCATAAATGGAAATTTCGTTATTTTTTTGACGGATTCTGCCTGGGAAGGTGGAAAGAAATTTTATTCCATCAGAGGCGAACATTTTTATCTGCAAATAGCGCCCCGTAACCTTGTCCTGCTGCTCGGTAAAATCTACCCGCTTTTTAGCAAGCCATACAAACTGGCTGCTGTTTTCAAAAAACAATTTGGGGTCGATCTGTATTTCATTCTCGCCATCAATTACAGGCAAATTATTGGCTGAAAAAAGCATTTCCAGCTTCAATGGGGCGAGAAGTGAATCTTTTTCAAGGTTCGGAGCAAAAACATCGACTAATTTGAGAGTGACTTTGCTTTTGCCAACATAGAATGGCAGTCTTTTCAGAGAATCATTCACAATTTGTTTATATTCTGCGATGAAATGATCAATTTCATCTTTTGTTAAGACGGTGTCCGCATCAGCATCAATCATGTTTCGAATGTGTGGAGCAATTTGTCCCTGGTATACTGATTGATAGAAAATTGTCAAATAACCCCGATATAAATCAATTCTGACATTATCCCGGATTTCATTATTGGATTTTGAAAAGACATACCCATGAGCATCCAGGCAGCGAAGTGGAAAAATAAGCAAGATTAGAATTAAAACAGACAAATACTTCATAAATAAATCAACTATAATTATTTTCTTTTTAAATTTTTCCCTAATTATTATTCGAGTTCACGCCTATTCCTTATGCGATTACCGCAGCAGAAGCATTTTATTAGTTTGTGAATGAGCCCCCGTCTGCAATCTGTAAAAATATATGCCTGATGGAAGACTCTTTCCATGATCGTCTTTTCCGTCCCATTCAATCTCATATTTCCCCGCAGGCATCTCACGGGAAACCAGGGTTCTCACTTTCTGCCCGAGAGAATTAAATATTCCCAGCCGCACATGCCCGGAACCTGGTATACTATATTGTATGCGCGTAACCGGATTAAACGGATTCGGATAATTCGCACCCAGGGCAAATTCAGTAATAACCGACCCTCTACCATTATCTTCTACAGATGTTGTGTTTTCCAATTTCAAATTAACAAATTCATATTGATCAAATGTGGTAGCCCAAAAGGAATTATCGCGGTTAATATTTGAATAACTGATGTTTAGACCAATATTGGTTCCCGGTTGAAGAGTGAGCCCGGCGTAATCACGGCGAGCGATAGCTATTTCAATTTGCTGCGGGATTTCCTTTGAGACTTTTAAATGAACCGCCTTGGGGTAGATCACTCGCATGTGAAACTGGGACTGATATGCGGCGTCATCATCCCACATTCCCCCGGGGCCATTTTGTGAAAGGCTGTAATTCTTCACGGCATCACTTGCATCCCAGGAATGAAACTCGGAAAAGGTTCCGTTAGTGGGATTTACTCTCATGATGGTATTCCCGGATGAGTGCCACCAGCCATCACCCTGAAAATCAAAATAAATGGCCGGTACAGTAAAATAATCCGATTGAATGGCAAGATACAGAGAATCGTCATCATAGCTCATATAGAGTCTTGAGGAAAATCCTTCAGTGGCGAAACTAACCGTATCATCTATCAGCGGCCACCCTTCCTCTATGCTTCCGTCAATAAGGGGAGTATATTGGGGGATTGTTGTCTTGATCGGAAATCTGGGGAAAGGATCCTGACTGTCTTCTATCGAATCGCCATCTGTATCCTTGCGATTGGGATCTGAACCGGTGTAGGCCCCATCCAACGCCTCGGCTTTATCTGAGTAACTATCTCCGTCAGTATCCGTTATGGTTGAATTGCTGCCAAACCGGGCTTCATCCAGGGCTACCGTTTTATCATTATCCGGGAAACCATCCCCGTCGGCATCCACAGCTTCATAGATATCTCCCCAATTATTCTGGAGATATTCATACTCCTTAAATGTTCTGAAAATTTTTGACTGAAAATCGAATTGTTCACCGCAGGCGACCGGCAGAACCCAGGGTTGATCTCCATGATACATTTCAGGGAAACCGTTGGCGTCGTAGACAGCATCAATAGCATGTTGGCATTCATGAACAAAGATCCAGGTCAATGCATAGTTAATTTCGGGATCATTGCCGGGATAAATGACCCCTGTGCCCATCGGCCATTGTGACTGAGAGAAGCCGGTTTGTCTAGCAGGACCGGGTAGCCCCAAATCAACCACCCCATAAGACCAATAACCGTTTACAGCCGGAGTGATTCTGAAAATGATATCATATTGGGTGTTCATGACTCCCAGAGTTTTTAAATCGGCAGCGGTTTTGGAAACACTTCCCCAGGAATCGTCCGGATCACCGAAATCCTTATATGCCTTCCAGGGATAATAAGTAAATTCCACATTTAATTTCATTTCGGAATTGCGCCAGTAAAACAGTTTCGCAATGTCCAACATTTTCTTCATTTTTGGAATTTCACTATCCGCAATAGAACCGCCATTTGTATTTTGATAGATAATGACCGCCACTTTTAAGTTTGCGTAACGGTAATAACCTGCAGCCGAACCTTCGGTCCTTATGGCAACTTCCTCTGATTGCCCAAATTCTTCCCCGTTATCAATTCGGGCCGTTACTTTATATAAATAGTCTTTCCCTTGGGCCAGCCGAGAATCGACAAAAGTCGTATCCAATCCGCAATATGCAACAGGCTGATCATATACACCGCTCTCGGTTTTCCGGTAAATATTATATCCTTTTAAAGTTCCAACTGCAGGAATAAAGGGCCGCCAGGAGAGATGCACAGTGGTTGCCGTTGCGCTAAGCTGAAGATTTTTAATCAGACCACTCTCGACAGTTTCCCGGGAATGAGAACTTATAACTCCCGCGGAATTTCTGGCATAGATGATATAGGCAAAAACAGCACCTTCGACCAAATCAGCATCAATGAATTCCCCGCCTGAAACATTTTCTGCAATTCGCTGATACACTCGCCGCGATTTCCCGTTCTGCAAGGTGTCCCGCAAATCTGTCCGGTATATGGAATAAGTCACGTCAGCTGTCGGTGTCCATTGGATAACAGCCTGGCTAGTCTCATTGATTTCGACCTTGATACCAGAGGGAGGAGAGGGTAAATCTACTGTCGAAAGAGTCAGGTTCGGAGGGAAGTAATACCAGGGAATGGCTGTTATTTTTTCTTTCATAATCCCCTGTTCTCCTGTCTCATTGCAGGTAAACCGCAGAAAAACGCTATCGCCAATTTCAATAGAGGGATTGTTAAAATTTCCCAGCTCAGCTCCAGCATATCCTTTGCCTGAAATATTTGGTTCTCCATCATCCCATCTCGGTGCATTCTCGACTAACACTCTGCTTTGATCACGATTTAAATAAACGGTAAAAGTGGCGGTTGGTGGAATATGCTCGCACATCGTTGTATTTGAATGTCTGACTATGCCCGAGAAATAGACTGAAGGAATTTCGGTCTGGGCATATGCATAAGTCTGCAAAAAAATGGTTCCGAAAAATGCAAGAATTAGTACAAATAATGTTCTGTTAATTTTTGTCATTACTCCTTACCCTTTGAGCCTCTTGTTAATGATTTGCTGAATTATGAAATGCAGATTTATAGACTTAACGAATTAACATCATCTTTTTAATAAGAATATTTTGATCTGCCATCAATTTATAAAAGTAGATTCCGCTTGAGCAATCATCGCCACGTTCATTTTTCCCATCCCATTTCATGGCATGCTCACCTGGACTTTGGGTTCCTTTGAACAATACCCTGACTCTTGCTCCCAAAACATCATAAATTTCAAGACTGATTTTGGAAGTTTGAGGCAGTCTATAGCGAATCAATGTCTCAGGATTAAATGGATTCGGAAAATTTTGCAGCAGCTCAAAATCGTTTGGCAGCACATTTGAGTTTTCTGCAACAATGGCAGATAGTTCATTCAGATTAATACGAAGTTCATAATTGCCCTCCTTGGTGTTACCCCGCCAGTATTCCATATTAAAGGAAGTCACCTCCAGAAATCCATAACCTATTTTTCCTTCATACTCCGCCCTCAGAATAATCACACCATTGGAGAAACCATATCCATGCTCAATTCTACCGGTTTTGCAGAAAGGACAGCGACCGAGTGCCACTCGTCCATTTTCATCTGCGCTTAAATATAAATCGGGTTCGTCATCATAAAATTTTCCGTACCATTCCCCGTCTTTGGGTCCCGCCTGATAAATTCTAACTCCCGCATTCGATAAAATATTGCCCTGAGTATCTTTTAGAGTCACCACATTCTCTTCCGGCAGATCCTGTAAAAATATGCCGATATTCCCGGGAGCATTATAATTTCCTTCAATAGCCCGGTGACCGACAATTAGGTTTAGGGCAGCTGCGCTATATTCATCGACATAGGTATATTGGCCATTCATTAATCCTTTATAATTTGCGGCATGCACAACATCGCCGGTAATTGGAAGGTAGGGAGTACCTGCGATTTGATACCCATTTTCCTCAATAGCTACCGTATTACCCGATCCATTATCATGCACATTAAATCCGTACTGATCAATCAGGTACCTGGCGTGTCCGAGTTCATGGAGAAGGGAGCCTTCAAAATAAAAGGGATTGTTGGTCGAAACATTTTTATGATCGGCATAAAAATTTCCATCCAGCAATGTGGTGGGGAAACCCCACTGTAAATCGATCGTCTTGTCAAGAAAATCCGGATCATTGGTAGCCAACCCGCCATTAAGGGGTAATGCATTATCCGGAACAATCGTAATTTTATCGAGACGAATGCGATCGAGTACGCCGTCAGGGGAATCCGAATAGATCGCGGCTTTGAACATTCCATTCCACATCAAAACATGCCGCTGAGCCCAGTCATCCCATGAATTAGAATGGATTCCCAAATCTTTTTGATACTGGTGGAAATAATCATATACGCTTTGTTCCACATAAAATCCTGCAGAAATGGCATTGGTATATATTGTCAAATCATTGTTTTCTTCTTCCTCTTCCGCCACAACATTTTCGGGATCAATAACAAATTTTAGCGTGTGTCTGTCAAAAGTCCACTGCCATGGATAATTAACTGCTACGGTATCCCCGGCCGGAATATCAACAGAAGATGAATCTACCAATGTTCCATCCAGGAACCACTTATATGGAATCTTTACCAAATTCGAATCAGACCAGTTCCTGATCACTGCCTGCCAGTAAACGGTACTTCCGACAGATGGCCATCCGGTAATCCAGGGAGCCTCACTGTCCCACACATAATCCTGGCGTGGCAACCGGCCAATATAACTAATATCGAGGTCCATTCCCGGCTTAATATAAGGGTCTTCATTAACTTCCAATGAATGTGAACTATGAATCCCCTCGTCTGAGACAGAATAAACGATATATCCATATTTTTCTGATGAAACGGCAGTACTATCAATAAAAAAATCAGTAGTTATATTAAAGCCAATCCGATAATAAACCATCCTGGGCAGACCACTAGACAGCGTATCACTATAAACGCGACGATAAATTTCATATTTCTGGTTGCTTGCGCCACTCCAGGAAATAATACGATGGAAGGTAAGGCTATCAATCTGCAGTTTTAAATTTTCAGGGGGATCAGGCAGATTAACACTTTTAAGGGTCAGCGTCTTAGGAAAAAAATACCAGGGAATCCCTAATACGCTATCATTAAGAATTCCCTGTTCATGAGCGGCATTACAGGTGAACCTGACATGGACGCTATCACCTGTTTTTAATTTAGGATCAAAAAAATTCCCCAGCTCAATCCCAAATGTACCGTTGCCCGAAATATTAGGATCACTGCTATTTTTCCAACGGGGCGCATTCTCAATTAAGACCTGATCGCTGTCATTATTTAAATAAGCAGTGAATGTGGCCTCCGGTGACGGGTGATAGCAATAATCCCCTGCCGAGTGTTTAACAAAATTTTTATAATATACGGAAATATCTTCTGCATCGCTTTGCGTATACACATTTATTGTAAAAAACAGAATCGTTAAAAAGGCCAACAAAAATCTCATTATCACCAAATCTTGTTCGTTTAAAGAGAGAAAGATATTCCAAACCGATGCGCACCGCCCAAGATACTGTAATCATTGTAGGAATAGTCAAATTCCAGAAGATAATTTGAAACACGCCAGTGCAGACCACCTCCAAAAGAATACTTTGTTACATCGTTATTCAGTTGATAACCGCCCCGCAGATAGATGGTTTTATTAAAATTCCACTCTGCCCCAACTTGACCTAATGGTTTGCCATCATTAGGCTTAATGGCTGTTAGGGAAATGAGAAGTGTCTGCGATTCCTGCTGCAGGGCATTCATGGAAAGTCCGAATTGGAAATTTGTCGGCAGCGGATAAGATTCATTAACATATTTCACTTCCGAACCAAAATTTGCGATTTTCATTCCAAATCGGAATCCACGGAAATCTGTGGAATATAGCACCGCAATATCTCCCGCGATGGCATTGGCATCAAAGTCAGAATAGAGAGACATATGGATGTAACTGATAGTACCTCCCATCGTCACTTTGTCTGTCAGAAATCTTGAATAAGAGAATCCATAACGGTAATTTCCAGAGTAAAAGGTTTCCCCGGTACCGTCGGGTTGAAGCGGGGTTCGCACTTTCATTTCATCTGTATATAGGGCTGTTACGGAGAGTCCAAAGGTACCCCAGATACCAAATGTTCGGGCAGCGGCTGCGAACTCATGATTTATTCCGGCAAACCATGAGGTGTGCGTGAAGGCAAAATCAGTATTTGGTATTCTCGCCAAAGCTGCAGGATTATAATAGGTGGCTTCCGCTCCGTCAGTAACCGAAATATAGGCATCCCCCATCGCAGCGGCTCGGGGGCTCACACTTATTCTTAAAAACTGACCATCTGTACTTCCCGGCCGTTCATACTGGGCCATTAATACAAACGGCACTAAGACGAACAATAGTACGAATTTCTTAATCATATCTAAATCCCAATTTTTATTGTTAAGCTCTTTTTTCATTTATCACTTAATGACAACAAATTTACCTACCTGAACATCACCGGAACCCTCTGCCTGAACAGAAAAAAGATATATGCCGCTCGCAATAGCCTGGCCAACCGATGAAGTAAGATTCCAGTCTTCAAACCCGATTTCTGCATTATTATGATAAAGAGTCTGTATCAGGTCACCTGCCAGCGTGTAGATTTTTATTGTGCATCTGCTTGGCAAATTAATGAATTGAATACGGCGATCCTGCTCCATCCAATATTGGCGCGTGCCTTCCGGCTTTTCCCACTGGGGATTGTATTCATGGTATGCCACGTCCCCGCGATATGGATTCGGTACGACAGCAACTTTCCCAACTGTTTCCGGAGCCGCGGTCCCGGGAATAATCTTCCGCGCATTCGCAGCAATACTGGATTCCTGAGAAGGGAAATCTGTGGCAGAATCCGGTTTTGAATATGCCGACACACTATAGTAGTACTCAAAGTTGTTGAGTAAGCCTGTATCCGTAAATTCCCAATCAAGGCCGGTATTGGGACCATATTTGTCATTCTTTATATCATATTCGCCCAATAAGGTCCACGGTCCCTGCGGGCTGGAAGTACTTTTATATAGCCGGTAACCCTCAAAAGGTTGCTCGGCATTATCACCCCGGTAAGGATCGAAGTAGGTTTCAGGATTTACATCACCTTCCTGCGATTTCCAGCTTAATTTAACCTTATGATTGCCAATTTGAACCCTGAGTGGCGGTTTGGGAGGCGGAAAAGGAACTTTATATTCCCGCTCTTTTAGAAATTCCAGATAATCAGCATTTTTCATGACTTCATCTCTGCCCATTCCAAATACTTCAGCGATTTCAAAATGCAGCGTATCGCCCACAGCCACTGTCTCAAACGGACCAAAAGCTACCGCCACATGGACTCTTTCGGGATCCGCCCTGTTTGCCATAATTTGTCCACTGCTCATGGCGACCTTATATCGCAAAGCATCATTTCCAAAACCACTGAGATCTTCATGATCGTACCATTTAAATGTCCATTTCAGCGTGCTATCCTTGGGTGAAAGAAACTTGATGCCGATAGGGCTCTGAGTATTACCATCGTTTCCACCAGGATTATCATCTCCGATGGCCATATGCTTGGTAGGATAAAAAAATGTAAGATCATCAATAAAATTATCCGCCACGTCATTATTGCCAATCTCACCATGCAGCCAGAAAGCCACATATACATTCTTAAGGTCATTTTTCACAGGAATCACATCATAATTGAAGACGATGAACTCATCCAGAGGCGCCGAACTCCAGGCAAAACTTCTCTGAATGACATCAAGATATAAAGGTTTATGCTTGTCGACAGTGAGAATATTGTAATCGCTGTATCGGCAAATAAAATCCTGATCGGAAACGGCCGTATAATGCGGCCAATAGGGAATATCCAGAGTATCACCTTTCTTTGCTACCCAAATCGTATCCCATGGCTGTGCAGTGGGATAAAATTCTTCCGGGGTGAAATGGGTTTTGCTAACGGATACCAGGGTATCTCCCTTTGGATCTATTGCACCTATCCAGATTCCACCCTGATAAATATGTTCTTCATTGCTGCCGATCGGCATTTCAGAGTATATTAGGCCGGGATAACTAAGCTTCTGATCAGAATCATCCAGCGTGCCTATATTGGTTATAAGCTGTTTAACTTTGCCCACATTGTGCAATTTCCAATCCAATGTGGTAAGCTGGGCAAACAGTGGATTTATCATAAATGCAAACCCACCTAATATCAACCAGATCGCTAAAATTTTTCTTTTCATATATTTACCTGTTTCTTAAGTAGTGAATATTGCTATCACCTATGAAGCTAAGATTCGTAATACCGATTTAAATAATTATTTAATAATTACAAATTTACCAACCTGGGCCTGACTAGAGCTGTTATCTTCCACGGTGAACAAATAAATACCACTTGCCACAGCCTGCCCAACATATGAAGTAAGATTCCAATCCTCATAACCTTTTTCGGGATCATTATGAATAATCGTATTCACCCAATCACCAGCCAGAGTATATATTTTAATGGTGCACGAAGCCGGCAAATTAATAAATTGAATTCTACGGTCCTGCTCCATCCATTTATCTCGGGTGGCGTCAGGCTTTTCCCAGGGAGGATTATAAGAATCGTATGCAAAATCACCACGATACGGATTAGGCACGACTGCAACCTGCCCCACTTTTGCGGGAGGCTCCGGCCCCGGTATTACTCTGACAGCATTGGCATTAAGGCTCGATTCTTGGGATGGGAAACTTGACACCGTGTCTGGCTTGGAGAAGGCAGTTACTGTATAATAATAATCAAAATTATTAAGAAGTCCCAAATCTGCATATGTGGTATCCAACCCCGTATTATATCCATATTCATTATCAGGAGTATCAAATTCTGCTAAGAGAGTCCAGGGACCTGTTGCACTTCGGGTGCTTTTATACACTCTATATCCTTCAAACGGCACTTTCATACTATCAGCACGATATGGATCAGTGTAGTGCTCAGGATCCGGATCCCCCGGATGGGGATTCCATTTGAGCCTGACATAGTGACTTGTCATATCCACTCTTAATGGCGGTTTTGGAGGAGGAGAAGGGACTCTGAAATCATTCTCATATAACCAATCAAGTCTTTTGGCGTTTTTGAGCAGACCACTGAGACCTTCACCCAGAACTTCACCAACAGCAAATTTTAATGTGTCTCCGACAGACAGATCAATAGGCCCGAATGATACTATAAACTGCGAGCCAACAGGTTCTTTTTGGTCTGTCATTATTTTATTTTCAGACATCTGAAGATATCTATCCCCATCTCTGCTGGGCGGAGCGCTTCCGCTGCCACCCTCATACCAATTAAAGGTCCATTTCAAAGAATTCTCATCGACATTCTTAGGAGGGAAAAGACGCATCCCAATCGGACTATAGGCATTTTCATCTGTACTACCCGGATAATCCATTGATATACCCATATGCTGGTCGGGATAGTAAATAGAATAGTCATCCAGAGCAAATGACCATCCGCTGCCGCGATAGCCGACATTTCCATCCAGCCAATAGGCGATATAAACGTCTTTCAGGTCAGTTTTTTTGGCAATAACATAGAATTTGTAAATTATCATTTCATCCAGGGGACTGGAACTCCAGGCATGGCTCGTCTGAATTACGTCAATATTCAAAGGCTTATGCTGCACCATATTCGTAACATTGTAATCACTATATCGGCAGACAAAATCCTGGTCCGAAATTCCAACATATTTGGGCCAATAAGGGATATCAACTGTATCACCTTTGTAGACAGTCCAAACAGTATCCCATGGTTGAGCACTGGGAAAGAACTCCTGGCTAGAATTCCAGCTCGTGGTAACCGATACAGCTGTATCGCTTCCCATAATAGCACCAACCCAAATTCCTCCTTCACCAACGTGTTCTTCAAAACTATTGGGTGGAAATTCACAATAGATCAGTCCCGTGAAGTCACCTAACAGATAACTTGTCGGCCAAAGACTTCCGAGATTTGAAACAAACTGTCTCACCTTTCCAACATCATGCATTTTCCAATCCAGGCTTACATTTTGCTGTGCAAACGCTGCGAAGGCAAAGATCAAAATAAAAAATATAATATTACTCTTTTTATGTACCACAGGCATTATTTCCTCAAATCCTTTAATAGTCTGATCTCTTTTGTATTCGTTCATCAAAAAATCATTCAATATTTTTTACCAGTTAATGCTAAGACCTAACCTGATGTCACGTCCCGATGCAAATTGTCTGGGATCCAGCTTTGTCAGCATATCATAATAGCCAATATAGCGATAAGTGCTATTGCTTATTAACTGGGGATCAAGATCTCCATATTTGAAAGGTTTGCCGGTTAATGTGTTAAATCCGTATGCAATCTGAACATTACGCTGGTTGAAGATATTTAATATGTCAGCAAAGACAGATAGGCCCAAATTCCCTACACCAAAAGTCTTTTTAATCTTGAGATCCGTTACCATGGTAGAAGGCCCGATTTTGGTATTTTCAGTCTTCTGCTGAACGACAGGATCAAGCGAGTAAGGCGTATAAGGCTGACCAGTAGAGAACCTGGAAAGAACCGTTGCATTCCAATTATCGGGTATGGTAATTCCAAAAATTTTGGGTGCGCGATGAGGTGGAATGGCAATGGTTCCCTGGAATATGACCTGATGCCGGATATCCCAGCTCAGCGCCCTCTCACGGATCGGATTAGGGAAGTCTGTTAGTGATCGAATATAGTTATCAAAGGCGGATGAGGAATAACCGGTCGCCCATTGGACAGTATATGTTAGATCTGTGGAAAAATAATGGGAATAACGTTTGTTTAATGAAAATTCCAATCCTCTTGCTCTTCCATAGCCTTTGTTATCATAAAGATATACTGGCAATCCCAAAGCAGCTCTTAATTGGGTTGTCTCCACCTGTTTGGATATATCTTTTGCATAGCTCTTAATATCAAGCGCCCAATCAGTTGCCAACTGTCTCGTGAATCCGAATTCATAGAGAATGGTTTGTTCAAAATCCAAATGCGGATTACCCGTAAATCCTCCCGTATAGGGATCGCGGTAAAAATATTGAAGCTCAGGCAATTGATTAAAGTGACCGTAAGAGAAGAAAACAACAGTTTTTTCCGAAATCGGAAATGATATGCCAAAACGGGGACTGAATTTTAGTTTCAACCAGTTCCAATCTGCTTTCAGGCCGGTTGCAGACTCCCACTGTCTCTTCCAGTTATTGTTCATAACTGTTGAACCTAAAGCAAGCCAGTCTAATCTTGCGCCTGCATTAATAATTAAGGTCTCTTTTTCAAATTTATCCTGGATATATGCCCCACCAATGATTGGATAAGCATTGAATACCCACCGGTTTTGACCAAATTCCGGGTAGGGACCAATAGGAGCAACAAAAGTCTGCTCATTTTCAAATGCCGCTTTGCCATAATTGGATAAAGCAACGCCACCATCCTGAATATCAACATACTGGATATCGTTATACTTCATTTCGATACCGGTTTTCACAAGATGTTCAGGATGTATCTGGGAAGTAATATCTCCTTTAAAAGTATAGGTGGCCGTCGCATCATCACGCCATATATTATCATAGCTCAAAGGATCCACAAAACCATAGATGTCGGTTGTGGCAGGACTGATCGTAGAGCGTATTGAATCGGGTGCACCGGAAAAAAGACTCTTATATGTCTGATAATCATAAACATTTCCATCTTTATAAAATCGCCAGAAATCACCGGGATTTTTTCCATTCAAAGAGCCGGCATATTTAACACCCAGATATCCAAAATTAATATTATAGAATGTTGATTTTGAAAGCGTATGATTGATCCTGAAAATGAAATTTTGATTATTCCTGACATAATCTGCCATATGGTCGGGATAGTTTTTCCAGAGCCAGTCAAAATTGCTCCAATTATTCCAGGAACCATGATAACTTAAATTAAGATTAAGCTTGTTGGAAACATTCCAGCCAATTTTAGCATTCAAATTGCCTGTATTATCCTGCTTCTCTTTTAAGTTCAAACCGAATAAGGAAAAAGTATCTCTCGTTCTGCTATTATTGTAGGGAGTATTGCTCAGCGTCCCGTTGCCTGAAAGAAAGAAATGGAGTTTGCCCGGTAAATGTATACCCAGCCCGGGCAATAAACGGCTGGAAATCGGATCGGGCCCCCCCAGATAGAAGGAGGTATATTGCATATCATAGGCGGTGTTGAAAAAATCATACTGAGAAGTTTTATATTCAATTCCGCCCTCATAATGATCACCGCCCGACCGTGTAGTGATATTTACCACACCCGATTGAGCCTGCCCGTATTCGGCATTGAATGCCCCGGTCAATAGCTCCATCTCCTGCACATCAACCACATTGAGGTTCAAAACATCCCGGCCTCCATAAATGGGATGGGTTACCGGCACCCCGTCTACCATATACAGGATTTCACCGCCGCGGCCGCCTCTGACATGGATATCTTTCAGACTTTCATCCCTGACCTGTAATTGAGCGCCGCCTTCGAGTTGAATCGATTGGGGGGCTGCGCTTGTAAATGCGCCTCCCTGAAGCATGAAAATATCCGCAGTCGATTCAAATCCAGGGGTCTCAGCAATTTCTTCGCGCGAGGTTACTTTTCTGGTGGAGGTCACATCCTTTTGGACAATGGGTGCCTTGGCGAAGACTTCAACAGCAGGACCTTCAATTGCGTTTGATTCCATTTTTATATCAACTCGCTGAGTCAGATCCACTTTCACGCGTACTTCGCGAACGGTCAGGGTATGATATCCGATATAGGAACACTCTAAGTCATATGTACCGGGCGGAACCTGCAATATGTAATAGAAACCTTCCTCATCGGTCGCGGCCCCAAGGGAGCTTCCCTTCACTACCACATTGACGCCAATTAGCGGGTCCCCCGTAGATTTATCGGTTACCCTTCCTGCAATTTTCCCCGTGTTTCCAGCAAAGAGCATCCGGGAAAAAATCAAGAATATCAGAAAAATCGATGAATATTTTAGACACCTCATTTAAAAACGCTCCTCATTTACATTATATAAAAATCACATCGACAAATTTCAGTCTTTAATATCCCAGACTCTTAAGCATTTCATTTGCCATTATTTGTGCATCACTTTCCCTAATAAAAAACATTGGGAAACCGAGAACAATAGTATTAAAGCTGGTTCCATAATAGCGAATTCCTGTTGGCTCACCCCGCCATTTTGTACTACCGGTGATATCATTGGCATATGTATAAATGACATCGGTAAAGCCCGCTCGCCTGGGCATGATGTTTATCTGAGAAAGCATGCTAAAGTATGGAAACTCTTTCAGCTTCTGTGGATCGATCTGAATGTCCGTGAAACCACTAAAGCCGGTGCATCCCGTAAAATCTGGCATGGATGAAGATTCATCCGCTGTTAATATATGGAGATAATCATGGATGAATGTTCCCTCATCGAAGGTTTTAGGGAAGGATTCAGATTGTGCAAAGGATTTCAGAATTCTCCAGCCGCCCATGATGAAATCACCACCAACATTTAGATAGTCCTTGATGTCTTCAATGTTTGCTGGCAATTTATGAACATTTTGTGCATTACTGTACGGATTATCTGCATGCCAGATTACCAGTTTATAGCGCCCTAATACTGATTTGGGCGGCATGCCCTGTTTTTTGAAATCCCAGGATTCATTCGTTCCGAACATTCTGGCATAGAAGCTATCCACATCTGCATCTTTATAAACGCCTAATCCGCCGGAAAATAATGATTCATCCGTTTCATCAATAATAAGAATTCTTTGATCGAAAGTGGGTCTAATCAGATTAACCGTCTTTACATCACCTATGGGATCAACAAGATTAGTATTGTCCCGGCAGGTAACATAGATTTTGTGACTTCCATCCAATGTTTCAAAATAGCTCGGATCAATGAATAAAGTGGTATCGGTTGTCCAGTTCCATTCCCCATCATCAACTTTCCATGCGTATTCTATCACCTCGCCATCCTGGTCGGTTGCGTGATATGTCAAAGGTACACCCTGCCACCAGTCTGTTGTTTGATCAATGATGAAAAATTGTTGTTCCTCTTTGGGAGAAATGATCTCGGTCTGTGGAAAAATAGTCTGAACTGTGTAAAATTCTTTTTCGGCTGGCGAGGGATCAGCGTCCCCTTTATCATCTATTGCCCGCACCTGGAATCTTTGATGGTTGAGGAGGTCACTTGACTCAAAGGGAATAGTAATACTTGTCTGGGTGGTATTTACCCACTCCTGCACCACGGAGTCACCGTTGACCATATGTTTGGTTATGTAACGGTATTGGTAACCGGAAATGAAACCGTCATTATCTTCCCCGTCCCAATGAAGAGTGACCAGTGCAAAAAGAGTATCATTTACAACCGGAATATTAGCCAGAGTAGTATTGGGCGGATCATTTGGACTGGCAATCTCTGCTTTTCTCTCACAGGAAAGCAATACCAATAATAAGATTGTTATACTTATTGTTAGAACGACGCTTAGCTTTCTCATTTTAGACCTTAAATTATTTTAAATCATATATTAATAGTATTTTACATCAGCGATCTGCATCTGCGGTTCAAAAATATATTTGTCTTTATATCTGGAAACGGACTTAAATGGGCTGACTCTGATATTAACCTCCGTTACCTTATTTTCAAAAACTTCAAAATCGTGTTTTAGATTTACAAAATAGTTTGTCGGCGTTTCGACACTTATCATGTCAAAATTTTTGAGCTTGAGATAGTCTGAATCTATTCCAAATTGAACCTCATCATATTTTTGCGGAGGGACATAGGATTCAAATATCGTAAACTTGCTGTATTGGTTGTTTTCACGAACAATTAAATTGTAATATAATTCTTCCTGGCTATTACTTGCCAGTGTTGGATAAAGTGTTGCATATGCAGTGTCGTGATATACTTTTCCCTGATATACTTTAATTCTGAAGCCATCCTTGTCGGACACATGAAGCGTATCGGTTACAATAATAATTGATGTATCTGCCGGGTCAGATTCCAGGGTTATTCTGAGAATTCCTGGCGTGGGAGAGCTCTCAACTCCTGTGTTACATCCCAGGTATATAAATATGAATGCCCCCAAGACAAACAATATTAAATATTTAAAACCAATTTTTCTGGTCATAATGATTATTCCTTGATTACATATAAAACTTAAAAGTTTGGGGCTTAAATCCGCAAAAGATTCAAGCCCCAGGAATTTTATTCGTGCTATTTCATCAACATCATTTTCTTCACCCGGGTGAAGTTTTTGGTTTGCAGCTTGTAGAAATAAACGCCACTGGCTACGGCATTACCTATTTCATTGGTTCCGTTCCAGAGTGTAACATGTTTCCCGGCAGTCACGGTTGCATTTACCAGAGTTTTCACATGTCTTCCCAGCAAATCATAGATAATAATCTTGACTTTTTCGGTCTTAGGAACAGAATAACGAATCTCGGTTACCGGGTTAAAGGGGTTCGGGAAATTCTGACTTAAATCATATGTTAAGACCACATTCGATTTCTTGTCCCCAATAGCAGTGATGTTTTCGAGCGGCAGATTCGCAAAAGGATAGTTGTAAATTTTTACGTTATCAAAATTCCCCTTGAAAAATGGCGGATAGGTCCCTGTATCCGGGGAAGCCGCTTTTCCGATTCTTAACGGCTGGAAACCTTCAACAACGGGATTATCGAAACCGGCATACTTTTGCTCAATAATTTCGTCATTCTCATCCAGGAGACGCAATACCGCATAGTAATTCACAGTATCTCCCGGTTCAGCGGCCCTGACTTCGTACATGACGTGATACCACTTGTGCATTTCCACAGAATCATCCAGGGTAATTACCACGCTGCCATCCGTACCTGCATACAGCCTGCTGTCCGGATCAAAACGAATTTGGTAATTGTTATCGGACCAGGAAGTTGCGTTTCTCGGCCGATTCAGGATGCGACAATAGAGACCATCTTCCGGATTCGTATAGTCCGGGTACATCCAGAAATCCACCAGGAATTCTTTTGCAGCCAAAAATGGTCCGGGAACTTCCAGGAAGCTGGAATCACCTTCCAGATAAATCGAATAGTCGCTGCCTGCTGCGGCGTTCGATGAGTATTCAGGTGTTCCATACATCGTTACAGAATTGGCATAGTCACTATAGTCCACAGGGGTTCCACTGCCCTCTTCAAAAGTTAAATCCAATGCCTGGGTTACGGGCTGATAAACACCAAAGCTATAATAATCTGCAGATTGCCATCCAGCATCCTTGGGCGAATTAAAAGTTAATCCATTATTATCGATTGCTTCAATGTAATACTGTACCACAGTTCCCAATGGTTGTTTCGGGATGACTGCCATCATGGAGTCCCCGCTAACTGTTGTCATATCAACATCTGTCCAGGCATTTCCGCCATCGATAGAGTAATACAGTTTTGCGCTCTGAATGGAAGTACTTGCAAACAGGGTAAAAATATTTGCTCCCACTTCATAATCAGGCGCTTCAGTGGTTTGGTTAGAGAGCGAAGTAACATTCTTAACAATGGGCGGAATTGGCATTTCACGGACCACATTACTGATGCGGACTTCATCTACAAAGCCGTCAAGGAATGAATCTTCACCCCCACCGGCATAGCCAATATGAACAGGTTGATTGGTGGTTATTGGCGTGGGATCGGCAGCACCGAAACTGAGGTAATCAGACACGCTGAATGATGCCAGCTCAATTTCACCACTGGTGTCATTATACTTGTGAATAACCGTCATTAGCAGGTGCCTGTTAGTATCGCGAATGAACGCCATGTGGTACCATTTTCCAACTTCCATAAGATTGCTTGGAGTATTGGCCTGGGGCCACTGATCCTGAGAAGCGGCCATATATCCGCAACTGAACAATCTATTATCGCCCCACATTTCGACGAAATAATTTGGCTGCCAGAATACTTCATCCCCGGTCTTGATGACCAGACGCGGCACCCAACGCCAATCGCTGGAACCGGTTCCGAAGGTAAATATGTTGATCCAGCCTTCAATCGTCCAATCACCAGTCAGATCCAGATAAGAAGTATCGTCAACTGTAACGTAAGCTGAGTCGGATTTTGAATCGTTCTGGATTCTGAGACATTGTCCCATATTCGGTACTGAATTCGGCAAATAGAAAAAGCTTGATTCGTTGCCATGCATTACACCATCTTTTGAGAACTGGGAAACATTGGACATATCCCCGTCAAAATGCAACAGCATCATGGTATTATCATCAGGAGTGTACGGACCACCAACCGGATTTTGTTGAGCGAAGGCAAAACCTACAACCAATACCATGAACAAGATTCCAAGTCGGCTTACCCATGACCATAACGGACTCTTCATAACGACCTCCATTAGTTTGTTATTAATTAGTTTAGTAAACAGAAAACCAGCTACAGAATTCCTTTTCGTTCTTCTCCTCATTTCTGTTACTGATTAAAACTTCCACTCCCTTACCTGTTTAGAACAAAAACATACCTCTGATGCAACTAAACTTTTTCTAGATTCACCTCCTTTCCGGAAACCTTATCATTAGTCTTTATGGAACTTTGAATTGAAGTGCCTGCCTCAATTTTTGTAACATAAATTTTAGGGTTGACATTTAGTTTTTTAATAAATACAGGAGTAATTTCTTCAATAAAATTATTTAATGCGTCTTCTTTAACCAGGTTGATGGTACAGCCACCAAAACCGGCACCCATCATCCTTGCTCCCAACACTCCATTTATTTTCCGGGCGGATTCCACCAAAATATCCAATTCTGTGCTGCTGACTTCATAATCATTTTTCAGGCCTTCATGCGATGCAAGCATTTTCTGTCCAAATGATTGAAAATCATTGCGTTCCAGATCAGAGCAGGCTTGAACAACCCTATCATTTTCTTTCACAACATATTCACAACGTTTGTAAATCAGGGGATCAAATTCTTTTTTGTGAGCATAGAGAAGATCGACAGTAACGTCGCGCAGGCTATTAATGCGGGGATAAATCTTCTTCAATAAATGCACACCCGACTCACATTGTTTTCGGCGCACATTATATTCTGAACCGGCTAATTCTCTCCTTACCTGAGTATCACATAGGACTATTCTTAAATCATCACGCTCAAAAGGATAAAGCTCATAGTCCAACGAACGACAGTCTAATTTAAGCACTTTTTTCGATTGTCCAAATATATTAATGAACTGATCCATAATTCCGCATTGAACACCAACAAATTGATTTTCCGCAGCTTGAGCCATTTTTACCAAATTAATTTTTTCAAGTTTTAAATTGTAAAGCTCAGAGAGTGCAAAAATTAGCCCACCCTCAATGGCTGCTGAAGAAGACATACCAGATGCTATGGGGATATCACCACCGAAAACGCAATTAAAGCCTGATATCTCAAATTCGTTTTTGGTTAGCTGTTCTACAATCCCCAGGAGATAATTAGGCCACCCTTTTCCGGACTTTTGAATATTAGTTACACTTCCATCAAAATATTCATTAAAATCCTTTGAATAAATTTTAATCATTCCGTCATTTCTTTTTGAAATGGCAAAATAAATAGCCTTATTCACGGCAGCAGGTAGCACAAATCCTTCATTATAATCTGTATGTTCACCAATTAAATTAACCCGACCTGGTGATCTTACCAATAATGGTTCGGTCTTATATATTTCTTCAAATTTCTTTTTAATGATATCCAGCATCTTTTCTATTTCCAATCTGCATATGGTCTAATTCACACTTTCGCTTTTCTGCTGATGAGAAAGAATATCAGGCCCACCACGGCCATCAGGCCGCCCCACCAGGCGTCCGGGTAATAGCCCGAGAGCACCTGCACCCGCTCGGTGCCGGTAAACAGGTGATACAACCCGGTCCCGAAGATGATGGCTCCCATGGCCAGCAGCACCAGCCCCACGAAATACCAGATCGGTTTCATTCCCTTCTGTTCCTCTGTCATCACGGACTCCCCTCTCTTACCAGTAGTAAATATTTAATATTATCAGCACCACCACCGAGACCGCCGCCCAGAATTCCGGTTTGCGAAGCAGCGGCACCGGCTGACCCACCGTCTCTTTGGTCAGTCCCTTCACCAGACCCACCAGCTCCCCGTCCGGCTTGCGGCGGGTAAACCAGCTCACTACAATGGTCACCAAAAAACAGATCAGCCAGGCCCACCACGCCCGCCAGAAATTGGCCGCCATGTCGCTGGCCACATCCGAAAGGGTGATCACACTCTTGGAGATCCAGTCGAACTTCACCGCCAGGAACAGGGTAAAGGAGGAACCCATGCCTGCCAGCAAACCCCAGAAGGCCCCGTTGGGCGTTATCCAGCGCACGAACATTCCCAGCAGCATGGTGGCAAACAGCGGGGCGTTCACCCAGGAGAAGATGGCCTGCATGTAATCCATGATGGTGGGCATGCTCTTGGCCCAGTAGGCGGTGCCCACACTGATCACGATTCCCACAATGGTGGCCACCCGACCCATCCACAGCAGGTGCTCCGGGGAGGCTTTCTTGTTGATCACCGAATGGTAAATATCATAAGTCCAAACCGTGTTGAAGGCACTGATGTTCCCCGCCTGCCCGGCCATGAATCCCGCCAAAAGGGCCGTGATGCCCAGACCCATCAGCCCGGTGGGATAGTAGCGCTGGATCAGCATGGGCAGGGCCGAATCGTAATTGATCTTGCCCCCGTCCTGCAGCAGGTGAAACCCGCTGTTGGGATCCTGGGAAAGCACCAGGGCTATCAGACCGCCCAGAATCACGATGAAGGGCAGCGCCATCTTGAAGAAGGAGGCGATGACCGGGGTCATGCGCGCCGAACGCATATCTTTGGCCGAAAAGGCCCGCTGAACCACCAGGAAGTCCGTAGTCCAGTAGCCGAAGGAGAGCACAAATCCCAGACCCAGCACAATGCCGCCCCAGGTCACCATCATCCCGTTGTCGGCCGGATTGGCCGAGGTGGACCACAGCGCGGAATAGGCCTCCGGAATCCGGGCAAATATCTCATGCACACCCCCGATCTCCACGATTCCCAGGGCAGTTATCAGAAACAGGCCGAACCAGATCAGAAAAAACTGGATGATCTCGGTAAAGATGGCCGACATCAACCCGCTCAGCGTCACATACACCGCCACCGTGGCCGCCGAGGCCCACATGCTGGCGTCCCAGTTCCAGCCCAGAAAGGTGTGCAGCACCAGCGCCATGGCATACAGGTTGATCCCCGATACCAGCACCGTCATCACCCCGAAAGAGATGGCATTGAGCACCCGGGTCTTTTCATCGAAACGAAGTTTCAGATACCCAGGCACCGATTTGATCTTGCTGCTGTAATAGAACGGCATCATATAGATGGCCAGGAACAGCATGGCCGGAATGGCCCCGATCCAATAGAAATGAGCCACAAACATCCCGTACTTAAAGGTGTTCCCGGTCATTCCCAAAAGCTCCAGGGCCCCCAGGTTGGCCGAGAGGAATGCCAGGCCGGCTACCCAGGAGCTGTTCTTGCGCCCGGCCAGAAAAAAGTCCTCGTCGCTCTTCGTAAAACGCCGCAGGTAAAATCCGATTCCCAATACAAAACCAAAATAGATGGCTATGATCAGCCAGTCAACAAACGTCAAACCAATGGCTTCCATGTGACTCCCTGTCATTTACTCTTTAATATCAACATTTGACCAGAATTGAGGGCGACCTTTCATTAATGTCATCTTTATGCTCCATTTTTTTCCCTCACCAGCCAAAATCTCTGCATATTCATTTCGATTTATTGCTTCCTTCAATGAGTCAGGACGACCGCTTGCGGGCTCTAATCCAACTGTTAAATGTTTTTCCTCATTATTAACCGGCCATCCCCCATAACAGAGCCAGATACCTAAATAGGGATTTTCAGCCGGATCAAAATGAAATAGCAAATGTTCGTCCGTATCAGGGTGATAAATACCTGCCACTCCCTTATTCAGACTGCCTGTAAAACACTTGAGGGCTTTTCCAAATTCCTTAGATTGGACTTTAGAATAATCGACCATTGTATTTCCGCTTCCTATAACTGGCCAGGAGAGTTCGTCACCAAATCCGCCCAATTCCGCATCCGAGGCCCAATTCAAAAATACCTTTTCGATCTCCTTGTCCAAAACCAGCCTGGCCCCAGCCTCTACTTTCAATAAGGGATGAGCAGACCAAATATATTTAAAAGGGTGATCAGAATAGTTTTTCAGATGATAATCAATAAGCACATGATTATCGAAAAGTTTAATGTGCTTGATAAAGCGATATTGAAATTTTATTCCATTCGCTGTGAGTATTAATTGTTCACCATCAATATGATGATGCCAGGACAAGGCCCATAATTCCCCATGATCGGGAAAAATGATATTATCTCCACCTCTCAGCTCTGCCAGCTGAGGATGTTCAGACGGCTCAATAGTCGGGAAACACTCATCAAAACCACTGGTATCATATTCTTCAAAATTAGCGCCATAGTAAGCACGCTTGTAGAATTGCTCTGGATTCTGAGGCTCTAACAGATATTGTCGCCCTGTCTCTTTTAAAGTCAATTCTATCATTTTTCCACCAATTTCAGGAAGAAAAACAACTCGAATCTTATCGTTCTCCAGTGAAACATGAATTAAATCATTCCTGGTAAATTCCTTCACAACGCCCTGTGTCATGCAAAATCCGATCTCTTTTTTTCCAGAAAAACTATCAATCAACTTTAAATTTAATCAAAACCAATCTTATGAACCATCCATCCATTCAACTCAGCATCTATTACAAGCAAATTGCCATTTTTGACCAACTCGTGTACCATCGATAGGCTGAAACAATAATAATTCCGCTAATTCTGTTTCATTCAGCAATTCCCCTATGCATTCTCATTTTATTGCAGGCTTAGCCTTCACAAGGCTGGTCAATCTAAAATTGGCCTATTGCACCCTTCCAACCAGAATAGTAAAGAGATGCAGTATTCCCGGACGCATCTACAACCAATAACACACCATTTACACCAGCAATAAAAACAAACGCTTCAGGGCAACCTCCTCATTTTTTGAATAAAAACTCTTTCAGGTCCGTTTTCTTGTAAGCACTCAAGATTTAATATGTTATCGCTAACATTTAACGGCTAAAAAAATATTTTACAAGGCATGACTCAAATGTTGATTTATTTGCAATTGAATTAATTGACTATGTTATCGTTAAC
>JARRQT010000011.1:0-24938 GCA_037381445.1 Calditrichia bacterium
GTTCCCCCTGTTCTTTTATGTTTTCAAGATGCTGTTAAACAGTTTTGAGTCCGATGTCATGTATCTGTTAAAGGTAATGTAGAATGGCGGATAGTTTCCAGGAAAAAACCGAACAGCCAACCCCAAAGCGTCTGGAAGAAGCGCGCAATAAAGGGAATGTGGCAAAGAGCATGGAGGTAAATTCTGCCTTTTCGCTGATTTTCGGGCTGTTTATCCTTTATGTCATGAGCGGCATGTTTTTCCGTCAGTTTACCCAACTCTTTCGGAGTGTCCTCAGCGGCGGATATATGGCAGAACTGACTCCCACCAACATCCAGTATTATTTCCTGCAGGGACTGGAGAAGTTTGGTTTGGTAGTCGCCCTGTTCATGGGAACGCTGATGATAATCGGGGTGGCCAGCAGTATACTCCAGGTGGGTTTTATGTTTACGCTGGAGCCGCTAATGCCAAAAGGCGACAAACTCAATCCGCTGAAGGGATTAAAGAAGATCATCTTCTCAAAACGTTCTCTGGAAGAGCTGATTAAAAATATCCTGAAGCTTACCGTCATCATTCTGGTGGCCTACCATGCCGTGATGGGCTATCGGTCAGAATTCATTCCTTTAATGGATAAGGATGTTGCCCAGGTGCTCACATTCATGCTGTCCGCCGCCTTAAAAATCGGTTTTAAAATTGCCCTTATTTTTTTGGCCGTTGGAGCCGCCGATTATGCCTTCCAGAAATGGGAGCATACGAACAATCTGAAGATGACCAAACAGGAAGTTAAGGATGAGATGAAGCAGGCGGAAGGCGATCCCAAGGTGAAAGCGCGGATTCGCAGCATGCAGTACCAGATGGCCCGTAACCGCATGATGCAGTCTGTTCCCGAAGCTGATGTGGTAATCACCAACCCGACGCATTACGCGATTGCGTTGACCTACAAGTTGGGAAATCAGTCTGCTCCGACCGTGGTGGCCAAAGGCCGCAATTTGATTGCCTATAAAATCAAAGAGATCGCCAGGGAGAATGATGTTCCCATCGTGGAAGATCCGCCGCTGGCGAGAGCGCTTTATAAATCGGTGGAAATCGATCAGGAAATTCCGGCCAAATTCTTCCAGGCTGTGGCGGAAATCCTGGCTTATGTCTACAAACTGAAAAACAAGAAACTGGATTGAGCGCGAAATGAGGGGAAGCTTTTTAAAGAAAAACAGTGACATGATGCTGGCGTTTGGCGTAATTGCCATCCTGGTTTTGATGATTATTCCCCTGCCCCCGCCGTTGCTTGATGTGCTGCTGGCCCTTAATATCTCCGCAGCGCTTGTTTTGCTGATGGTTTCTCTATACCTCGTCAATCCCCTGGAACTATCGGTATTTCCCAGCCTGCTGCTTATTATGACGCTTTTCCGTCTTTCCCTGAATATCGCTTCCACCCGTTTGATTCTGGGGGAAGCCTATGCCGGCGAAATAATCCGCTCTTTCGGCAGTTTTGTGGTAAAAGGGAATTATGTGGTCGGTTTTATTATCTTCCTGATTCTCATCATCATCCAGTTTGTGGTGATCGTGAAGGGAGCCGGGCGTATCGCGGAAGTGGCCGCCCGTTTTACCCTGGATGCCATGCCGGGCAAACAGATGAGCATTGATGCGGATATGAATGCCGGTCTGATTACCGAGGAAGAAGCCCGTGAGCGGCGTATGGAGATTTCACGTGAGGCAGATTTTTATGGGGCAATGGATGGCGCCAGCAAGTTTGTCAAAGGTGATGCCATCGCCGGACTGATCATAACCTCGATAAATATCATTGCCGGCCTCATTATTGGTGTCGTCCAGCTGAAAATGCCGCTGACTCAGGCGCTGCAGACCTATTCCTTAATGACCATCGGTGACGGGCTGGTTTCGCAGATTCCGGCATTGCTGGTCTCAACGGCCGCCGGTATCGTTGTCACCCGGGCCGCCAGCAAAGAAAATCTGGGGACCGATTTATCCAGCCAGTTGCTGGGAAATCCCAAGGCGCTCTATATCGCTTCGGGCACCCTTTTCGTTTTTGGAATCACGCCCGGGTTGCCGACGGTGCCGTTTTTTATTCTGGCAGCCATCATAGGAAGTATCGGCTTCGGCATGCGGAAGGAAAAAGAACTGGAAGAAACGCTGGAGGCCACTGAAGAACAGGCAAACCTTCCCGCCCCCGTGGAAAACATTGAGAATTATCTGCAGGTGGACCCCTTGGAACTGGAGATCGGGTATAACCTGATCGCGCTGGTGGATACGGAGCAGGGCGGCGATCTTTTTGAGCGCATTACTTCCATGCGCAAACAGATGGCCATGGAATACGGCATTATCGTTCCCCCCATTCGGGTGCGGGACAACCTGCAGCTGGCGGCCGATGAATACGTGATAAAAATCCGCGGGAATGACATTGTTCAGAGTGAAATAATGATGGGCCATTACCTGGCCATGAATGCTGGGAATGTTGATCAGCCCGTCGCCGGGGTCGAAACCATTGAGCCGGCATTTGGACTTCCCGCGGTGTGGATCCGCGAAGACCAGCGCCACGAGGCCGAGCTGGCCGGTTACACGGTCGTCGAACCTTCCGCAGTGCTTGCCACCCACCTGATGGAAGTGATCCGGAAAAATGCCGATAAACTGCTGGGTCGGCAGGAAGTACAAAAACTTCTGGACAATTTGAAAGAGGATTACCCGGCAGTGGTCAATGAATTGATTCCGGACCAGCTTTCCCTGGGCGCCATCCAGAAAGTATTGCAGAATCTGCTGCGCGAAGGTATACCGGTCCGCGACCTGGTGACCATTCTGGAAACGCTGGCGGATTATGCGGGGATCACCAAGAATGTGGAAGTGCTTACCGAGTATGTGCGCTACGCACTAAGTGATACTATCTCAAAACTATTTCAGGATGAAGACGGTGTGATCCGGGCCATTACGCTGGATCCCAAAATCGAGCAGACCATTACTTCATCTTTGCAAAAACAAAAACAGGTAACGGATACTCTGGGACTACCGCTGGCCATAATTGAAACGATTTACCAGAGTCTGGCTCAGAATATTGAACAGGCCGTCAACTTGGGATATCATCCCGTTGTTATTTCATCACCCACAATACGGGCTTATTTCAAGAAGCTCATAAGCAATCAGTTCCCTGATGTGGCGGTCATTTCATTCGGAGAGCTGCCTTCGGAAATAAAAATCGAGAGTATCGGCAAAGTGAGGATTGGAAATGAAAATTAAAAAATTTACCGGAAAATCATTTCAGGAAGCTTTTGATCAGGTGAAAAAGGAATTAGGTGCGGATGCCGTGATCCTTAATTCTCGAAAAATCAAGGAAGGGGGAATTCTGGATTTCATGAACAGCAATGAAGTATATGAGATTACCGCTGCAGCTGACAAATCAAAAACGCAGGTAAAACCGGTGCCGATTCCCGCGGTGGCGCGAAGAGCTTATGGCTCGCAGACTGTTCCTGAAAATGGCAATAAAAGCAATGCGGATCTCAAACAAAACATCGCGGCTTTGTCGGTGGATGTGGCTGAAGAAAAAATTGTACGCCAAACTGAGGAAATAAAAGTACTTCAGGATGAAATCAAGGATATTAAAAAAGTATTGAATGACGTTTCCGATTTTCTGAAATACAGCCGTATGCCTGCACTGCCGGAAACATTCAAAACCATTTTAAAGCAGCTTGTTGACAATGAAGTGAATGAAGATCTGGCCAAGGCAATTGTTCAGACGGTATATTCGCAGACCAATCCCGAGGATTATAAAAACAGCCCCATGGTGGTCAACAGGCTTATGGCTCTTTTGAACCGGATGGCGAAAACCGCGCATCCCATCGAAAAAGCCAAACGCAGCCCCTATGTGGTGGCGCTGGTCGGACCCACCGGTGTGGGAAAAACGACCACCATCGCCAAAATTGCTGCCAATTTGAAGCTTTATCATCAAAAGAAAGTGGCGTTGATTTCCGCTGACACCTATCGGATCGCGGCCATTGAACAGCTGCAAACCTTCGCTAATATCGCCGGAATCCCGATGAATGTGACCTACAGCCCCGAGGATATGAAGGATGCGATTTACAAATTCCGCGAAAGAGACATCATTCTGGTTGATACGGTAGGACGCAGTCAGAAAAATGAAGAACACCTCAAACATCTGCGGCAGTTTGTTGAGGTGGCAAATCCGGATGAGACTCATCTGGTGCTGAGTTTGACCACGAGTTTTAAGAACCTGATGGACATCATCCGCCGCTTTAACGTGATGCGGCCGAATAATTTTATTTTCACCAAATTGGATGAGGCAATTAATACCGGCAATATCCTCAATATTCTCTATAAGTATCAGATCCCGGTTTCTTATCTCACCACGGGGCAGGTGGTTCCCAATGATATCGCCACCGCCCAAAAGATGACATTGGCTAATCTAATTTACAAGGGAGTGATGAATTGATCATGAAAGATCAGGCAACCAATCTGAGAATTCTGGCCGGGGAGAACCGGCATTACTTCCCCGCTGCCTATGGAAACAGCGGCCAGCAAACCATCCTGGTGATCAGCGGAAAGGGAGGTGTTGGAAAGAGTTTTCTGAGTCTGTACCTGGCACAGGCGTTATCAAATATTGGCGAACGCGTACTGCTGGTGGACAGCAATCTGCAAAATCCCAGCTTGCATATCCTGACCAATACCGATACGGCATATCCCCTCAATTACTGGCTGGGTGAAAACAGGATAGTGGATGAAGACGCGGTTGTTACCCTGCGGAAGGAACTCGATCTTTTGCCCAATACGGCTGCTTTCAACGGGATACACAATAATCCGGAAGAGAACGCCGGTTTTTTACTGGAACTGCTTTCGCCGCTGGCCTCAAATTACAGCTATGTGGTTCTGGACACCCAAACAGCCCTCAGCCAATGGAATCTGACGCTTCTTCAGAATGCGGACATGGGGCTGCTGGTCAGCATCACCGACCCGACTTCGGTGATTGATACCTATACGTTCATCAAGGCATCTCTGCAATACCTATCGCAGCCCAACTTCCGGCTGATCGTCAATCAGGTGATCGGAGAGGAAACCGGCATGGAGGCCCATCACAATCTGAATTTGGCGCTCAGGCACTTCATCGATTATGAAGTGGAGCTCCTGGGTTTGATCCCCTTCGATATGGAAGTGAAAAGGGCCGGGATCGAACAAAAGCCATTGTGGCAGCATACCCGCCATTCCGAAGCCATAAATAGAATTGAAAAACTGGCGGGATTAATCAAGTCTGTCAACACACCCAAAAGTCAATTGTACCAGAATTATAAACAGGAGGCACAGATATGAAAAATCTTGGTTACAAACTAACCCTTCTTATCTTTTTTATTGCGCTCCTCTCCGGATTTTACATGCGGCTCCCGCTGTGGGATAATCTGATTCGTGCATTCGTGATCTACCTGGCGTTCAGCGTGATTTACCTGGTGGGCTTACTGCTTTTTAATCAGTTTTCGCTGGAGTCGCTCAAAAACAAAGAAACCAGAAAGAAGAAATCGGCACAGGACGATTTGAAGCAACCATCACCAAACATGGCAAAATAAAGGAATAGGTGGGCATCATGAAAAAACAAATCGAACCGTTGTGGGAAAGTTATTTTCAAAGCAAAGATCCGGAATTACGTAACCGGCTTATGGAAAAATATCTTGGGGTGGTTCACTATGTGGTGAATAAGCTGTTCAAATCCGTCCCGGGGCATGTGGAACGCGATGATCTGGTGAATATCGGGGTTATCGGTCTGGGAGAAGCGTTAAACCGCTATAATCCTTATTTTGGAATTAAGTTTGAGACCTATGCAATTCCGCGGGTCAAGGGTGCCATCATTGATGAGCTGCGGAAGCAGGACTGGATTCCAAGATCGCTGAGGTCCAAGTCCAATAAGATCAAAAAAGTAGTGGAAGACCTGGAACAGCATTACCGTGGCGATGTTCCCTCGCAGGAGGTGGCGGAGCAATTAGGAATATCAGAATCGGAATACGAGCACTGGCAGTCCCAGGTAAATCATACCAGCCTGGTTTCACTGGACAAGCCTACTCAGAATTTTGATGAACACAATCTGTATGATGTGGTGGAAGATGAAGCCAGTTCGAATGCGCTGGATTGTCTTGAAGATGAGGAAATGAAAAAAGTCCTGATCCGGGTCATTAAAAAGTTGCCGGAGAAGGCCCGGCTTGCTATTACCTTATACTACTATGAACATTTGACCTTCAAGGAAATTGGCAAAATATTAAACGTTTCCGAATCCCGTATTTCCCAGATTCACAGTGAAACTATGGAGAGAATGCGGAAAATTATACTTCAGGAAATGTATGTTTGAATTTTAGACACTGGTGCATGCGGATAAATCGACATTGTTTAGATTTAGTCGTCTGATTTTTTGCATAACACTTTATAAATAAAGGAAATATATGTTTGTCTTATTTGTGGTATTATTTTTGTAAAACAATTTATAACTGAGGTGTCGAAGTGATACCGATTAAAATTCAAAATATCCAGATGGGGGCTTTGTCAGCGGACAAGGTGTTCCAGTCACTTAAAAGTTTGCCTCAGAACCAGCAGCGAATATTTGAAGCAGAAGTTCAGAAGCAGATGGAAGATGCGAAAGATCGTACGGAAGCGGCGGAGCAATCGGAGAAGAGCAAGATTCAGGATGAGAAGAAGGAAAAGCAGGAGGCACACGATTCGGCAGAGGAACGGCATGGCGGCAAGTCTGAAGAAAAGGGCCGCAAACACCTGAATCAGAATATCATAGAAAAAACAGAAGACGGAACGATTAGGCATTTGGATGTGAAAATATAGGCCAGGGAAATGAGTAATACAAGGTTATCGCCTGAATATGTGGAAAACAAAGTGCGCAGTCTGGCCAGGCTTGCCACTCTGCCTAACATTGCTGTAAAGGTTATGGAGCTGGTCGAAAACCCCAAGACTTCAGCTTCAACTTTAGCCCACTTTATTTCAGTGGATCAGGTTCTGGCTGCCCGTATATTGAAGCTTGCCAATTCCGCCTATTACGGATTTCCAAAAGAAATTTCAACGCTTAATCTGGCAATTGTGGTTTTAGGATTTAACGCATTGCGAGATCTGGTGTTGAGTATTTCGGTGATCGACCGTTTTTCAATGCATGAGTATGATGAGAATTTCGAGGTCGAACAGTTCTGGCGGCATGCCCTGATTGTAGGCCGCGGTGCCCGGGTGCTGGCAAAGTTTTTGAATTATCCGGTGACCGGTGAGGTCTTTGTGGCCGGACTTCTGCATGACATCGGTTATCCAGTAATGCTGCAGAATTTCCCGGAAGATTTTATGTGTGCAGCCGAATATGCCAATAATCATGGCATTTCCTTTCATGAATCGGAAAATAATGTGTTGGATTTTACTCACACGCAACTAGGGGGATGGCTTGCGGAGGGCTGGAATTTACCCGACAAACTGGTCAGGGCTATCCGCTATCACCATGCACCCGAGAAAAATCATTCCTATCAGGATCTGGTAAATATTATCCATATGGCCGACCTGATCAGCTACACGATTGGTGAAGGAAGCGGAATCAAAAATAATAGTCAGCTTCCGGAGGGAGAGATTGATGAAAGAATGAAAATGTATCTTCCCAGGAATGGCTATCCGTTAAGTTTTTATCAGGAAAAATTCAGCCAGGAAGGCGAAAAAATTGACGAATTTCTGGATATTCTAAAGAAAAGGGAATTGGTTGGATAATTTCAAGAGAAAAGGAGAATAAGGATGTTTTCCGAGCAGAATGCAAAACTGGATTACGAGGAGATTTTTGATACCTACAAGGAACCGTTATCTCAATCCCCTCAACTGGATGTAATGTTCGAGAATTACCTGGCACTTGTAAATCGCTTGAAAAATGATTTAACCGGATTGCGGGAGGAATTGGTTTATCACAAGAAAGTTCATGGTGACATAACCGATTCTCTTGATGAATTTTTTTCAATCCAGAGACTGTCTTCAATTATTACGCAGAGCCTGGAAGTTGATGAAATTGTGGACAAACTGGATGAAATCGCCCAAAAAGTAATTCCCCATCACAGGAGCGAGGTGTTCCTTTTGGGGGATCTGGGTCTGGAGCCGGTTAAGGATAAATCCGATCCGGACTTTAGTCTTCTTTTGGAAAATATGAAAGATGAAGGGATTCTGGACTGGCTGTGGGAACAGGCCCATCCCATTGTGGTACCGCTGAGCGATTTCATGGTTTCTGACCAGCTGCATTTTGAATCCGGCAGTATGGTTATCGCACCCATGCTTCAGGAACAGACCGGAATGGGTGTATATCTGATCCATACCGAAAAAGAGCAGGCAAAGTTTAGTTTCCGCGATCTTGAACTCCTGAATATTTTGACCCAGCAGGCGGCGATTGGAATTCAGTACACGCTGTTATATCAAAAATTAGAACGGACTCACGAGGCCCTCAAAAGATCACAGAGCAGGCTGATGCAAACCATCAAATTGGCAACTGTGGGGGAACTGGCCGGGGGAATTGCCCACGAAATCAATAACCCGTTACAAATTATTCTGGGGAATGTCCAGATGGCAATGATGGGTTATAAAACAGAAGAGAGCCTTAAAATTGTAGAGTCTCAGGCAATGAGAATTGCAAATATAGTGAGAGGTTTATTAAGCATGGCACGTCAAAATGCTGTTTCCTCAACTGAATATCTTGAGGTCAATACCTTGATTGTGAATACTATCAATCTGGTTCGCAGTCAGATTGAGAAACGCGGGATAGTGATCAATACCGAACTGGAAGAAAAACTGCCGGTGGTACAAGGGAGCTCAATCTATTTCCAGCAGATTCTGCTGAATTTTATTCTGCACTCCAAAAAACAGATCGGTAAGAACGGAACCCTCTCTATTCGCAGTTCCCGGATAGATGATGACTGGGTCAAAATAGAACTGCAGGATTCGGGAATCCCCATGCCTCCGGAATATATCCAAAAGGTGATGGATCCGTTTGAAGACATGGAAAATTCGACAGAAATGAACCTGGGGCTTACCGTCAGTGTTCAGATGCTCTCTGATATTGGCGGGCAAATAGAAATCAAATCCGGAAAGGACATTGGGAATCTGGTGACCATGCAAATTCCCAAATCGACGAAAAGCGAGGAAAGTTATGGCAGTGAAGCCGCCCTTTCGAATTAGCCGGTGGTCTGTTCTACTTATCTTTTTTACACTTGCACTTATTCATGCGGGGGAAAATTCCGCTTCTTTATCCGCTTTCAGGATGGATGTCCAAAATGGCCATTCTGTAATTGATTTCAACCTTCCGGCCGGCTGGAAGATCAAGATACTAAATGAATCGCCAGCCATAAAGATCATTGCCAAAATTTATAATCCGATAGCCGAATCGAATCCCTTTAATAAGAATGCAGTGGAATTACGGTCAGACATCGGAATCAGTCGTTGTCAGATAACACCATTGACTTCCGGCAGCAGTCTGTTCGTATTTGAACTGGCTGAGAACATGACCTTTGAAAGCGCTGCTGGGACAGACGGCCGGATCGTGATTCATAACGAGCAGTACTTCGATGAAGCGGAACAGGCCTACCGTCAGGGATTACAGTTTCATGCCAATAATCAGCTTCATGAGGCACTCTCCGCCTACAGGCAGGCGGTATTTCTTAAAAGGGAACACGGAAACGCTTATTTTAAGGCAGGACAGATACGTTTTGCATTTAAGCAGTACCGGCTGGCGGAAATTAATTTCAAGAATGCACTTAGGTTGAATTGTGATTCTCTGAATCTCTACCGGGACCTGGCAAAATTATATCGGATTGAAGGAAAAACAGGTCAGGCAGAAAAATATTCCCAAATTTTTGAATCCAGGCTGAAAGTGCTCTCTCCGCCAACGGATATGCCCGAATCGGATATAGCGCAGAATTTTCCCAAAGAAAAGGAAGAGGCAAAGTCGGAATCCACCTTTTCCCCTGAGGTTTCAAAAAGGGATTCTGCGGCAGTACCGCTGACCGTTGCCGCTGGACTGGGTATGCCCATCAGAATTATATTCTATCTGGCAGGTATCGTAGTTTTTGCCGTTTTCATTCTCTTGAGCATTTTTCTGCATTTTCTGAAGAAAAAAAGAACCAGCGCAGCTTTCCCGGATTCATCTGCAAAGGGTTCATTTGATGATCGGGAGGATTTGAAAAAATCTGCAATTCCATTCCGGCAGCAATCTCTGCGGCCATCTTATAAGCCTGAACCTGGAAGAGAAACCAGCCGGGAGACTGTCGAAAAGCCCGAAATTAAAATGACTAATGATGTTCCCCCACCTCCGAGCAAAACCGCAAAAGTTGAAGATTCGTGGCAGTTGTCCGATAATCCAACACCCTGGGAAAAAATGGAAGCAGCCCGGAACCTGAACCTGGGAGTCGGTGAGATCGAACTGGCGTTGAACATGACCGCCCAGCAGCGGCAGGTCAGCAAAAAGAATTATATTCATTCTGAAATAGAGAGGCTTCATCATAATCGTATGAGCATTTCCGAAATTGCGCGGCAATTGAATCTCGGTCAGGATGAGGTGAAACTGATTCTGGCTATGAACCATACACATCCCGAAAATGAATTGATTTACTGATTCATTATTCCTCTTTTTGTTCTAACATCTCTTAATTTTTGCCGATAATAGCTTTGTGGGAGCGGAGCATTTTATTTCCTCAGTCAGATGAGAATTGAAGAGCAATGGAAGTTTCTTTTTACCAGGCATCTTCTCCGCGCGACACTGTCCTGGCATTTACCGGCCTGAAACCGGGTGACCAGCTGGCCGTTCGCGTCACCAGGCGGACGGCTGCATTTCGCTATCTTGCCAGCTACAGGGGTGTTGAATTTCCCATAAACAGCGCGGTTTCGCTCAAGCCCAGAGACCTGATCCTGATTCAATTGTTAAAAATCCAGCCGCGTTTGCAGTTTAAATTTCTGGCAATCATTAACGAGGCCAGTGAGGCGGGGTCTCTCGAGCAAGTAGCCCGTTTCTTTGAGTTCGAAAAAAATCCGCTGAGTGAAACTTTCCTAAACTGGTCGGTGCGGTTAAATCTTCCCATCAAAAGAAATGATTACAAAAGACTGAAAACCCTGTATTCGGAATCAACTGACTCACCGGGAAATGCGCAGCTTTTTCTGCTTCCCTTCTTCTGGCTCCAATCGAACATGGATACGGAAATATTTCATGACCCCTTCTTCCTGATGCAATGGGTTTTCGGAACTCCTCTTCAGGGCGATCCGGATGAAAATCGGGAAAGTTGGTCTCAGGATTCGGAGCTTCCCTCGGATGAACATCAAAAATTGATATTCCATCAAATTCAAGAACGGCTGAATGAAGCATTCTCACTGAATGGATTGTTCGAGTTGTTACATGATTTGCAGAAACAACTAAAAAAGATTAATCTCTCCGGCCGGGATCATTCATTGTCAAAAACCGAAAAATTGACGGAGACAAATAGCTTCTCAAAGAATGCTCAAACCGAATTTTATGCGGATTTTGTGAAATTGCTCTTTCTGCAGATCGAAAACTACAACAGAGGCTTGTGGATATTTATTCCCTTTTCTTCCCCGAAGTCCAAAGAAAAGTGCTTTGCTTTTTGGCGAAAAGTGCAGGTCGCCAAACAAAAAGTTTATGAATTTACTTTTGCCTGGAATAGTGTTAATTTTAACGCTGTTGTTGTGAAAGGTAAAATTATTGAGGATTTGATTGAATTATCTGTTTATAATAATAATCGGAAATTTCAAAATTTTGTGGAAGATCATTTTCCTGAATTGAGGGAGAGACTGCAGAAGGTCGGGTTTATGATGAGCGATATTAAATGGAATCCAGGAAAGGACTTTTTTGCTGCCATTGGGAAGGCGTTGTTCAACAACGAATATAACAATATTGAGGTGAAGATTTAAGTGATGGAAGAAATGCTGCAACAAAAAGCAAAAGTCCTTATTGTAGATGATAGTCAGGAAAGTGTGGATTTGCTGGTTTATTTTCTGAAACCGGCCGGTTATGACCTTGGCATTGCCAATGACGGTGCCGCTGCCATCGAAGAGGTGGAGAAGAATCCGCCGGATATCATCCTTCTGGATATTATGCTGCCCAAAATTAACGGATATGAAGTTTGCGAGAAGCTCAAGAAAAACAGGGAGACCTTTCATATCCCCATTATCATGATTACAGCGTTGAAGGAACTGAAGGATAAAATCAGGGCGCTGGAAGCGGGCGCTGACGATTTTATCTCAAAACCTTTCGACAATGTGGAGCTTGTGACACGTGTAAAATCTCTGCTGCGAATCAAATTCTACCATGATGAACTGTTGAAAAGGAACCGGGAACTGCAGCGGCAGAAGGAAGCTCTGATGCGGGAAGACATGCTCAAAAAAGAGCTGTCCAACCTGATTGTCCATGATATGAAAAATCCGCTTTTTGTAATCCAGGGCAACCTGCAGATGATGGAGATCAATCAGAAAGCCCCCGTACCCCAGTCCAGTGAAATCTATACTCAGCGAATCGCCCGCAGCAGCCGTAGTCTGTTGCGTATGATCCTCAACCTTCTGGATATCAGCCGGCTGGAACAGAAAAAGATGGAAATCGAACCGGTGCCTTTTAATCTGAATGCGATGATCGAAGATATCGTCGGATCTTTCAAGGATATTCCCGAACACCAGTCAAAAACAGTGGATATGAAGTGCCATGATGACCAGGTCAGCATTTATGCGGACAAGGATGTGTTTGAACGGGTGCTGGACAATCTGTTCAATTTTGTGTTCCAGAATACTCCGGATTTCATGGCAATATCAGTTGAAACCGAAAGCATGGAGGACCATCGTATTCGTCTGGTGGTAAGCCATGAGGGATATGCCATACCGAATAAATTCAAGCGAAAGATCTTTCTAAAGACTGCCCAACCCGAGCTTAGGAAATCTGGATTTAAGCCTGCCCGGGGGCTTGGGTTATTGTTTTGCCGCTTGGCGATGGAGGCTCAGCAGGGAACTATTTTTCTGAGAGAAAATTGCACTGAGAAAAACTGTTTTGTACTGGAAATTCCGACTTTTGAATATTTGAAAAGAGATAATCCATAATGGGCGTATTCCAGACGACGAACTCAGAAAATCAAGAAGGCGTCAAACTTGAAGTTTCCGATAATCATTTAACCGCCACACTCAAAATCGCAGATTATTCTTTGCCCACCCCTGAATTACTGCAACAGATAAAAAATCTGTTGATGAAGAATAAAATAAACCATGGTGTCGATTTCCCCGCGCTGAAAAATGTCTTGCTCAAAAAATCAGTTGAACCGTTTGTTATTGCCCGCGGCGATGCACCCCAACCGCCTGCTCCCGCGAGATTCGAGAAATTAATAGAATTTGAACCGGTATTACGAAGAGGGGAGAGTGAAAACGGGCGGGTTGATCATAAACATTTGATCCGTTCCAATCTGGTGCAGCCGGGCACTCCTCTAATCCGGATTATCCCTGGCGAAAAGGGTAAGGTGGGCAAAGATATTTGTGGGAGGGTGATCGAGCCTCCTGAGAGCGAAAATGTGCTGCCCGTCTCCCTTGGTGATAATGTAAAATTTTCCGATGAAGATCCCCGGGTGGTTGTGGCTGCCTGCGCTGGTCTGGCATGCCTATCTCCCGCAAACGAAGTTCGAGTCCAGACCACCATGATTATCGAAAAGAATGTCGACTACGATAGTGGCAGCATCGATTTTCACGGCGATGTTATTGTAAAGGGGGATGTGAAATCGGGATTCGAAGTTATTGCCACCGGCAATGTGGAGGTGCACGGCACCGTGGAGGATGCGGAGATACGGGCCGGGGGAGATATACTCGTTGACCACGGCTTTACGGGAACGATGAAAGGAGTTCTGAAGGCCGGTAATGACATAAAAATCGGTTTCGGTCATAATCAGAAAATGGAAGCCGGGCGTGATGTGGAATTTGAAGTTGAGTTGGTGGGATGCGAAGTGAAAGCGGGACGAACGCTGCGAAGCAGCCGGGGTCGGGTGGTTGGCGGGCAAAATGAAGCGGTTCAAAATGTGATCATTCGTCTTGCCGGCAGCGAAGAAGAAGTATCAACCTTGTTGGCGGCCGGTAAAAAAAGCACCGTTAATACGCTGCGATCCGATATTGAAAAACGCATTGAAGACTGCCATGCGCAGATGGAGGAGACAAAAAATGCTATTCAGGAATATGTGCTAAAGAAGATTGATAAAAAACTTACCGAATCCGAGCAGCAGGAACTGGATTCTCTTCAGAAAAACAGGGAAATTCTGACACAAAAATTGCAGGAGCTCAATCAGCAATCAGCAAATCTGAACCAGAAGATTGAGGAATTGAAAAGAGCGACCATACAGGTAAATGGTGTCATGTTTCCTAATGTGAGGGTTCAAATCGGGAGTAGTACCTGGATCAACAAAGAAAAACGCCGGTTTTTATTGCTTCGCGAGGCTGAGGACAGGATCGCCGTGAGCCGCGCCTGACCGGATTGCCCGGCCCTCTCAATTGCCCTTCTGCATAAAGTTTTTATTATTCCACCACCACCATTGCGATGGATGCGTCCTTTGAATGGGAAATTGACAAATGAAATTTCCTTCCCGCCAGAAGTTCTGCGGTTTTTCCGTAAACTCTGACTTCGGGTTTTCCAAGCGCATTGTTCACAACCTCCACATCTCTCCAGGTCATCTCCTTACCCAGCCCGGTGCCGGCAGCTTTGAAGACCGCTTCCTTCACCGCAAAGCGCGCTGCATAGCTGCCCCGGTCTTTTTTCCGGCTGCAGTATTCAATTTCCGGTTCTGTAAAGATGCGGCTGACAAATTTGTCCCCGTAGCGCTCAATCAGATTCGCGATGCGTTCTATTTCGATTAAATCCACGCCAATTGAATATATTGCCATAAATGGTTACCCAACCTTATTAATTGTCTTGCAGCAGTCTTGAATGAATCTCAGTCGAATTTTTCCGGGATTGATCTCAAATGCAGAATAATTTTCCATTCTTCCGGTGTCACCGGCTGAACAGACAAACGGGTATTATTCAGTAATACCATTTTTTTCAATTCCGGAACTGATTTTAATTCTTCACGCGTAATCGCCGGTTTGATTTCCCTTTGATATTGGACATCGACCAGGAACCAGCGGGGGTTATCCCTGGCGCTTTGCGGATCAAAATATTCGCTGTCCGGGTCAAACTGCGTCGGATCGGGATAAGCCGGCCTGACTATTTTGACAATCCCATGGATGGCCTGCGGTTTGACCACGCTGTGATAGAAAAATCCCAGGTCGCCTGCTTTCATCTCTTTCAAAAAATTTCTGGCCTGGTAATTTCGAACGCCTTCCCATTGGGTGGTTCTGTCGGGTGAATCTCTCAGGTCATCCCAGCTGAAGACGTCCGGTTCTGTTTTTAAAAGCCAGTAATTCATCGCCTGTTTCCTGTCTTTAAAATCCTTAACCATTCTCTAATCCGTAAAGATACACAGATATCAGATGTATTTCAAATGATCAAATAGTGATAAGGATATTTTTCTTGGCGGCTGTCAACATTTGTATTTTTTCGTTGCGGATCATTGTGTTAATTTAACGGGCAGTCTGGGTTATCAGATATCAGGGGCGAGATCTCCCGAATGGCGTTGCTGCCAAACTTTAATGCATGCAATAAAAGCTGGAAGTGTCAGGTGAAAATAGAAAAATTTTATATCGGTCTCGATATTGGCGGTACCAAAATTATGGGGGCTCTTGCCAACTCCCGGGGCCAGATCATCAGGAAGCTCCGGGAATCAACACCCCCCGGCCTGGAGGAGGGGCTGGGACTGATCAGGAATATGGTGAAAAGCCTGGCTGCTCGGCGGGAAATTGAAGCTGTGGGCGCGGCAATTGGCGGCCCGCTGGATTATCGGGAAGGAGTGGTATCGCCGCTTCATCAGCCGGCATGGCGGAACGTTCCTTTGAAGAAAATTATGGAATCGAAGTACCGCTGCCGGTTTCATGTGGATGTTGATACCAATGCGGCGGCGCTGGGGGAATACAGGTTCGCTGCGCATTCTGCCTCGCGGCTGCTGTACGTGACTATCAGCACCGGCATTGGCGGCGGATTTATCATCAATGGGGAAATCTATCGGGGAAAAAACGGGATACACCCGGAGGTTGGTCACCAGTCGGTGAATTTTAAATGTTCTCATCCCGAGAAGGTTATCTGCGAATGCGGCGCTCCGGATTGCCTTGAAGCGCTGGCTTCCGGTAACGGAATTCGCCGGGTTTACGGCAAATCTCCCGAGAACCTGAATGATGGGGAGTGGGATGAGGTGGCCTACAATCTGGGACAGGGTATCAGAAATCTGGCGGTTATTTATGCCCCGCAACTGATTGTATTGGGGGGAGGAATAGCGATCGGCAGGGGTGAACTGCTGGCGACACGAATTTCAGAAGTGATGGAACGATATCTCAAAATTATCCCGCAACCGGAAATCCGGCTCAGCAAACTGGGATATGAGACTGCCCTGTACGGGGCTGTTGCCCTTGCCATGCGTGGAGCGGTTTAATATATTCTGGAAACGGGCAAGTCTATCGCGAAAAACGCCATTCACATTTTATCGGGCCGGAGCCTGAATTTCCTTTCCATCAAATTAATATGTAAGTGGTGATCTCCATTGCGAAAAAGGGGAGGTTGAATCGCCTCCCCTTTGAAATTGAAAATCCTTAGAATTTTTCATCATATTTTGTCCACAATTCATCGCCCAGATCCCAGGCCCGCCGGACGACTTTATCGCCCCATTGAAGCGTGTATTGGGTCAGGAATTGACGGGCCCTCTTCGGGCTCTCGTTATAGAGCGCCATCGCCTGCTTTTCGACGTTATTCTGGTTCGCGAATAATTCCTGCTGCCACGGATTCCAAACCGCTTCGACGTCCTTCCGCATATCTCCCCAGCGCTGGGCTGTCAGCGTCCCCAGGCGATTGAATGCCCACCAGGCCGACTCGCGGGTGAAACCATTGACTCTCCCGGGCGTCCTGAAAGATTTCGGCACTTCCGTTACCGAGCAATAAATGGGTGTATAAATGGAAGTGGCCACATTATCCCAGGCCAGCCAGGCCACCCCGCCGATTTCATTGGGGAGCCACTGCCGGGCTTGTATGATGGTGGCGTACATGGTATACCAGCGGGCAATGGTGCGTTCGCCCCGCCAGCCCCAACCGCCGTTAATTTTGAAAATCTGGTTCATGTCGTAGGGCATAAATGGATTGGCAAAAGGAGATATGACCTGATTTCCTTCCTTGTCGGCCGAAGTAATGTTTTTGACGAAATTAAAATCGGTTCCTTCGTAATAATCCTTGAAAATGGATACCAGTTTCGAAAAGGTAACCAGTGTATCGGGCTTCACGGAAAACGGATAGTTCTCTGCATTCGGATCGAGGTGAAGAGACGGTGCCACCAGATCCAGCACCCGCCATTCCCGGCGCCTGGCTGCCAGCGAGGTGCGTCCGGCGGGATCGTAAGCGTAACAAAATTCAAACGCGCCCTGGGCCGGATTCCACCAGCCGCTGTCCTGCGCAACCTGAAAAATATTTTCGGAGGCCATGAAATAATCCGGCTGGCTGAGATCGATCTGGCGTATCCTGCTGGCATTGGCATTCACCGAGACCTCATCATCAGGTACGCGCTGTGCCGCCCAGATCGAACCGCTATTTCCCTTGCCCGGACCGACAATCTCAAAATGCCAGACCTCCCGGGGATCAGCAATTGTCAAACATTCGCCTTCATCATTCCAGCCGTATTTTTTGGTGAGTTCACCAGCCATCTGGATTGCTTCCCTGGCGGTTGAGCATCGCTCCAGCATCAAACGAACCAGCTGCTGGCAGTCAATCAGACCCTGTTCGGAATGCAGGGATTCTCTTCCGCCAAAGGTGGATTCGCCAATCCCCAGCTGCTGATCATTCATACAGGGATAGGCAGTATTGATAAAACCATGCGTACTCTCAACCTGGGGAATTTCTCCCACCGGAACATGTTTGTAGGCCGGCATGGCCAGCGCGTTATTCTCAGTACGCTTCACCAGGGTTAGCACGGCCTTCTTGCCGAATTTTTTTGGCGGCACAATATCCAGCCAGGAACGTGTTCGGTGGCTGTCGTCGGTGTGAGAGGTGATCACAGAACCGTCAAATGAAGCATCCTTTCCGACCGTGACAGAAGTACAGCCATCGGGCCGGCCAGCCACCCAATCGGATTTTTCAGCAGAAATGTCGCCTGAATTTTGTGCTGAAGCAGAATTGCTGTAAACCATAAACATGCCCAATAATGCGGTACAAAATAGAGGGAAAAACAGTTTTCCGCTGAATCTTCCTGTAAAAATACGTGTCATGATATCCTCAATATATTGTTGTACTTTGAATGACGATAAATTAAAATCATAAATAATCGGTTGAAATTCAACAGAAATGTAAAAAAGCAATTATCTCCCTGGTGAAAATGGGAAATGATGCATTAATTTGAAAAATCTTCATTATATCTTCATTTCAAATCTCTAAAATAGTAAAGGTTGAAGTAGGAGTAAAATTACTATATGTCTTTAAATTATAATGTTTAGTTCAAATTCAGCGCCATTTAACAGGGGGAGAAGAAATATGAAACGCTTTGGTTATCTGAGCATAATGCTGGCTTTGATGATTTTATCGTTTGGATGCGGCAAGTCCGGTGAAAAAGGGCAGTCCGCACAAGCAAGCAAAACATCCAGCGTGCTGACGCTGCAAAATTCAGATTTTCATGCCGATTTATCAGGGACCAACGAAGTTCCAGACAGCATATCCACGAAAGCCAGCGGACAGGCTTTATTCAAGTTTAACAGTGACAGTACAAAGCTTCATTATCTTGTTAATGTTACAAATATCGACAGCGTGATTATGGCGCATATTCATAAGGGATCAGCAAGCGAAAATGGTCCCATACTGGTATGGCTGTATCCCGATACAGGGCAGCATCCGAAACTGATGCCGGGTCCGATAAATGGAACCCTGGCTGAAGGCGTTATTACCGCGCAGAATCTTACGGGTCCTCTGCAGGGCAAGACCATTGCCGATCTGAAAGCATTGATGCAATCGGACAGCACCTATGTTCAGGTCCATACAAAGCAACATCCTGACGGCGAAATCAGGGGGCAGATAAAGCCGTAATTGCCTTAAAATGAAAAACCCTGATTTATCATCCAAAAAGAGATGAAAGAAGGAGTTCAAAGGGGAAGGACTCCTTCTTTGCCTTTTTATAGAAAATTGTTTTTGGGTAAATGATTTCCCACCAGGAAATACGGAATGCCGGATGTGAGAATTTATTCGGCAGATTCAATTTGCGAACAGGTACTCCTGCCGCATCATGAAAATTATGCCTGCTAAAATTCCACAGCCACACCAATCTGAACAGTGAGCAGATTGGTTTCGGAGTGGCTTACCTGGTATACAACCCGATCATTCTCTCGAATAATTGAACCTTCCTTTAAATATTCTGCTTCACCACCAAGCAGATATCTGGTTTTTAAATCGATGAAAATCCGATACAGCCCTCTCTGTCCAGGTTGAATTTTCATGGAACCATCGTATACCTGAAACATCACTCCCGCGCCGGCACCGTAACTGAAGGCAAAATCATCAAAATTAGTGGTGCTGGCAATTTCTTCGTCATATCCTCCCTGGTTATTTATCTGGGTCTGGGTGAAGAGATAATTAAAACCGAGCAGGCCATCGAGGTAGGGTCGGACAATGCCGACCTGCGGCTGCATTCGCACCAGAAAATAACCTTGAACGATACTGTTGCTGGTTTCGACATTTACCCTGACTTCCGGGATATAGGGACTTAAAGGTTCCTCCCTGCTTTCGCTCCCATAAACCAGAAATCCGAAGTTGGCGCCGAAACCGATGGGACTTGGTGCCGGGGTGAAAATAAAATCGAGCCCCAAACCGAAGCCGGTATTGTCTACATTGCGTTCAAAATCGCCCTGCGGAAAGCCCATCGAAAAATTTATTCCGCCCTGCAAATGCGGCTGGGCATGGGCAGAATGGACAAGAATTCCAAAGGAAAGAAGAAGTCCCAGAATCAGAATGATCTGCCATTCCGGCCATCCGTTAGCAATTCTCTTCATATTCGGTCTCCTTATTATTTAACATCTTATTTCAGATTGCTGATACGGATTTACCTTTCGCATGTTACGTTCATTTCAGGTACGGATTGGATAAAATCAATTCCCGCAAAATAATCTGTGATTTACGTTATTGTTTTGCCTTTGGGGATGAGTCCGAATTTGGCAGTATCCTAAAATTCAAACGCCAGACCGATTTGCCCGGTGAGAAGATCGGTGGAAGACTGATAAACATCAAAGACCATGAAATCTCCGATGCTGCCGATGGTTCCTTTTTTCAGATAGTCTGCGCTTTCGCCCCATAAATATCTGACCTTAAGATCCAGCAGCAGTTTGGTTTTATCGGATGCATTCAACCCGCGGGAGCCGGGAACGCCGTAAATTTTTATCATGATGCCTGCGCCGCCGCCATAGCTGAAAACCATATCATTAAAATTGGTGCGATTAAAAAATTCCCTTAAACTGTATTTGTCTCTGAAGCTGGTCTGGGTGGACAGGTAATTAAATCCAATTAGTCCATCGATATAAGGCCGGATGCATCTCTTCTGGGGCTGCAGGCGGACCAGGAAATCCCACTGCAGAATGCGGTTATCTGTCGTGATTTTTATCGGATTGCCGGAAAACACATCAAAGGGTAAATCAAGATATGCATCATATGATTCGCTGCCATAGGTCACTACCGAGAAAGTGCCGCCGAAATTTACCGGGATCTTGGGCAGGGCATAGGTGAAATCCAGTCCGAAACCGATCCCTGTATTTTTTACATTCTCCCGGAATTCACCCTGCGGAAAACCAAGCGCCAGGTTCCAGCCCGCCTGAAAATGTGTCTGCGCCCTAAGTGCGGACGTTTCCATTGAAAGAAATAACAGTATAAATAGCACAAATATGGAACATTGAAAATGCGACGTGCAGGGGTTGTTCTTCATGATATCGCTCGGTGTGAAGATGTTTTTATCCTGTAATTATCAAGTGCCGCCCCTTTTTTAATATTCCTCCGGCAGGATGTTCCGGGTGCATCTCCCGGACGTCACTCTTTGGAATGGCTGGCAGCTTCCAATTTCACAATTTCGGTCTTTCTGTCAAGAGCCTGCTTCTTAACCAGTTCGGCAACCTGATAATCCCGTTTTTCCTCTTCGCTCTCCACCAGAAGGGAGGGTACTTGCGTGGGCTGGTCATGTTCGTCAAGCGCTACAAAATTAAAATGGGCCGTGGTGCAATGCACCCGGTTGTGATCGGACAGATTTTCGGCAAATACATCCACCTTTACAACCATGGAGGTTTTTCCGGTCCATACTACCCTTGCTATGAACTCAATACGGTCGCCAATCCGGACCGGATTTAAAAAAATGATTGCTTCTGTTGAGGCGGTAACCACCATCCGATCCGCAAAACGGGCAGCAGCGATCCCGGCGATAATGTCCATCTTTGCAGTGAGCTTTCCCCCAAACATGGTTCCATGGGGATTGGCATCGTTGGGAAACACAATTTCCCAGCTTTGCACGGGTACTGCTTTTTTCTTCTTCACTGGTTCTCCTTAAATTTTTCATGGGCAAGATCACCAAAAAATAACAGTAGCTGGCTTTGATGCCGGGACATCTGAGTATACAGACAGATACGCTTTCCGGCAAGAATATTTCCTACAATTCCCTGTGTTTCGTAATTTGTATTTGATGAGTTGCCATTCGACAATAACTCCAAGCGCATGTAATCCTAATTTTGGCAAAAATGTAAAAGGAAGATGCGGCTGAGCAATCGACAAGTCAGAACTTTATTGTTTTTACTGAGTAATTTATTATTAATTTTGTTAATAGGCTGGTTTATGTCCAATATCATGGTTCGTTGGTTAATCTACCCTGCCCCGGGGGACAAGGTTCCTTCACCGCCTCCTGCGCCGCTTAGGGAAATATCTTTCCAACTCCCGGATGGTACAAGAATTTCCGGTTGGTCCTATTTTGGCTCCCGCGAGAATCCCTTTCTGCTGTATTTCCATGGGAACGGAGACAATCTGGCGACCATGTGGGAAGCCGGGTTTTTCAATAATTTATTTAAAATGAACGTCAACTTTATGGCATTGGATTATCCTGGATACGGGCGAAGCAGCGGAAAACCCTCGCAATCGGAAAATGTTGAAACCGGCCGGGCCGCCGTGGAATGGATCTCAAAAACATTTTCGGATCCGCTGCTTATCGTTTGCGGCTGGTCTCTGGGTGCCGCTGTGGCAATCCAGACAGCGGCTGCCAATCAGAAGGTCAGCGGGCTCATTCTCCTGAGCGGATGGTCTTCACTTTCATCTGTCGCGCGAGAACATTTTCCCGCCTGGCTGGTTAATTTTCTACTGCCGGAGCATTATGATTCAAAAAGAGCAGCGCAAAAAATTCATTTACCGGTTCTGATGATGCATGGCACATCGGATACGGTGATTCCGGTGACAGAGGGACGACAATTGGCCCGCAGTTTTCCGAATTCCGTCAATTGGATTGAAGTTCCCGGCACTGGTCACAATGACCTGCTTTTATACCCTTCGGTCTGGAGAGAAATTCGGGATTTTATCGATCTATTCCGGAACAAGAACTAGACACTTTCCGAAATTTGTCTGCCGGCCTGATACTTTAGCCCTATTAATTTCTGAATAGAGAAATCCTAATTAGAATCCCGGGTATCACCGCAATTTGCCTGATTCCTCACATGTACGAATTTCTTTGTCGGTAGATTTAGTTCTGCAAGTCTGTGACCTTGCCGCGCAAAAATTGAACTCTCTGAAGGCACCCGCCTTCTGCGATCAGGCAGGCCAGGCGCCCAGCAGTTTCCGGATGACCACCATCTCACCGATGTGATAAGCGTTATGGTCGGCTACCAACAGCGCCTCCCGCAGGATGGTTTGCCCTTCTCCGTGAGGGATTTTTTCATATAGATCGTTTTTCGAATCGGCCACCATGTCCTGCATATCCTTTAAATCCTTCTGAAATGCCTTAACGCTTTTATCCCATGCTGAACTGTCTGGCGGTGTCTGGCTTTTCGGCCAATAGCCTTCGGGCCAGGGCGGGGAAACATAATTGGGATCGCGGCTGAATTCCAGAATATCATTCTGCGCCCGGCGCAGGTGTTCAAGCAATTCCCAGGCAGAATAAGGGGCGTTTGCCGGCCGTTTCCCTCTTAATTCTTCGGGGAAATTTTTCACCGCCTGGTCAAAGTCCACATGGGCACCGCGGCCCTTGAGCAGATTCAAAAGATGATCGCGCAATGCTTTGTCTTTATCCATCTAAGCCTCCATCTATTGTTATATGAGTATTTTTTTATTTGAGCAAAGTGGTTGATTCCCTGGTGCGGATGATCCGAGAGTTTTGCATGTGAAGGAAGCTATCATCAGATATCCGCTGCATGCAGTTCTCCTCCCAGCAATTCGTTTATTCGGATAAAAAAGAGGTCCCTGCTCTGCTGAATGTGCAGGGCCTCCGCATATGATACGAAGGTCCGATCACTGGTTTTGTATCTGTCCGGTATCACCTGCAGAACATAGGAATTGGGATTCTGCTGCCAGAACCAGTCCGCCGATCCGAACTGAATCATTGTGGGAGCGATATCGGGAACCTTTGCCAGGAGCCGATGCAGCATTCTTCCCCGCCCGCTGTTTTCCAGACATAAAGCCAGATAGGCAAGTCTGTAACTGATTATACCCGACTCTTCAGGGGGGAGACGATTCAGATTGTGATCATTCTGCTCGGGGCCGCATACAAAATGTCCATAGCAGCTTTGTAATGTGAAACAGTGCGGCACAAGCCTGAATTGGTCAATAAGCCCCCGTATGGGTTCATCAATCGTCTTAAGATCAAGCTGATCCAGAGCAATTTGCCGCATATGCGAATAGATTTGACTGTCAACAAACTCTTTTGCTTCTGTGAATGTCTCCATTTGCATGTATTCCCCTCTGTGAGAGATTCTGAGTCAGTGGCACATCATCGGGTTGTCACCGGTAATGTGCTTTGGGCTGGGTGTCTTGTACCTTGTCCCGTTTTGTGCTTTTAATCCGAGAAAGTCACTCGGAAACAATGACCGTCGTCTTATCCAGGCCGGTATTGACATGCTGGGCATCAAAAGCATAAGCAGTGATTTCATAGATACCGGGTCCGGCGGGCTTGAAAACGCCCTCGAAGGTGCTGGCCTGTCCCGCATATGTCAAAGGAATGGTATCCGTTACGTGCCCGTCCCGGCTGATCAGTGCGGTTATCTCATATTGGGCGGAATCCCATACGCCTCCCGGGGACACCGGACAGCCGCACATCATTGCCAGGTTGATGCGTATGGGGATGCCGTCCGGCACCTTCGCCAGGCTGATCTCCTGGTGAGCCTGCGGAGAAAGAATGTCAACGGAAAAACCGGGGATCTCGATAAGGATACCATCTCCGGTGATATTTTTTCCGGGAATAAGCCAGAGCTGCGTGCTGCCCATGACCATGGATTGGCGCTGGGCCATGGGAGCATATACTTCCACCGTTACAAAAAGCGGTTCTGTCAGGTCCAGCGTTATTTCGTATTTTGCCGCAGTTTCATTTGACAGTTGCATTCCCCGTGTGAATGGTTCCTGCATCAGTTTACGGGTGTCGCCGGTACCGCCCGAGGTATATCCCCTGGCCAGCACTTCACCCGACTCCGCCGCGCGAATGACTACCAATGCACCGCCCATGGAGGTGCCGATGAATTTGGCATCCTTGGCCAGCGCCCTCACCACAACTTTTGTGGGAGTGGCATGCAAAAATCCGATAGAAAGAGAAAGAAATAAAATAACAAATTGTGCTGCATGCTTCATGACCTGCCTCCTGTGCTGAAAT
>JARRQT010000012.1:0-40018 GCA_037381445.1 Calditrichia bacterium
TATAGGAAACATACCCACGAAGGAAGAAAACTGCGGATTCAGAAGATTCCCTTCCATCACTTTTCCGGTAATGGGATTTGGCCGGTCAAGGACTACGTAAGGTTTTCCCTGTTCGGCGGCGGCTTCCATGGCCAGCGCCATGGTAGAAATGTAGGTGTAGTATCGCGCGCCGATGCCCTGGATATCAAAAACCAGAATATCCACATTCTTCAGCATTTCCGGCGTCGGCTTGCGCGTAGTCCCGTACAAGCTGTAAACGGGAATTTGCCGTGAACTGTCCAGATCCGAGTTGATCGTATCGCCGGCGGAGGCCTTGCCCCCGATACCATGCTCGGGACCAAAAAGAGCTGTTATCCGGACATCTTTCAGCTCGCGAAATACGTCGGTGATATAACGGCCTTTGGAGTCGTAGCCGGTATGATTGGTAATGATGCCAACCCGCCTGTTTTTAAAGAGGTCATGGAATTCGCTGACACGGTCCAGGCCGGTCTGCACGGTGACCTTCGGCTGGGTGGAAGAGCCGCAGCCCAGCAACAGGGCTGACAAAATGAAAGGAAAGAAGGTTTTGATTTTCATGACGAGTCTTCCTCTTTTTTTGTTTTTTCAATTTTATTTTAAAATGTCATCGAATCAAAATCATCTTATGACTTTTGGAATAATTACCGGCTTTCAGACGATAGATGTAGACCCCGCTGGCAACCGGGACGCCCCGATCGTCGTTGCCGTCCCAGAGAACCTCATAGAAACCCGCTGCCTGCCTATCGTCCAGTAATAAACGGATTTTTCTTCCCAGCAGATCAAAGATGGTAAGCTGCACCTTGACCGATCTGGCAAGGCGGTAGGTGAGGGTAGTGGATGGATTAAACGGGTTTGGAAAATTCTGATCCAAAGCGAATGAACCGGAAAGGGAAATGGGTTCTTTGCCATCAATGCCCACCGGAGTGTCAAAATCGAGTACGTTTGCCATGATGTCGTAGCCGGTATTAAAATCGGACGGGGTTCCCTGGTTGTCCTGCCAGACGCAGTAGATATTTTTCCCCTGCAATTTGACATCCGGAGAATGCTGCGTTCTGCTCTTCCCGGTTGTTATTTGAAAGTTTTTTCCAATGGGGGTGCCTTGCGCGGAAAATCTCTGGCCGAACATTTCCCATAGATCAGCGCCTGTATTCCCCGATTCCCAGACGATCACAAAATCTCCCGTCTCATTAAATGCAATGACCGGATTTCTCAGTTCAGCATTGACAAAGGCCGGCCTGTCGCTTATCCGAATGACGGAATCCACTCTTGCCCCTGATCTTGAAAAGCGCTGCATAACCAAATTTTTCGTGCTATCTACTTGATTATATTCATACCAGCACATCAGAAAATCTCCCGAGGGGGCTATAGCCAGACCAGGGAAAAAACAGTGGCATTCATTGTCTGGGCTGACCAGAAAGTTGCCGCCCATTTTTTGACCATCGCTTGCATACAACTGGGCATAAATTGCACCTATCCCATTCCTGTTATCACTCCAGGCAAAAACAGTCTGCCCGTCAGGCCACATCGCCACAGACGGAGAAAAATGATCAACTTCTGCTGAATCGGCATTAACAATAAAATTGGGTCCCACGGGTTTTCCCATGTTTGTAAATCTTTGTCCAAATATTTTGCCATAGATTGTATTGACAGACTGGCTCCACCCGATGATAATATTTCCCAGGGAATCCGTTGCTGTGGACAGTGAAGATTCAATTAATCGTATACGGTTGCTGTTTTCATTTACCTTAAAAATCTCTCCCTGCGGACTGGCATCATCCGTAAAAAGCTGTGCATATACATTCCAGTCATAGTTTGACGGGCCACGGCCGAGCCAGGCGATCAAAAAGTTGCCGGATTCAGATTTAACACCCACAGGAGCATAATTCTCATCGGGAATATCAGACCCGACCGTATACGGCGAGTCGAGGGGAGTGCCGTCTGCGGAGAATTTCTGAACATAAATATCGGGATTGCCGTTTCGATAATCCTGCCAGGTCACCGTAAATTCACCATTCTGGTTCAAAATCAATGAAGGATGGGTCTGATCAGCACAGGAGAGGCTGTCGTCATTGATCTTTACGGGTGTATCGAGCGGCTCACCCGTTTTCGAGAATTTTTGTGCGTATATGTTATCGTAATAAATGTCATGGAGAAACGAATCTCCTTCACTCCAGGTAAATATAAAATCACCGTTGCCAGCGCTGGCGACACCCGGATATTTCTGCGAGTTTGAATCATTCCAGCTAGGGATAATAAAAGGATCACCCGCCGGCGAGCTGTCATCATTAAACAGGCGGGCGCAGATCGTTCTGTCGGATAAATCTGTCGGGTCCCACGGCCAGGTGACCATAAAGTTGCCGGAATCCGAAGCGGCGACACCCAATTGGGTCATATTTTTCTGACTGCTCATGTCTTCGGAAGCCACCTCAAAATTTTGCGCGGTTGTTCTTTGTCCGTATTTATCAAAACGCTGGCCATAAACATGGTAATCCGCTCCTGTCCAGACGACAATGAAATTATCGGACCTGTCAAATGAAATATCCTTTTCGGTCCATGTCGGGACTGCAGAATCGTCGTTTATCTTGAAGTTAAGGCCAAGGCGCTCTCCATTATTGGAAAATAACTGGGCATAGAGTCCCAGAGACGGCCCTCTGTTGTCAAACCAGGTAATTACAAAATTTCCCTGGCTGTCGCTTGAATTGGTTGATAAATCCGCTTGAATTGGCAACCAGCATTGTCTGGCTTGCCGGAGAGCCATCACTGGAGAAGCATCTGAAATAAACATTACACTGTGAATATGGCGGATTTTTGATTCCTATCCAGGTCACCACAAAATTTCCACTGCTGTCCATCGCGCCCGACAGGAACCTGATGCCATCAAACAGGCTGTCTCCGGTCAATTTGACGTTGGGGCCGGCTGGAGCGCCGCCTTCATCAAAAACCTGGGCGTAGATTGCCGGTTTAAGCTCCCGCATGTCAATCCAGGCGGCTGCCGACCTGCCTTTCCAGTTTGAGAAGATGCGGGGATCTATCTTCCAGGATCCTATTTTGCCTGAGTAATCATTTATCACCATGTCCGGCAAAACAGGATTCAGCGTCTGAGTATAAGCCGGTTTGGATACAAATAAAAGTGCAGAGAATGAAAAGCAAAAGGTCATACAAAATGTTATTCTTTTCATAGCCATAGAACCTTTCGTTTATGTCTCAGATTTTTATAAAGATTCTTTTTCTGAACATAATGCCTGCTATTAAAAGAAAGAATAGTACATTGACAATCGCAAATGCCAGCGAGGCGTTGACGGGGCTTGTCCAGGGCATGAAGAGATTGCTAAATATCCAGTTTTTCAGGGCAACGGAATTCCCGCCTTCTCCCGCCCATTTTATAATATTCATGCTTCTGGCCAGCACACCGGCGAGCACGAATACGGCAATGGCATTCATTCCGTACATAATGGCAGGATACGCCCATCTGCGGATTCCCTTGACATCGATCAGCCAGTAGCAGAAGCCCAGAAACTGCAGCGCTGCTCCGGATGTAAATACAACATAAGAACTGGTCCATAGGGATTTGTTGATGGGGAAGATGATATGCCAGAACATGCCTGTGACAATACCAATCCAGCCGACCACGAACATTCCCCCGGCGATTTCATTTTTCTCTTTTCCCGAATTTAGCCAGTGACCGGTCAGCACGCCGGTAAGGGCGGTGGCAACAGCCGGAATGGTGCTCAGCAGACCTTCCGGGTCCCAGGTTTTGCTCTGGGCCCAGAGATGGCCGTGGAGAAGCAGATTGTCAATAAAAGCGGCCAGGTTTCCTTCCGGTGTCAGTTGACCGGCTCCATGTCCGGGGACAGGTATCAGTTTCATCAGCGCCCAATAAGCCAGCAAGACGGCGCCGGTGATCCAGACCTGGGTCCGCAGGTGCGTATTCATGGTTATAAGAGCTGTTATGCCATAAACAACGGCGATCCGCTGCAGCACACCTGGAATGCGCAGGCCGGAAAGTTCAAAAAAGGGAAAGGCGTTGAGAAAAAGCCCCAGTCCGAAAAGAATGAGAGTCCTTTTCAGTATTTTCAGATAGACATACTTTCTGTCATGCAGGGCGAGCTGTTTTTTCTGAGCAAGGGTAATGGCCACTCCGACAATGAACAGAAAGAATGGAAAAATTAGGTCAGTGGGCGTCCAGCCGTGCCAGGCGGCATGGCGAAGCGGCGCATAGACGTGCCCCCAGCTTCCCGGATTATTGACCAGTATCATGCCGGCAATGGTGATCCCGCGGAATGCATCAAGGGATTCCAGGCGTTTTTGCATGGGATTCCTTTCCGGTTACTATTCATCAGATTTAATCGATCTATGAGGCAAAATTTTTTAAAAGCAGAACTATCCCTTTTGATCAGTCGTGATATTAACATCCTGAAGTTAGCAGAGAAAAGGTATCATATTCAAGTATTAATCCGCTAAATATTTCTATTATTTTTGCAGCCGGTAAAATTTCATGGAAATGAGCCAAATTAACGCATCTTTTTATCTTTAATTGTATTTAAATATCCTATTATGTCCCCGCAAACAATTTAGACCCTTACTTTTCCGGCAATTCTCTTGAAGCTATTTTCCTCAAAAATATATCTCACTCAGGTGAATAATGGGACCAAAGAAAAATTCGATTTCAACATATCTGATGGATCTGATCAAAGTTTCATTATTTTGAAATTTAGAGAGACGTAACTTCGGTAAAATCATCGGTCGCATTTAAAATGCCGGATTACCATACGGCTGTTCTTTTTCGAAAAAATTTATCTTCTGCTTGCAAATTATATGTGGCATATTTATACTATATTTGCATTGCATTTTTTATATTTAATAGCAATTCCAAGATACTTTTTGGACGCATTAAAATAATCTTTTCAGTAACCAGAGAAACATATCTAATCAGGTCCAGGTGCTAATTTAGTATTAAAGCTGGTTAAAATAAATGTAGAAAATGAAGCGCAAAAATTGTTCATTTATACAGGTTCATTGAGAGGATGAGGTTAAGCAGTTTAATTTGTTCGTTAATTAAGACTGAAAGGAAATTGTCTATTCAAACTGTGATACCTTGACTTTACCTGCTGAATTTTCCAACAACAATTCGTGATAATTTTTTTGGTTTTGGAATATAGCTGTCTGGAGCGTGTTATCCGGAAATTAAGAAAAGGTCCGGGTAACATATCCGTTCTTGGCCGGAGGTTACTGTCCATTCTGATAGGCGAGCTGACTGATGAGCTTCTCCGGGGGCGGAAAACCGATGAAATCGCAGGCGCCACGTTTGCTTTCGCCGGGGCGGGGAGAGTCCCGGAAAAGCGGATGGCAGGCGAGGTTATACAAGAAGCAGGGATCAAGAACTTTACGATTATGACAGATGCCGAAATTTTACATTACTCCATATTTGGCGAGCAGGCGGGTATCCTGATATCAGCCGGTACGGGTTCGGTTTGCCTGGTAAAACGGAAGGACCTGGGCTACCTTCAGCTTGGCGGATGGGGGTATCTGCTCGGCGACGAGGGAAGCGGATTTCATATTGGAAATCTGGCCATTCGCCGGGTACTGCATAATGCTCAAAAGGGAAATGTCAATACCGGCTTCACTCAAAAAATACTCTCATTCTATAATATTGACCATCCCAGAAACATTATATCCGCCATTTATTCTTCTTCAAATCCGTCAAACCTGGTGGCTTCCTGCGCCAGGCTGGTTTGCGAGCTTGCCGAGGCGGGAGATGCTGAAGCAGACAGCATCATCATGAGCGCGGCGGAAGTACTGGTGGATTTGGCCCAGCAGGCGATCCTTTATTATGATTTGAATGAATCCGAGAAATACCGGATATCCCTGGCAGGCAGCATCCTGGCGGATGTTTCCGCTGTTAACAGAAAATTCAGGGAAATTGCCCTGAAAAGGAATCTGAAACTGGAATACATCGCTCAGGAAATGGAGCCTTCGGCTGCTGCGGTGCTGCACGCAATGAAGATGGCGGATGCCGAAATTCCCGGTTCACTGACAGGCAAATTAAAATCCTTACGCTTCAATAATTGATAATCAAGAAGAGGTCATTATAAACCGGCAGTTAAACCATTTTTCATATTCAACAAGGAAAAAGGAAATCATGACACTCGTACGTCCGGAAATGAAAAGAAAGAAATATGCGTTCCTTATCTTCTTTATGCTTATGCTTTTGATTAGTTGTGCAGGTGTTCGACAGAAAGAGCCCGGAAACCGGGTGGACCAGCAGCTCCGTTCCATGAGTCTGGAACAAAAGATTGGTCAGATGATGGTTTACGGGTATACACCTCATTTCCCCAACGATGAAGACGGCCAGTTCCGGCATCTGGAAAGGCTGGTGAAGAACTATCATCTTGGAGGACTTATTTTATGGAGAGGCGATCCCTATACGGCGGCTCGAACGATTGAAAAAATCCAATCTGTTTCCGAAATCCCCCTGATGATTATGGCTGATATGGAATGGGGTGTTACGATGCGCGTCAATGAGGGCACCACTTTCCTGCCCAACATGGCGATCGGGGCCACGAATTCGGAGGAATATGCCTATCAAATGGGTAAAATCAGCGCGGAAGAAGCCCGTGCTGTGGGGATACATGTCAATTTTGCACCGGTCATGGATGTCAATAATAATCCGGATAATATTATCATCAACACCCGTTCCTACGGTGAGGACCCGGCACTGGTTTCAAAACTGGGGGCAGCCTTTATCCGGGGCACACAGGAGAATGGGATTATTGCCTGCGCAAAACATTATCCGGGACACGGCGACACGGATGTGGATTCTCACTTGGGACTTCCCACAATTGCGGCAAGCAGTGAACGACTGAATGAAGTGGAACTCGTTCCTTTCCAGGCGGCTGTGGACGCCGGCGTTAAGATGGTGATGGTAGCGCATATTACCTACAGTGATTTTCCGCAGATGGAAGGGCGCCCGGCCACACTCGATCCCTATTTTATTAAGGATGTCCTGCGGAAAAAGATGGGATTCAAAGGTCTTGTGGTCACCGATGCGATGGGAATGGGAGGCGTTGTGAATAATTACTGGTCAGGCCAGGCAGCGGTCATGGCCATAAATGCCGGGATTGATTTGGTGCTGGATTCCCCTAATTTTGAACCGACCTTCAAATTCGTGCTGCAGGCTGCCAGAGACGGCCGCATTTCCATGGATAGAATTAATGAAGCGGTCCGCCGGATACTTGAAGCGAAACAGGAGTTGGGCCTTGAAAAGAAGCCCGTCATGAACTGGCAGCACTTCGAAAAAGTATTTGCCAAACCTGAAAACAGGGCGCAAAGCGAAGATATCGCAGACGCCGCCATAACCCTTCTGCGTGATGAAAAAAATGTGATTCCGTTCAAAGCGGACCGCTTGGACAGCGTCCTGGTAGTGGCAATTACCGACAGGGAGTGGAGCTATACCTATCGCGATATGCTTGAGCGTGAAGTGTCCCGGAGAATCCCTTATGTCCGGAGCGCCCTGATAGATCCACGTTCTTCTGCCGAAGAAATAAAAGAGATAATTAGCGAAGCAGATTCGTCGCAGGCTGTTATTGCAGGGCTTTTTATCACCTGGGGAAGTTATAAAGGTTCGGTGACCATGCCGGACACCACGGTAAAGCTGCTCCATGAATTATTCAGCATTGAAAAACCAATGGCTGTCGTTTCTTACGGCTCACCGTATCTGATCCGACAGATTCCGGAAGTGCCGACCTATTTATGCGCCTATGCAACTGATCATCTTGCCGTGCGGTCTTCTATGAAAGCCGTTTTTGGGGAAATTCCCCTGAACGCAAAAATCCCGGTGTCAATTCCGGCACTGGCCGAAATCGGTGATGGTTTATCGAGACCGCCATATGATATGGAACTGGTAAAGGAAATTGATGATGATTTTATGGCGGACGCCTACCAGTCAATCGATCAGGCGATTGCCGATTCCGTTTTTCCGGGGGCCCAGATTGCGGTGGTGCATGACGGAAAACTGATCGCCAGCCGCAGCTTCGGACATCAAACCTATGATGCCGATTCTCCTGAAATTACCAGTGAAACCATGTACGATCTTGCCTCGGTGACAAAGGTTATTGCCACCACAGCCATCGCTATGCGGCTTTATGAACAGAAGAAACTCAGACTAGATATACCTGTCAAAAGTTATCTGCCGCAGTTTTCGGGGGGAATGAAAGATTCTGTTACCGTCCGCCACCTTCTGACCCATTCTGCCGGAATTCTCTGGTGGGATGCCCTCTGGAAAAATGCCAAAACAAAGGAGGAGGCCCTCAATTATATTTATTCGCTTCCTCTTGTTTATGCGCCCGGAGATTCCATGATCTACTCCGACCTGGGACTCATTATGGTCGGTCAGATTATCGAAACCGTTACCGGCAGATCGTTGGATCAGCTTGCCAGGCAAATGATTTATGAACCGATGGGTATGACAGAGACGATGTTCAATCCGCCCAAAAGCTTGTTGTCCCGAATTGCCCCCACAGAAATCGGCGGCAGTATGAACCGCGGTCTCATTCATGGTGAAGTCCATGATGAAAATGCCTTTTTCCTGGGGGGTGTTTCCGCCCACGCGGGATTATTTTCTACTGCGCAAGATCTGGCAAAATTTTCTCAAATGCTTTTAAATGGCGGAATTTATAAAAATAAACGGTTTTACTCACCAGAGACAATTAAATATTGGACGACTGCACAGAATATTCCGCCGGGCAGCAATCGGGCCCTGGGATGGGATACTCCCTCTGCGAAAGGCTCTTCGGCTGGCGACTATTTCTCGACTGGAAGTTTTGGACACCTGGGTTTTACCGGTACCTCTATCTGGATTGATCCGAACCGAAAGATTGCGATTGTGCTTTTAACGAACCGTGTTTATCCAAGCAGGGAGAAAAAAGGAATTTATGGAGCCCGGCGGGAATTCTATAATAGGGCCATGAAGGCCCTGCTTCAAAAAATGGGGCTGAATATTAATGCGGAAACCGTCGCTGCGGACTGATTGCTCCCATGTTATTTGAGTTTTAATTGATTTGATTATTGGAAGGATTTTGAATGCATTTTTCAGGAATAGATGTGGCGATCGTTCTGCTCTACATGATTGTTACGGCAGGAGTTGGATCATGGATCGGAAGGGGACAGAAAGATACGAATGATTATTTTTTGGGGAAACGTCAGATTCCCTGGCTGGCTGTTTCGCTGAGCATTGTGGCAACCGAAACCAGCGTTTTGACCTTTATCAGTATCCCGGCGGTCTCCTATGGGGGAAATATGACCTTCCTCCAATTAACCTTCGGGTATGTCATCGGACGAATACTGGTGGCAATGCTCTTAATCCCGCAATATTTCCGGGGAGAAATTTCCACGGCATATCATTTCCTGGGCGAGCGGTTCGGCCAGAAAATGCGCAATACGGCAAGCATCACCTTCATGGTCACACGGTTGCTGGCAGACGGTGTCCGCCTGTTTGCCACGGCAATCCCGTTAGCGCTTATCATCAAAGGAAGCGGTATTTTCAAATCCCTGTCGGATGTTGATTTCTATCTCATCTCAATTATTGCGATTGGCATATTTACCATGATTTACACTTATATCGGCGGAATACGCTCGGTTATCTGGATGGATGTGGTCCAGTTGATCATATATATCGGAGGCGCCCTGCTCGCAGCTGCACTGATTCTTAACCGCTTGCCCCACGGTCTGGAGTCGGCAATCGAGTGGGCTAAACCGGATGGCAAATTAAAGACATTCTATTTAGGTGCAAATCTGACGTTTAAGGAATTTATCAAACAGCCCTATGTGTTTATCACTGCTGTTTTGGGCGGGGCCGTTTTCAGCCTGGCTTCCCATGGCACGGATCAGTTAATTGTTCAGAGAATATTGGCCTGCAAAAATATGCGGGCCAGCCAGAAGGCAATTGCACTCAGCGGGATTCTGGTTGTGCTGCAATTCTTTGTTTTCTTGCTGGTGGGAATATTCCTTTACGCCTATTATCAGGGAATGGGCTTGGAGCAGTTGAACTTAACTCGCGCCGACGGCATTTTCCCGAAATTTATTGTCGAGGAGATGCCGGTCGGGGTAAGCGGGCTTATTGTTGCAGCACTTTTTGCTGCCGCAATGAGCACCCTTGCCAGCAGCTTGTCCAGCCTTTCCAGTGCGACAGTGCTGGATATCCTCGCTCCTCTGGCCGGCAAGAAAAAAACACCTGCCGAATTGCTGAAAATAAGCCGTTTTGTCACCCTGATCTGGGGAGTTGTTTTGATCGGAACTGCTTTTGCTTTCATCGGGATCAAGGGAGCTGTGGTGGAAATAGCGCTGGGCATCGCTTCGTATACTTACGGCGGACTTCTGGGCACATTTTTGTTGGGATTGTTTTTCAAAAATGTCACCCAACGGGATGCGATTATTGGTTTTGCGAGCGCGCTCGTCGTTATGACGCTCTTCATCCAGACCATACAAATTGCCTGGCCCCTCTATACGGTCGTAGGCAGTTTTACCACAATTGTTATTGGCGTTTTGTCATATAGATTTCTGTTAAGATTTAATATCAACCTCAGGAGGATTCCATTTCTGAAATGGTAAAATCTGATAAGTGAATTGGGAGGCCCAGTGCCTGTTGTGAATTGCGAAAGATTAATGTGGAGAGATTGATGCTAGATGATGTGTTCAATGAAATCAAAGATTTGATTACCGAAGCGCGAAACCCGGCTTCCGAAAATATTGATGCGAAAAGTACCGAAGAAATACTTCAGATAATTAACCGTGAAGATCAGACTGTCCCCAAGGCTGTGGGAAAAGAGATTCAATATATAGCACAGGCAGTTGATTTACTTGTAGATGTCTTTAAAAAAGGCGGCCGTCTCTTTTACATAGGAGCAGGAACCAGCGGGCGCCTGGGAGTATTGGATGCGGCGGAATGCCCGCCCACATTTGGCACTGATCCGAAAATGATTCAGGGAATTATTGCGGGCGGCAAAAATGCATTGATAAGGGCCCAAGAAGGATCCGAAGATCTGGCGGAGAACGGCGTGAAAGATTTATTGGACAAAGGTTTTACAAAAAATGATGTGGCGTGCGGGATCGCTGCCAGCTACCGGACGCCGTATGTTCTGGCTGCCATCAAAAAGGCCGGGGAAATGGGCGCCAAAACAATTTACGTAACCTGTAATCCGAGGTCAGAGATTGAATCAAAAATAAATGCAGATGTGGCTATTTGTCCGGTGGTTGGGCCCGAAGTGGTCATGGGATCCACCCGGATGAAAGCCGGTACCGCCACAAAACTTGTTTTGAATATGCTGACAACTGCTGCGATGATTCGTATGGGCAAGGTGTATGGCAACATGATGGTAGATTTGATGATGACCTCCCGTAAGCTGGAGGAGCGCTCCAAACGTACGGTGATGATGGTAACCGGTGTCGATTACGAAGAAGCTTCCAGGGTCCTGCACAACGCATTGGGGCATGTGAAGACCGCCCTGGTTATGATTCTTGCCAGTGTGGAGGCTGAAGAGGCCCGCAAACGATTAGGTGAATCCGATGGACTGGTACGGAAAGCGATTTGCTCTTAAACCTGTTCATTAAGATAAGCTGGGATTGATACGTCATGATGGCTTTGAACAAACGGTCTATCAAAATAATTGAGCAAGGTGAGAATTGCCTGGATGAATCAAAAATGGCTCTTTTAACCGAATTAAAAAGCAGAGTATGCAAAATAGTCATTATTAATGGATTCGCTGTAAAGAAAGGATAAATTCCTGAAATGTATATTTTTGCAGTTACATTCTAAATTTTTTAGGAGTAATTACTTATGCAAGCCGTAAAATATACAATTATTTTTTTGATTTTAATTTTTGCTCTCTTTTCTGTGCTTTCCGCAGGTACGACCGGGAAAATCACGGGAATCGTTGAAGACGGCAGCTCCGGTGAACCTCTGCCGGGTGTGAATGTGGTTGTTGAGGGGACCAATATGGGCGCTGCCACTGATCTTGACGGTTATTATACCATTCTGAATGTTCCCCCGGGAAGTTATACCCTCAGCTTCAGCATGGTGGGATATACCACCAGCAATGTGACTGATGTGCGTATCAATATCGATCAGACCACCACAATTAAAGTGAAGATGAAGGAAGAGGCGCTGGATCTGGGAGAAACGATTACGGTTGTGGCTTCCCGGCCGGTAGTGGAAAAGGATGTGGCAGCCAGCCGCGCCAATATCAGCAGTGAAGATATCAAAGCCGTGCCGGTGGTCAGCATATCGAATGTGGTCGGTTTGCAGGCTGGCATCGAAGACCTTTCCATCCGTGGCGGAAATTCCAATGAAGTCGCATTCGTTGTAGACGGATTAACACTCCGGGATGAACGAAATAATTCTCCTTTTACGGCCATCAGTCTGACCTCTGTGGATGAAATTCAGGTGCAGGCGGGGGGATTCAGTGCTGAGTACGGCAATATCCGATCGGGAATCATCAATGTGGTGACAAAAGAGGGGAGCCGTAACCGGTATAATTTTGCATTCCTGGGAAGATATCATCCGCCCTCACCCAAGCATTTCGGACCCTCCCCCAACTCACCCGAATCCTACTGGATTCGGCCGTTTGTTGATGACGCGGTGGCCTGGACCGGTACCAGAAACGGCGGATGGGACATATATACCCAGCGCCAGTATCCGGAATTTAAGGGATGGAATGCTATCTCCGAAGAAACACTGCAGAATTCAGATCCCAACGACGATCTGACGCCGGCGGCGGCACAGCAGCTTTTCCTGTTTCAACACCGCCGTCAACTGGATATTCAGGTTCCTGATTATACCGCCGATGCAAGTTTTGGCGGACCCGTTCCGTTTATCAGCAGATCACTGGGTAATCTGCGGTTCTTCACTTCCTATCGCCGCAATCAGATGGCCTATCTCATTCCGCTGTATTATGATTCCAATAATGATTACACATGGCAGACCAAATTAACCTCCGATGTGGGCAACGGAAAGAAACTGATGTTTACCTCCCTGATAGGACGTGAGACAGGAGTGGACCTTTACAACAGCGGCGCCCCCGGAATGTTTACAACGTCCTCGCAGATTGGCGATGCGCTAAGCATGGGCCCCAAATATATCGACGCGCGCATGTTCAATACCGATTATTGGGGACCGGCCAGTACCGACTATCTGGGCTTCGGATTGAAATGGACGCACGTTTTGAGCGACCGCACATTCTATGAAACGAGTTTTAATACTTTCAGGTCGAAATATGATAAAGGACTAGGCACAGCCCGGGACAATACGCTACGATATAAATTCGGAAACAATTATTATGTCGATGAGGCGCCTTTTGGGTTTGAATCCGCCTCGGTCGCAGGCATAGATGGCATGCGCATGGGAGCCGGCATGAGCAATGCCCGGGACAGCAGCGTGGTGACCAATTATCAGTTAAGAGCGGATTTTACGAGTCAGATTGACCGCCGAAATAAGGTAAAAGTGGGCGGAGAATTTGTCGTTACCCGCAGCCAGGTCAATTATGCGCGTTATGATGAATATCTGCCCCGGAACAATACGCAAACCAAATGGGACAAAACGCCGTTGCGCGGAGCTTTGTATGTTGAGGATAAACTGGAATACGAAGGGATGATTGCGAGCCTTGGCCTCAGAATGGATTACTCACATGCAGGTGGAGATTGGTATAACTTTGATGCAAATCCCTATAGCGAAGCGTTAAGCGGAACTTATATCGGCGGAATAGATACGCTACTGGAAAAGAGCCCAACCAAACATATCTTTACGTTCAGTCCCCGTCTGGCCATTGCATTTCCCGTGACCGAGAACAGCAAACTCTATTTTAATTATGGACACTTTCGTCAAATGCCCATACCGGATGATCTGTATTTGATCCGGACCTCAGCCTATACGGGGCAGATTACCAGAATCGGAAATCCCAATGGTGAATTGGAAAAGACAGTGGCCTATGAATTGGGTTATGAGCATAATCTTTTCGACCGATTTCTGGTCAGGGCAGCAGGTTATTACAAGGATATAACCCTTCAGCCCCAACTGGTAACCTATGAAAATTTTGACGGTTCCGTCAGCTACGACCGGGCCGATCCTACCAATTACGAAGACATCCGGGGATTTGAAATTACCGTGAACAAAAACCGCGGCAAATGGATACGCGGCTTTATAAATTATACCTATATGGTTTCGACATATGGTTATTTTGGATACGGATTTTATTCCCAGAATCCTGCCGAGCAGAGACAATATGAAATAACCACTGACTATTACTATCAAAACAAGCCAAAACCCAGGCCTTACGCGCGGGCCAACGTAGACTTCCTGACACCTCCCGGCTACGGACCCCAGTTCGCCGGATTTCATCCCATTGCTGATCTGCGGTTAAATATTTTGGGCAATTGGAAAACCGGACGCTATTATACCTGGGCCGGGGGAGGGAGTATTCCCGGACTATACGCCAATGTGCAATGGAGTGATTATCTGAATGTCGATATAAGATTGAGTAAGACTTTCCGGCTGCGTAATTTCGGAAATCTTGAATTTTTCATGGATATTAACAACCTTACCAATTACAAATACATGACAGATTATGGTTTTGTGGATTCCAACGACCGCTACGATTATTTTAAATCCCTGCATCTGTCCTCTTCCACGGAAGGCATCGACCAATTCGGATATTTCAATATCCCCGGAGATGATCATCCCGGGGATTACCGGAAGGATGGTGTCGACTTTGTTCCAATCGTTGTTATCGGGAGCGGCGATGATAAGGATCGCAGCGAAAATTATCTGTATTATAACCGCGATACAGGAAATTATTATTGGTGGGATTCCCAGGGCCAGAAATTTTATGAGGATAAGAATCGGACCAGTAATGTTATGGATGACAAGGCATACATTGATATGCCCAATCTGCAGTATCTGGCATTCTTGAATCCCAGGAATTATTTCTGGGGCGTCAGAATATCCTTTGATCTATAAAAACTAGATGGGGTTTTAAGTATGAGAAAAATAATCATTTTTTCAATTCTTGTCGCATTAGCAATTTTTCAGGGGATTCGGGAATCTGGGGGCAAAAGCCAAATATGCCCTGTGGGCGCTATCCGGCACAGCCGAAACTGTCCCCACCGATATGATTTGTGATTTCACGGTTGATGACCAGGGAAATATCTCCAATGATCTTTTCGATGTCAAACTTGGACTTATCCAGCAAACAAACACGCTGGTTATCTCTGTTGAGGAAAAAGACAGCCTCCCCTCCGAGGCGAGCAATTATCGCATTATTGCCGCAAAATTGCGAGCCAATGTGGGGAATTTCTCAGTGGGAGATGATTACCTGCTTGGAAAGGATCTCAGTACGGTCACAGCCCATTACCAGGTGGTTAAGGCTGAAGGATCGGATGCCGTCAGAGGCATTTGGTTCATGGTGGGCGATACCCTGAAGGAAGCCGGAATGGATTTGCCTGATATTTCAATTTCCGGCTGGAGGTATGAATCTTTTGCTGTGGTCAACAGCGATACTTTTTCCATGGGAACTTTTTCCTCTCCCGCCGGACCGGATAGAAGGAATGATTACGGAGATGGTCTGCAGGAATACCCCTTCCCGGGCGAAAATTTCCTGACAGATCCCGCAACCGGCCAGGATCTAAATCTGGATTTGCGCGGCGCCGAAATTATTGTGAAGATCATTCCTCCGTTTCCCGGATATTCGAATAAGATCTTCAATCTGGAAATATTTAAGGGAACTGTTCCGAATGATGCCGCAGAAAATACGGATTATCAGCTCGAAAATAATAATGCGACATTTCCGGGCGGGACCGCGAAGTTGATCGTCAAACTTTATGAATAATCTAAATAAAAATTCTGTAACGAGGAAAATGATGAGTATAAAGCAATTTAATCGGAATTTTATAAAACTGCTTTTGGCGTTGTTTGTGCTCAGCCTGCCAAATTTTTTGCAGGCCCAGCGCTACAAATGGATGGCTGCCGGTTCCCTGCATAACTGGTATTCCGAAATTGGTTGTGAAGTGGAAGAAGCCCGCTCTGCTTCTGCCAACCAGCAGGATGGATTGATCTGGCCGGCAAATTTACCCTATCAGGACAGCCAGGCTGCAAAAGGATTCTGGATCGGATGCAAAAACTTCACGGACGAACGCGGAGAATCTTACGAATACAAGGTTGTTACGGCAGGACCGCGATCAAAGGGATTCGGGGAATTCTTTCCGACTGAGTTCAAAATGTACAGCCGCTTCGAGCTGCCCAAGGTATTTGTGGATGATGTGCTCTCCTATGGAAAGAATATTGAAGTGGATGCCGTCGATCCGACCATGCCTGCGACAATGATGATCGTGAATAAGGCAAATACCCTGATCGGCCTCTCCATGGAGCGGAAAATCATGCAATTCAGCATTCCCGGGCATGACAATTATATAGTCCAGGAATACGTGTTCACCAATACCGGCAACACGGATGATGACGAAGAGATAGAACTGCCTGATAACACGCTGACAGATGTCTGGTTCTTCTGGCAGTATCGCTGGGCGCCCTCGCAGCAGCCCCGGTATGTTATTGGAAACGGCACCGGTTGGGGAATGAATACAATGCTTGATGCAAGGGGAGACGGTGCGGATAATGAACAGCTTTATGGCGACCCTGCTGACGAAACTGACTATATGGGACACAAGATCCGGGCACAGTTCGCGTGGCATGGCTATTTTCCGGATAAAGTAGTGAACTACGATAATATCGGTGCTCCCATCTGGCTGCCTTTTGCGCCGTATGTGGCGGATTATGATACCATTGGACGACTGGGCGCCCCGCAGTTTGTTGGTCTTTTAACCTTATATGCCGATGAATCCGCCACGGACAAGGTTGACGATCCCGGGCAGCCCCGTACAACTGGCTGGTATGGGTCAGATTTGCCGGAAAACGGCGCGAACAGCGATCCCTATAATGTGGCCGAGATGCAGAAAAGATATGATTGGATGGAGATGGGGCACTTTTCCCCGCGTCATGCCTGGGCCGTTGTTCCCTCCGGTGAATTTGCAAAACAGACCAAAGGCGCCAATATTGATATGGGACCACCCAAAGCAGGTGCGCCCGGCGGTTTTTCAGCGGGGAATGGTTATGGCCCGTATACCATTGGTCCGGGTGAAAGTGTTCGTATTGTCATGGCGGAAGCTGTCAATGGACTGAGCACTGAAAAATGTATTGAGTATGGTGTGCAGTATAAGCAGGGCCAGATAACAGCGCTTCAGAAAAATAATCTTGTTTTAACCGGAAAAGATTCGTTATTCAAAACTTTTCATAATGCTATCGAAAATTACTGGTCAGACTATCAGGTTGAACGGCCTCCCAAACCGCCGAAGGTATTTAGAATCGATGGAGGAGGAAACAGGATTTCCCTGAACTGGGAGGTCTTTGACACTGAAAATCTGGCCGGCTTCAGAATCTACAGAATGCGCGGTGAATATAATAACCCGCTGCAGGAGCCGACCCTCATCTATGAAGCAAACGCCAATGAGAGAAGCTATGATGATTTTACGGCGGTGCGCGGCGTCGCGTACTATTATTACATTGAGGCGGTGGGCCAGAATGGTCTGACCAGCAGCCGTTTCTTCACCCAATCCTATGATCCTACATTTTTGAAAAGGCCGCAGGGAGAAAAGTTGAACGCGATACGCGTGGTGCCCAATCCCTTTATACTTTCCTCTTCTGAAGGGCGCCTGAGATTTATTGGCGGGAGGGAGTCCGATAAGCTGGCATTTTTTAACATTCCCGGACAGTGCCGGATCAAAATTTACACCGAAACAGGAGAATTGATCAAGACGATTGAACATACCGATGGGAGTGGTGATGAGTACTGGTATGCCACAACTTCTTCAAATCAGGTGGTAGTGAGCGGCGTCTACATCGCACACATTGAAGTCACGGAGAATATTCGCGATGACCTCACCGGCGAACTTATGTTCAGAAAAGGTGAAAGCAAAATCTTGAAATTCGTTGTAATTCGTTAATGAATAAAAATAGGTAGCTCAATGAAAACGAATTTAAAATCAGGTATCATACTGCTCATCCTAATTTTACTGGGAGCAGTCTCCTCATATTCTGCAGAATACAACAAGCTCGCGCAGACGGGACTCAAATTCCTCACTGTCCCCATGGATGCGCGGGCCAGCGCGATGGCGGGGGCGATGACATCCATGCCGGGTTCATCGAATTCTCTCTTTTTTAATCCGGCAGGCATGGCAGAACTGGAATATGCAGGCGATTTTTCTCTGGGCCAGGTAAAATGGATCGGAGATATCAATTATGTATTCGGAAGTATTGCATTCCGACCGATGCAGGGACGCTTTGGGGTCCTTGGCCTGAGTCTGGTAAGTGTGGATTATGGAGAAATGTATAATACCATCCTGGCTGACAACGAGCAGGGATTTCTGGAGCTCGGCGAGTTCAGGCCTACCGCGTATGCACTCGGCCTGGGTTACGCCAAGGCTTTAACCGACAGATTCTGGGTAGGCGGACAAGCCAAATATGTATTCCAGAGCCTGGGCAGCGGCATCACAGGATTCCAGTCTGATCAAACCCAGATAACCCGGAATTTCGAAGTCAATGTAATGGCATTTGATTTCGGTGTTTTGTACCGCACTGGCTTTAAAAGCCTGAATTTCGGTATGAGCGTCAGGAATTTTGCCAAAGAAATCACATACATTCAGGAATCATTTCAACTGCCCCTCACTTTCAAAATGGGGGTTTCCATGAACGTATTGGATTTGTATAATATCTCATCCGAAAGGCACAGACTGTATTTATCGGTGGATGCCGTTCATCCCCGGGACTTCACAGAACAGCTCAATTTTGGGGTAGAATATACTTTGCTGGGTGCCCTGGCATTGCGGGCCGGGTATACTTCACCAACAGATGAACAGGGTATCAACCTGGGTGCCGGCTTCTATCAGAGCCTTTCCAATTTTGGTTTGCACATCGATTATTCATATACTGATTTTGGCGTGTTTAATGAAGTGCATCGATTTACCTTTGATTTCAGCTTTTAAAAGTATGAAAAGCCATGAAAATTCACCAAGGGTGATTTCTATGAAAAAATTATTTACGATTTTGTTTTTAATAATGTGCTTATTCGCTTCCGCAGTGCTCGGCGGAACTACAGGAAAAGTGGTGGGAAGGGTCACTGATAATAATACCGGTGAGCCCTTAATTGGCGTTAATATCTCACTTGAGGGAACTGTTTTAGGCGCCGCTACTGATCAGGACGGTTTCTTCATCATATTGAATGTTCCTCCTGCTCAATATACGCTAAAGGCGGATTACATCGGATATGCGCCTTCTATTGTTAAAAATATGGAAGTCAAGATCGATCTGACCACTGAGATTAACATCAAAATGAAGGAGGCGTATATAGAGGCTGAAGCGGTGGTGGTTGAAGCCAAACGACCCATCGTTACCAAAGATATTTCCAACAGCCAGATGAATATTGAAGCGAAAGCCATTGAAACCCTCCCGGTGCAGCGGCTGGAGACAGTCCTCTCTTTACAGGCCGGAATTGAAATGGGAACACAGGGGATTATCGTTCGGCGCGGAGATCCCAATCAAACAGTTATGATGCTAGATGGATTTTCCCTGAATGATGAACGCTCCAACGTGCCCTATACCGCCATGAGTCTGAGCGCTGTGGAAGAAATAAAAATACAGACCGGCGGTTTCAATGCTGAATATGGCGATATGCGCTCCGGTTTGATCAATGTGGTTACCAAGGAAGGGAGCCGTGACAGTTATAACGGATCGTTGGTGTTCAATTACAGTCCGGTGGCCCAGAAACATTTGGGTCCTTCCCTCTACGATCCGTATTCCTATTTTAACCGGCCTTTTATGGATCCGGCAGTTTGCTGGACGGGTACCGCCAATGGTGCCTGGGATGACAATATGCGCAAGCAGTATCCCAATTTTGAGGGCTGGAATGCTGTCTCCGAAAATACCCTTCAGGACAAAGACCCCAATAACGATTTGACCCCGGAGGGTGCCAAGCGTCTGTTCGAATGGCAGCGCAGGAGACAGGGCGATATAGCCAAACCTGATTTTGTCATCGACGGTTCCTTCGGCGGGCCTGTACCTTTTGTCGGGAAAAGTCTGGGAAACCTGCGCTTCTATTTCACCCACTATCGCGAACAGAATATGTTTGTATTCCCGCTTTCCCGCGATGGCTACACGGAGAATCAAACCCAATTAAAACTAACCACAGACCTTTCATCCAAGATGAAGCTGCTGATCACATCATTCTACGGTGATGTCCGATCGGTATCTCCCTACAACTGGACCACGACTCCCACCGGCCGGGTATTGAAGGGCGTTGAAGAGGTAGCCGATCTGGCAAATGACGCCGAAGTAATTTACACTCCCGGGTATTACAGCCCCTCCAACATTTACAGGACAATGTTTGGATTGAAACTTACCCATGTGCTGAATCCGAAGACCTTTTATGAAGCGGATATTCAATTCAAGCGCAGCAAATATAATACGTTCCAGACCGGTTTGCGGGATACTTCCCTTCTTTATGAACCGGTGCCGGGATATTTTGTGGATGAGGCGCCTTATGGCTACTGGGGATACAGTTCCAGCGGCGTCGATGGTATGAGCCTGGGCGGTTGGATGAACCTGGGGAGAGACAAGAGCATCAACTCAACTTACAGTGCTGAATTCGGCTTGACCCGGCAATTCAGGAATAAAAATGAAGTAAAGACCGGTTTTAAAATTGTCTATAATGATTTCAATATTGATTCCGGGACGGAAAGCCCTTCCATGTCTACCTGGCGGCGAAGCATGATTTACCGGGTCAATCCCTTCCGTATCGGCGCCTATATCCAGGATAAGCTCGAATTCGAAGGCTTTATTGCCAATATGGGCATTCGTCTGGACTATTCCGATGCCAATGCGCCTTATTACCAGCTGGATACCTACGATCCCCTTTACAAATCCGGTAATGGAAATGATCTGGAGACGCTGGCACCTGCCACAAATTCAAAAGCCGACTGGTATATCAGTCCGCGTCTCGGAGTATCTCATCCCATCACCGAGAACTCAAAACTCTATTTTAATTATGGACACTTCTTGTCCGAGGCCAGTTCGGATTATCGTTTCCGAATTCAGCGGGAATCAAACGGGCTGGTTACCCTGTTGGGAAACCGCGATCTTGAACTGGAAAAGACAATTGCCTATGAAATTGGATATGAACATAGCTTATGGAATCTTTTCCTGCTGAAACTGGCCGCCTATTACAAGGATGTTACAAATCAGCCGGGATGGATCTCATATCGGAATATTAATGGAACGGTTCAGTATAGCACTGCCGCCAATAACAATTATGCAGATATCCGGGGTCTGGAAATTACCCTTGATAAACGAATGGGCAACTGGATCAGCGGTTTTGTGAATTATACCTACGATGTAAGAACATCGGGTTATTTCGGTCTGCTCGAATATTATGAAAATCCCAACAGCATGAAGGAATACCTTCGCCAGAATCCGACGCTGGAGAGACCACGGCCTCAGCCTTACGCGCGGGCCAATATCATGGTCAGGTCGCCCTCAAAATTTGGGCCGGCAATGGCAGGTTTTCATCCCCTGCAAAACTGGATAGTGAATATTCTGGCTTTCTGGAAGGCGGGGGCCTATTACACTTACAATCCATATGCGGAACCGGATATTGTGGATAATGTGCGCTTCAGGGACTATAACAATGTCGATCTTCGTATCGCCAAGGATATTAAAATAAGCCGGTACAGCGTTCAGGTGTATGCGGACATCCGGAATCTGTTTAACACAAAACATTTTAGTTTTGCAGGTTTTGCCAACAATTATGACCGGGATGCCTACCTAGAATCCCTGCGTTTGCCCTGGAAAAGCGGTGACCAGAAAGGGAATGATAAGATTGGTGATGTGAGACCGTCAGGTGTGGCATTTGATCCGCTTGAACCGAATCCCAATAACGATCCGCAAATAGCAGCGCGAAATAAGGACAGAATCAGTAAGAAATCCTATATCGATATGCCCAATATCCAGGCATTGACTTTTTTGAATCCCAGAGATGTGTTCTTTGGAATCAAGATTAATTTTTAAGGATATCACTATGAAAATTTCGATCAGCGTGTTAAAAAATAGTCTGATTTTTGGATTAGTAATCAGTTTTTTCGTCCTCAACAATACCTTTTCCCAGGTTCAGAGCACGGACAGGCGGTATGTGCGGGTTGGTTCACTCCAGAATCACTATTCAGCCTACGGTTCGGAACGGGCCTGGAATAACTCATATTATGAAGGTCTTATCTGGCCCGCGGACTATTTATATCAGGATAACGCCGTCATTAAACGATCGTGGATCGGAACCAAAGACTACACTGATCAGGACGGTTTGTACTGGGAAGCATATGGAATCAGCATTACGGAGGGATTTGTGGGCGAATCCGTATTCCCCGTTAAATTAAAGCAAACCGCAAAATTTGAACTTCCCACCGTAATTGTCGATGGGAGCAACATAACCGCGCCTTATATGGCCGATGTGGATGAAATTGATCCCAACCAGATTCCGGACCGGATTGTGACCAATATTATCAATACCTCCATGGGATTGACGATGAATCGCACCATATATGCATTCAGCCAGCAATACCACGATAATTATCATATTAAGATTTTCACCTTTACCAACACTGGCAACACGGATTATGACGATGAGATTGAACGGCATGGTCCTTTATACGGTGTCAGGGTTGGATGGGGAATTCGCTACAGTGTCAGCCGTGAAGGATCTTTCGCAATCGGGGGGCCGCAGTCATGGGGAAAACACACCTGGGTCAGCCGCCGGGGTGAAGATTATGCGGATCACATGGATGAGCAGATTACGCCGGATAATCCAATTGTGGACTGGATTCGCTGCGGATTCGCCTGGGCCGGGCAGTCAGAAGATAACGCCTTCGATAATGTGGGCGGCCCCTATCTCTCACGGGACGGAAGATTGACCGCGCCCCAGCATGCCGGAATAGCTGTGCTGCACGTGGATAAAAGCGCCGCGGACCATTCCGATGACCCTGCTCAGCCCGTTACGCTGGGCTGGCATGCCGGTGACACATATCCGGGAATGAATACGGTTTCCCGGGCCGAGCTGCCTAAAATGATACAGCTCTATTCAATGCTGAGCGGAATTCCTTTCGATGGATTGGGCGGAAATGAGCGGTTCTGGGAAACCTACAAGGATCAGAAAAAGGATCCTTACCTGGTGCATAATGATGGCGGCGGAACAAACTTGTGGATCAATTACGGTCCCTTTGACCTGGAGGAGGGGGAGAGCGTTGTTATTGTGGAGGCTGAAGGCATAAGCGGTTTAGACAGGCAAATGTGTGAAGAAATCGGACGCCGCTGGAAGAAAGCATACCTCGATCCGAATGACAAGGGACCGTTCACTCTGCCAGACGGATCTACCACCACGGACAAGGACAAATATAAAGATGAGTGGGTTTACACCGGCCGGGATTCCATCCTTTTAACATTCAGCCGGGCCATGCGCAATTTTGATATGGATTTTCAGATTCCCCAACCGCCCCAGCCGCCGGCTATGTTTCAGGTGAATTCAGGAGGAGACATGATTAGCCTGACCTGGGCTGCAAGTCCTTCCGAGTCAGAACCTGGTTTTGGGGGCTACAAAATCTACCGCGCCGAAGGAAAGTCGGATACCACCTATAAGGAGATCTTTGCCTGCGGTTACGGAACAAAGAATCCGACAATTGTGCATGAGGTTGCCGATGTGAGTGCCGTGCGGGGAGTGTCCTATTATTATTATATTGTCTCGTTTAATGATGGCTCGAATAACAATACCGATGCGAATCCTCATGGAATTCTTCACAGCAGCCGCTTTTATACCCGCACCACCGAACCGGCTTATTTGCGCCGTCCCGGACATGATATTCTGAAAGATGTAAGGATAGTCCCGAATCCATTTTATTATAATGCCGATCGTGATCGGCTACGGTTCCTCGGAGAAGCGGACAAGATCATGTTTTATAATATTCCCGGGCGCTGTAAGATTAAAATCTATACCGAGCGCGGAGATTTGATTGAAACGATCGTCCATGAGGATGGCAGCGGAGACCAGGCCTGGAACGCCCTCACGTCCTCACGGCAGGTAGTGGTGAGCGGAATATATATTGCCTATATAGAAGTGACGAATGATATCATCGACAACACCACTGGCCAAATACTCCTGAGAAAAGGCGAATCGGTCACCAAGAAATTTATTGTGATAAGATGATTTTTCTGTTCATAAAAAAGAATAAGGAAGAAAAGCCATATTGGAGTAACAAATGAATCGAAAAATACCAAATTTCATGAAAATTTTATTGTTGGGGATTATTCTGCTATCTCAGCTTCATGCGGAGGATAAACTAGCCCAGACCGGTTTTCAATTTTTAAGCGTTATGCCGGATGCCCGTTCTGCGGCTTTGATGGGCGCCGTTGCCATGACGCCCGGCTATTATTCGACTGCGCTGTGGACCAATCCCTCCTACCTGGCTGATATGAACACGAAACTGGAAATTATGGCAAACCAGGCGGAATGGATCGCTGATATTAACTACTACTCAATGACGACAGCCTTCCTTCCCGCCAATGGTCGTTACGGAGTTCTGGGACTTAGCATGCTGTATGTGGATTACGGAAATATCGAAGGAACAATTATCGCCGAGAATGAACTTGGCTATCTCGAGATGAACGAACCCATTAAGCCCTCTGCTTATGCCGTGGGGCTGGGCTATGCGATCCGGTTGTCAGACCGTTTCACTGTTGGGGGACAGATCAAACTGACTGATCAAAATCTGGGTCCGGCAGTAAGATCCCTTTCAGATGCCGGGAATGATCAGAATGTGGATAACAATGAGGTCTCCGTACTCGCTTTCGATCTGGGAACACAGTATAAAACCGGTTTGAAGAGCCTTGTTTTCAGCATGTCGGTGCGTAATTTCTCAAGGGAAGTGAAATACGCCATGGAAGGATTTCAGCTGCCATTGACGTTCAACATCGGCATATCCATGAATCTGCTCGACCTGTATCCCGGCGCATCCGGCACACATAGCCTTGTCCTGGCCGCCGATGCCGCGCACCCGCGTTCTTATCCCGAATTTGTGCAGTTGGGCGCTGAATACAGCTTCCTGAGCACTTTCTTTCTGAGAATCGGCTATATGTCAAACCGGGCTGAAGAAGACTTCTCCTACGGCTTCGGCTTCAGAAAATTTGGGCTGGGCGTTGATTATGCATATACACCTTTTGGTGTTTTTGATAATGTTCAGAGATTTTCAATAAATTTTTCCTTTTGACATTGGAAAGTTAATGGGAGTAACATAATGAAAAAGCATTATTTAATTCGTTTATTCATGGTTGTTTTGGTTAGTATGTTTTTCATGCAGTGCGCTGAAGACCCGCAAAAAAGTCTGTATGAACTGGATCCCACTTATTCTCAGAAACCGGATCCGATCATCACCAAAGTGGAACCGGCGGCGGGAGCATATGCCGGCATCAGTGAGGTAACCATAACAGGCACCAATTTCGATCCCAGCGAAAATTATAGTCATACGCGGGTCTATTTCGGCGGGAAAAAGGCGCAGATCAATTCAATGACCTCCGACGAGATAATATGCATCGCGCCTGTGATTGCCGGGGATTCCCTGCTCGTTAAAGTCCAGGTAGATGGAGCAACCTTATTCGGTGTGTCCGAACCTTATAAACTGGAATATGCACAAAAAGACTACGGCGGCATAACCGGGGCATTTAATGCGTACGGATTGGCTGTGGACCTCGATGAAAATTTGTATGTTTCCCTTGGAGAAGGCAAAATTCTGAAAGTGACACCTGAGGAAGAGCAGATTGACTATTTGACCTCAGAACAGGGCGTTGACGGGTTTTATAAAGCCATGAAAATGGGTCCCAACAAAACACTGTTTACGGCCCGGACCGTTTTTATTTACCAGTTTCCCGAGGGCGGCACCGGGACCCGTGCCCGCATGACAAAATCAATTAATGATTTTGATTTTGATGAAAATCTAAACATTTTCTATGCCACAAAGTTTGCCGTTTACACCCTGCCTTCCCAGAATCTGGCTGACAAAATTGACCGGCTGGTGGCGGATTATCCTGACTATATCCTGAATGCACTGCGCGTTTATAATGGTTATGTCTACGTCGCGGGATCCTATAATGGCACCAGTGCGGACTCGGTCCAGAAGGGGGTTTGGCGCAATCAGATCCTGAACAGCACCGGTGATCTGGGGCCTAAGGAACTGGTGTTCGACTGGGAAAGCTATTTTGGGGCGGCAACTGTCGGTATTCCAAACATTCTATCCATGACCTTCGCAGAGGATGGAGATTTATATCTGGGTGCTGATTCTACCCTGATCTCCGACGCTATTATGGCTATCCATCCAAACGGCAGCGGTCAATATCTTCCTGAGAATGCCGAACCGCTGTTTCCCGCGGTTTTGATGCCGCCAGCTACAACTTTGTGCTGGGGGGCAGGGCAGTATCTGTATGTCAATCGCAGAAATGTCAGTGATGACCTCAAAAGGGTCGTAAGAGTCACCATGGGTAAAAATTCTGCTCCATATTATGGAAGGAGATAATTTTAATGCTGATGACTTATAAGAATGCTTCAAATGAAAGGAGGTGGTTGAGTTCAGGTGAAATCTTTTTGTTTGACTAAATAAATCCATTAATTAAACAAGGAGCGCATTATGAAAAAATTGTTTCTGGTTTTACTAATTGTTACAGTGATGGTTAGTCTTGGCTTCACGCAGCAAAAGGTTTACAATTTTGAGAGCCTTATCATTAACGGCTATACAATTGCCACGGATGAGGGCGCCGCTGCCGTTAATGTTCCCGGCTTTAAAAATGCCTATTCTGTTGCTCTGGATCCTGATGGGAAAATATGGACCGGATCCTATTACTCACGGGTGGATGAGTTTACGAAGGAATATCCCGATTTAATCCTGAAAATTGTGGAAAAAGATACCGGAACCGGCCCCTATCAGGATACTACCGAATATTATATTAAGCCCATATTCACATGGGACCCGGCGACCCAAACGGCCGACACTATCAGCTTCCTGAACTTGCCGGATGGTTCTATTGATACCTTGACAGCCGGTCACCGCGGAATGGGTACCGATCCGGATGGGAATATTATCGCCTCTTTTGCTAATGGAGCCGTCTACAAGATTAATTATCAGACCCATGATGTCATTGCTAAATATGAAACCGGTGGAAGCAACGGACGGCCCGGTGTGGATGCGGAAGGTTATGTGTATCAGATGGATGGTGTATTCGCAACCCGCATAGATATTCTGGACCCTGATGACTGGAGCTCACCTTTTAACCAGATTACCGGCATCTCCGCCGGCGTGACCCGCTGTATGGAAGTCTCGCCTGATGGACAAAATGTCTATGTCTGTTCGCAGAGCGGCGGAATCCATCACTATTATAGTGCGGATGGTGTCTATGGAACATATGCATTGGTGGATACAATTTTGGCCTCGGTTCAGATTGATGACACCACCGAAGTCCCATTTGCCACCAACCTGGCTCAGTGGTCTCCCGATGGTCTGTTATTGGTAGCCAGCTATGATGACGTTAATTTCAGAGCCATTTATGCGCTCGATCCGGACCAGGACTATCGCATTGTCAGTCTTGAGCGTGAGCCTGCAGCCACCTCCATTCCCAATATGCAATTCTGGAACAACACAGATTTGCAGGATACCACGTCGGGAAATTATCCCAAGCCGCAATATTTGCGCTGTGTCCGCGATGCTGCTTTTGACGCAACCACCGGATCTTTGTATCTTGCTGAATTTTATGGCTATGGCGTAAAAAAGTTCGACCTGAATCCGAATGGTATTAATGGCATTGCGCCTGGGCAGGATAAGAAAGAAGTTGCCGGTACTTTCACCCTCTACCGCAATTATCCCAATCCGTTCAACCCCACGACCACCATTCCCTTTGAGCTGCGCAAGAGCGCGGATGTGGTGTTAAGGGTGTACGATGTGCGCGGAAGCCTGGTTGGAACCTATATTAACAAGCGCCTGGAAGCCGGAAGGCATGAATTCAAATTCAATGGCAGCAATCTGGCCTCAGGTCAATACTACTTCAAACTGACGGTCGATCATGCAGTTGCCACCGGCAAGATGATGCTGGTGAAGTAGCATATTTGAGTATGGGAATAAAGGCCGGAAGTTCTCTGATCCGGCCTTTATTTTTAATTTGAACATCTGTGTCTTTTATAACTGCTTGGATTGTTTTTTTCTGATTTTCATGGCAGCGTAGGCATTTGTGCCGAAATAAAAGACTGCAAAATATTGCAGTAGCCTTAAATTAAACAGTATAATATGGAAGTCGCTGATTTTTTTCTGCTAAACCAGAAGTTGTATCGGATCGGGAAATTTGGCGTCAATCATCTTATTCTTTTCATGGAGTAATCATCATGCGCGTGTATTTATTACTTTTATCAATTCTGCTGCTGTCCGCAAAATTGTTCGCCGGCGGAAACACTGAATTCCGCGCTGCCTGGGTGGTAACCTGGGAGCATATCAGTCCCTACAGCTCAACGGAAGACAACAAGGCACGTGTCCGCCTGATATTGGATAATTTAAAAAAAGCCAATATGAATGCGGTGCTTTGGCAGGTCAGACAAAGCGGCACGGCCTATTATAACTCTTCATTTGAACCCTGGGGATATTATGCGGGATACAAAGATCCCGGCTACGATCCGCTGGCCTATGCCATCGAAGAAGCACACAAAAGAGGGATGGAATTACACGCCTGGTATAATGTGTTTAACTGCTCGGATATGGTAGATGGTGCCCCCGCCAAAGAACACCCCGAATGGGTATGCCGTGACGGCTACGGACAGCCCATGCCAGCCAGCCGTGCGCTTTCACCGGGATTGCAGGAGGTAAGGGATTACAATCTGAAAGTTGCCATGGAAATCGTCAATAATTATGATATTGACGGACTCCATCTGGATTATGTCCGCTGGAATGAATTCGACCGCTCCGATTTCTCAAGCGGCGCCTTGCAGAAAGAAGGCAATATTTTTGCTCTTGACGGGCAGATCTCTCAGGAAAAAATTGAAAAACTGATGGTAACTCCCAGCCAGGACCGCTATTTGTACGATGTCGAGCATCCCTATGACGCTGTGAATCCGCCGGCGGGATTTGCCAGTTGGGAAGACTGGTGGCGCTGGAGTGTCACAGAATTTGTCCATGCGCTGCACGATTCCATCCAGCAGGTGAAACCGTGGGTGCGCTTGTCTCCGGCTGCATTGGGGAAATACAACTGGACAAGCTGGCAGGGGTATGGCGTGGTGTATCAGGATGCCGCGCTCTGGTTTAATAACGGTTATATAGACCAGTTGACGCCCATGCATTATCACTGGACCACCGGCAGTGAATTTTATGGTATGCTTATCGGGAACGTAACGGAAAGTTGGGGGTACTGGATCCAGCCGGGGATCGATGCCGGCCGTTTATATACCGTTGGGCCGGGTTCCTATGCGCTGTCTGATAAGAACGTATGGGACAACCATAAACAGATTGTGGACCGTTCCCGGGATGTTCCCTGGGTGGACGGTTTTCAGTTCTTCAGCTATGCCAGCTGGAAGAATCATAACTACTTTGATGATGCGAAGAATTTATTTTTTAACCGCAAAACCAAAATTCGGGCGGCCTCGTTTTTAAATGCTCAGATCCCCGCTGCGCCGGTCGTTGCTCTGACAAAAATAGATGATCAAAACTACCGGATTAATATCTCGCCGGATGAAGTTTTGGATGCGGATCAGCGTTTCTGCCTTTACCGTTCTGAGGATGACGTGTTGGATGTTGATTCCGATGAAATCATTGATATTCATTTTGGCAGAAATGCATACACGGTTGAAGATTCTGTTACCGGACTGCAGGATTTTAACGGAAAATACAAATATTTTGCTACCCGTCTGAATCGTTTCTGGAACGAGTCTGCTGTCTCCAACAGTGTGGAAACCGATTCGATCCCGTCCTTTGCGCCGGTGGTCCTTTCCAGCGATCCTCTGCCGGGCGATACGATTTCGATAAACAGCATGATGACCCTTGATTTCTCCAAGACCATGGACACCGCCTCTTTTAACGAATCGGTCATTTTTGAACCGGTTGTTGAATTCAATTCTCCGGTCTGGTCATCGGACAGAAAACAATTGACCATTATTCCCGCCGCATCTCTGCAGAATGATACGGAATATACTTTAACCATAAAGAAGGAAGCCACTGACATCAATGGCAGGCAATTGGATGGAAACGGCGATGGTGTAGGCAGTGAAGACTTCATCCTGACCTTCCGAACCATCGAAAAGGATATTTTCCCGCCGCGGCTGGTCTACAGCAATCCGGATATGAATGTTTATGTTGATAATTTCGATGTTGCCGATATTTTCTCTTTTGCTTTCGATGAATTGCTCGATCATACTTCCCTGCAGACCGCTTCCACCGTAGTTACACGGGACGGGCAGGAAATCTCCCACAAGGCAAAGATGTACGATATTGGCGGCAGGACCATATTAAGCGTTCAGACTGACGAGAATCTTCCTTCCGGTCATGCCTATCAGATATCACTCTTTAATGATATTACGGATACCGCCGGCAATGCACTGGATACAACCATTTCCCTCACGTTTGAAACCGAGCCCTACAGCTACAAAGAGACCACCATGATCGATAATTTCTCCGGAACCGGCTATTGGAGAGAACCCGGCTACAGCGGTTCAACCAATGGGATTGACAGGGTTGCCAGCACTTTCGATATTTCATCAACGGTTTATCTACCGAATGTGTACAAGCCGCTGGATCGCTATTCCGGCCGCCTGCATTATGTGTGGGATGCCAGCGATCTGGATCCGGCGGGTTCGGAATATCTGCTTCGTGATTACCTGGATGAATCTCCGCCGCGAAATGTCTTCTTTGGTACTGATTATATTTTGCAATGCTACATCCTGGGTGACGGCAGTCATAATAAATTCCGTTTCGCGCTGGATGAAGGCAATGGGGTGTCCTGGCCCAATCACGAAGTTTCCGTATGGTTTACAATCGATTGGATTGGCTGGAAGCTGATTCAGTGGGATTTGAGCGATCCCGAGATGGTAGGAAGCTGGCTGGGCAACGGCCAGTTAGATATGAGCACTTACCGGATTGACAGTTTCCAGTTAACACATGATGAGAGCGGCGCCGGGTCCGGAACGCTGTATTTCAGCAATTTGCGCGTGGTGAAGAAGCAATATGAAATTACAAATCAAATTGCGGATGAAAATTCCCAGGCGCCTTTCAGATTTTCTTTATTGCAGAATTATCCGAATCCTTTCAATCCGGAAACAACCATTCCTTTTGATATCGCAAAAGCCGGAAAGGTGAGGTTGACAATCTATAATGTGCTTGGTCAGGTCGTAGCTGTTTTGGTAAACAAAGAATTACTGCCCGGTCGTTATGAAATCGATTTCAGCGGGCAAAATCTGGCATCCGGTATCTATGTATATGAATTGCGGAATGAAAACAGGGTCATGCGCAAACGAATGATTCTGCTGAAATAGTATGAATCAAAACAGGTCATGCGGGTTGTCATGTATAAGATGAGCAGAAAAAATACGAAAACTCAATAAATTGTGACCGTGCGGTCTGCAGCCGGGCAAGCCTCCCGGTACAAATGTTTTGCTGGAAACTGCTGTGCTTTAAATCTCTTAAGAAGCCGGCTCACAGGAATTATTTAAATACATAGTTGTTATTTTTGGAGATATCAGATGAAAAGAATATTGTTGATGGTGCTGGTCATTACGGCACAAATTTTTGCGCAGGAGTTATTCAGGGTTCAGCCGGAAGAGGTGCTGGTAAGTCCGGCTAATGAAGGTGTTCAATTCCGGAATCCCAAATGGTCACCGGATGGTTCCAGAATTGCGCTTACCGGCAATAATTACCGCGGAATCTGGATTTATGAGCTGTCCACCAGACAGTTGGAACTGCTGACAGATGAGGGCGCGGCCGGATTCGGCTTTTCCTGGTCGGCAGACGGAAATTATATCCTGACGGATGTCGCGAAGTATGAAAATGGCAGGCGGCTGGATGCCGTGAAAATGTTCAATATTGCCGCGCGAAGTGAAAAAACACTGATTGATTACAGGACAAATCTGCGCGGCACTCCCCGCTGGACATCGGGGGATAACCGCATTTACCTTTTTGACGGGAGGAAAATACGATACCTGGAAACCGGCTTCCGTCAAAATACGCTGGCCAAAAGCGCCGCCCCGCAATCCATCGTTTATTCAAAGGGAGATAAAATTATTCTGGAAGATACCGGAACGGGCCTCAAAACGCAGTTTCGTCCTTTCGATGGTGAACAATATCTTAATCTTCGCCTTTCTCCCGATGGAAAAAAAGTGGTTTTCGAAGTGTATGGCGGCAATTGTCATGTGCTGAACGTGGAAACCTCCGAGGTGTTTGATCTTGGAACCGGATATCGTCCCCAATGGTCACCGGATGGTCAATTTGTTGTTTACATGGTGACGCAGGACGATGGGCATAACTACACCGCCTCTGATATCTTTGTATCTGATTTTAACGGGACGGCAAAACAAAACATTACCGCCAACAGCTCCAGGATTGCAATGGACCCCGACTGGTCTCCGGACGGAAACCGCATTGTCTACAGTGCCTACCGGGAAGGAACCATTATCAGTATCGGGCTGGAAAAGTGACTCTGAATAATAATAATCATAGGATTTTTAAAAATTGAACAGGACGCAAGATGAATATGAGAGATAAATTTATTATTGCAGCATTTCTTCTTTTTCCAATACTGGCTATGGCGCAGGTAACCGGATTGTCAGATTGGAATATTTTTGTGGATCCGGGGCATAGCCAGAATGAAAACATGCCAACTTTTAGCTGGGCAATCTCCGAAGCAAAACGTAATGTGCGGGTCGCACTGGAACTCCGTGACATGCTGATGAACGAAACCGACATTGATACCGTGTATCTTTCCAGAACAAATGATACGCAAAGCGTATCCCTGTCGCAGCGCACGGATCTGGCAAATTTCCTGAAGGCTGCCTGGTATCATTCTATTCACACGGATGCCGGCGGAGAAAGCAGCAACAGCACACTGCTCTTATGGGGCGGATGGATAGATAACGGAACGATCGTTGAGAAGACTCCGAACGGCGGACAAGCCATGAGCCAGATCATGGTCGATCTTTTGACAAGGGGAATGAGAACCACAACCCGTGGGGACTATGCCGACCGTACCTTTTATGAAGGCTTTCCCTATAATCATGATAAGCATTATCCTTATCTGCATGTCAATCGTGAAAGTGATATGGCCTCGGAACTGAGCGAGGCCGGATTCCATACCAATCTCAGGCAAAATCAGTTGTATATGAACCATGACTGGCGCCGAATGGAAGCCCGCACCTTTTTCTGGTCAATTCTGGCCTATCACAACATTCCGCGTCCCCCCGCTGATATTGTGGCCGGGATTATCACCGATGCCGAAAGCGGTATACCGATCAATGGTGCGGTAATTAGCGTTGAGGGTCGCCAGTATGTCACAGACACCTATGAATCCTTGTTTAACCAGTTTACCAGCGATCCTGACCTGCTTCACAATGGCTTTTATTATCTGGAAAATATGGATTACGATTCGGTCACCATCTCTGTAAATGCTGAAAATTATGTTCCTGACAGCGCCCGGATCGCTGTTTCCAGCACCTTCTTCACTTTTAAGGATTTCGCCCTGGTTTCCAGCATTCCGCCATACCTCGCATCCAGCACGCCCGCAGATGGCGATACGGCAGTTTCGATTCTGGATGACATCGTCTTAACTTTCAGCAGACCAATGAATGTGGAGAGCGTTGAATCTTCACTTACCATCCAGCCTGAAATACCGCTGAATTTTTCATGGAGAGAAAACAACAGCCAATTGAGAATCCAAAGCGATTCACTGGAGTTCCTGACGAATTATACAATCACTATCCCCGGTAGCGTCACGGATCAATATGACCATCTATTCGATGGTGATGCGGATGGAAATGGGGGAGATGGTCTGAGTCTTTCTTTCAAAACCGGCTTCGATGTTTATCCTCCCAAGGTGATTGCCTATTATCCCTCCCGCTACCAGAAAGATGTGGAAAGAAGACCCATTGTAAATATTGAATTTGATGAAGAGCTGGCGGATACATCCATCACACCTGAAAATGTATTTTTGGAGAAATTCGATACAAAAGAGACGGTTCCCGGTATTATAAAGCATTATGTGGTGGATAAAAGAAGCGTGCTGAATTTTTTCCCGACGGAAGATCTGACCCCCGGCGCACTATATGTGGCAAGAATTTACCCGGGATTAAAGGACCTCTACGGAAATGCAACTGTCACATATTTATCCGTAAGCTTTAACGCAGCGACAACGGATCTGCAGGTAACGCCAATCGATCCCCTCGAGGCCGGTTTCTCATCCTATTGGTGGCAGCCCGCCAATAGCGGCAGCACCACCGGCATCAATCCCAGCCCCGGAATTTATATGGAGGAGAGTCAGGATTATCTGAATGAACTAACGTCCAGTCAAAGATCGCTCAAATTATATTATGACTGGGACCTCAATGCTTCGGGATGGCTGATTCGCGAGTATCTGAGCGGAGGAGCGCCGCGCAGCGTCTTCTTTGATACTACCTACACACTGCAATGTTATGTTTTTGGCGATGGCAGCCATAATTTGTTCCGCTTTGCACTGGATGAAGGGGACGGGGCATCCTGGCCAAACCATGAAGTCTCCCAGTGGTATGAAATTGACTGGCTGGGCTGGAAACTGATCGAATGGAAATTAAGTGATCCTTCCACCGTTCAGAGCTGGGCAGGTCTGGGCAACGGCAAACTGGATATGCCGAGCTACCGTATAGACAGTTTTCAGCTTGCCTATCAGGCCGGCGCCTTTCCCAAAGGATTCGTCTATTTTGACGATCTGCGGCTTGTGAAGAAGATTCCCACTTCAATCGCCAGGACAAATCCCGAAGGGCTCATTCCCGACAGATTCTCTTTGGACCAGAATTATCCCAATCCTTTTAATCCTGCTACCACTATTTCATTTTCGATTCCGAAGAAGGTTCATGTATCAATCGGTATCTATAATACGCTGGGCCAGCTTGTGAAGACGCTTGTTTCGGAAGAAAAAAATCCCGGCAATTACCGTATCAGTTTTGACGCTTCCAGTCTGGCATCGGGGATTTATGTTTATGAAATGAGAGCCGGAGATTTTGTTCAGGCGAAAAAAATGATTTTTATGAAATAATTCCTGATTCTATTTACGAGGGAAAATGCAATAGCATATTAGTCCGGAAAAGGAAAATTTGTAAAGGATTCCATCATGAAAATAGGGTGTTCCATATTAACTGCCATCTGCCTGTTCTGGCTGCCTCTGCAGGCGCAGACAGAATTTCATACCGACATCACAACGCAGGTGGGGCCGGGAATGACCTACAGGCATATCGTCGCGCCGACCCGGCTCTGGAATATTAATGTACTGGAAATAGACCTGACCAATCCCTATGTCACCATGCAAACCGTCAAAGCAAACGACCGTCTGCAGGGCATGGAAATCGTCAGCTCCATGGCGGCCCGTCATAGTTATGAGGGACATGAGGTGGTTGGCGCGATTAACGGAGATTTTTATGATACCAGCAACGGTGTTCCGCTCAACACCCAGGTTATAAACGGGGAAGTCCTGAAGAATCCAAATGGATGGCCCACGCTTGGTTTTGACATAAATAATCATCCTTACATCGATCCTGTGACCTTCGCCGCAAAAATTATGGTCGGTGACCTGGAATATGCCGTGGCGGGGGTGAACAAAGACCGTTCCACCGACGAGCTGATCCTTTATAATTCGTTTAAGGGCTCATCCACCGGGACCAACCAATACGGGTATGAGCTTAGCATTGCGCCGGTCGATCCCTGGATCGTCAACGATACGGTGCGATGTGTGGTAGAAGCTATTGATACTGATGGTGATATGCCCATCAGCAAAGGGAAAGCAGTGCTCTCCGGGCATGGTGCCGCAGCCGTATTTTTGCAAAACAACCTGCAGATCGGAGACACTGTCGGGGTGCAGCTTCAGCTTCTTCCCGGGCTTGCCAATCTGGTGCAGATGGTCGGAGGAAATAATAAAATACTGACAGATGGAGTATACAGCGGCGGTGGGGATACTGCTGTCCATCCGCGCACATTTGTGGGAATATCCGCCGACAAAAAGACTCTTTATATCGCCACGGTAGATGGCCGGGTTGTGGGGTGGTATAACGGAATGTCCTATCGCGATCTTGCCAATTTTATGCTTTACCTGGGAGCTTCGGATGCAATTAATCTGGATGGTGGCGGCTCGACCACATTTGTTTTATATGGGGATGTAAAAAATCATCCTTCCGATGGTCAGGAGCGGCATGTCGCAAACTCGATGCTCTGCGTTTCCCTGGCTCCGGCAGGCACTGGCACAGCATCTATCCAGGTCGAACCCGATAACCAACGCGTTTTTCTCAAAAATGGATTTTGGATTACCGTCAAAGGCTGGGACGAATATTTCCATCCATCGCCGATCAATACTGAGGAATTAAGCTTTAACGTGGACCCTAATCTTGGGCAGGTATCACAGAGTGGTTATTTTTTGGCAGCAGGAGAACCCGATAGCGGTTATGTTTATGTGACCTGCCAGGGATTGAAGGATTCCGTCTATATCTTCATAAAAGGCATTAAAGATATTGATATCTCGCCCCGTGCGCTTACCACGGATTCCATTCAAACGGTGCAGTTCCATGTCAATCCTACCGATGTGGACAATCTGCACCCCGAAATTGCGCTCAGTGATTATCATTGGAATTGTTTAAATCCTGAAGTTGGTGTAATCGACACAACCGGCAAATTTAAGGGCATAGCAGAAGGTCAGGCTAAAGTAGTGGTGCAATTCCGTGGAAAAACCGATACTGCCCTGGTAACAGTCGAGATCGGCAAGGATATGGTGACACTGGATACCATGGATGTTGCTGGCAACTGGACTGTTTCCGGGGAACTTTATGACGCCCAGGCGACAACATTGACCGCCGTCGATACACCGAAAACAACCGGGAAGAAGGCATTGCGTCTGGACTATCAGTTTGTGCGCAGCAGTGAAGGCCGAAGTTGGGTGTATCTCGATACGGACGAGGATATCTACGGATTGCCCGACACCATTCTGCTTGACATAAAATCAAACGGAATGAAACATATTGCCGATGTGATTATCAGTGATGACAACGATGAACTGTTTGCTGCCTCCACCGGCCTTTTCTCGACTTCAGCAACCGGATATGAGACCTATAAGATCCCGTTGTCAAAATTTAATGCCATCGATGCCGGCTCCGCTTTCCATTTCCCAATCAGAATGAGGGGTATCCACATCAAATTAATGTATACCGGCGTTGTCGGGGACACCAATAGCGGCACCCTTTATTTTGATAATCTGAGACTTCATTATCCAACGGTGACCGGCATAAAATCCCAAACCGGAAAATTGATTCCCAGGGAGATTCAGCTATATCAGAATTATCCGAACCCTTTCAATCCCAATACGAAAATCCGGTACAAGACACAACGGAACGGGATGGTTCTTCTGGAAGTGTATGATTTGTTGGGTCAGAGGGTCTGCACACTCGTCAATGCCCGTCAGAATGCCGGCGTTCATACGGTGAATTTTGAAGCAGGAAATCTGGCCAGCGGCATCTATTTTTATCGGTTGCTGGCAGACCAGCATGCGATATTGAGAAAAATGATCCTTATGAGATAAGAGCCCGGCATAAGGGCATTCATGATCGAAAATGCAATGCATTTGAAGTTCAGTTGGCTGAGATCAAAAGAACTGATGCAATCGTCGGGCATCAGCAAAGCAATTAAATTTTTCGAACCGCCAAAATGGCGGTTTCACCGGAAAGAAAATATCCTGAATGTTGCAACGAGGTCAACGATGACGAGAAAGTCTGTATATTTTTTAACATTTCTGCTCCTGATAATTCTTAGCTCCTGCGGACGGCAAGATCAAATTGCAGGGAAATTCTCGGAAAGATCCGAAGAGATCGGGAAAAAGTATGCACCGGACAAGAGTCTGAATTTGTTCACCGCTCGATTAACATACGGCGATAGTAAATGGGTGCTGAGAGGAGAAACCACGGTTCCCGCGGCAAAGGCTGAATTAGTATCCTGGGCAGATTCGGTTATAGGCGATGAAAAATATCTTGATAGTCTGAGAGTTCTTCCGGATACGGATTTGGGCGACAATATTTATGGAATCATAAATGTAAGTGTGGCCAATATGAGGGATCATCCCCGGCATTCGGCCCAGATGGTGAATCAGTGTATCATGGGGAAGGCTGTGCACCTTTTGAAAAAAGACGGCGGCTGGTTTCTGGTGCAGACGGACTATGGGTATCTCGGATGGATGACTGAGGATTCGTTCCTGCGCACCGATCAAAATGGTAAAGAGGAATGGGAATCATCTAAAAAGGTAAAGGTCAAAGAGTTGTTCACAATGATTCGTTCTCAGCCGGAAGATAATGCCGAGCCAGTTACCGATGTGGTATTGAATGCACGATTGAAGCCGGGAAAAATATTAGGTATATGGATGGAGGTTTCCACCCCGGACGGACGTGAGGGCTATCTTCCGCATCGCATGGTGTCGGATGAAGCCGGCGAAAAGCTTTCCGGCGACAAATTAAGATCAAAAATTGTATTCACTGCCCGCAGCATGATGGGAATTCCGTATTTATGGGGAGGCAATTCACCAAAGGGAAATGATTGCTCGGGATTTACCCGCACCGTTTTTGAAGCAAATGGCATTTATCTGCCGCGCGATGCCAGGCAACAGGTTTTTTCGGGAGAGGAAGTTGTGCCGGATGAAAATTTCTCCAATGTGCTGCCCGGCGATTTATTGTTCTTTGGCAGTAAAGAGCGAATAACGCACGTGGGAATCAGCCTGGGAGGCACAGAGTTCATTCATCAGAGCGGGTGGGTTCATGTTGCCAGCCTGAATCCAGGATCATCAGTTTACAGTCCATCACGGAAAAGTGGATTGCAGAAGATTAAGAGAATTTTTAAATAACAGCGGAAAGGAAAATCATGGTATTAAGCAGAAAAGAGTTCCTGTCAATTTCCGGAAGCACGTTTTTAGGGCTGACTTTTTTTAATCCCTTTTTCAAAGCTTCCGGCGCAGATTCGGGTGATTTTGAAAACATACCTGGACTATCTCAAGAAATTCCAGCGATTATAAAACCAACGTTTTTGTAAAATTGCAAAGGGACGGCATTATTGGCTATGGCGAAGCGGCACCCAATGTCAGGTATGGCGAAAATGCGGAACTGACAACCCAGAGATTAAACGAAGCGGCGCACATTCTGAAAGATCACGATTTGAATCATTATATTGACATAAAAGAGGCAATAGACTCCGCTATCTCTGATCAAAGCTGCGCCAAGGCTGCGCTTGATATCGCCATGATGGATTGGGTGGGAAAATCCATTGGTGTTCCGCTGTATAAATTGTGGGGGCTCAATACGGCCCATTCACCGGCAACCTCATTTTCCATTGGTATTGATACACCGGAGGTCATCAAACAAAAAGTTGCCGAAGCCGCGCCCTATCGCATTCTGAAAATAAAAGTTGGTACAAAAGATGATGAAATGATTGTCAAAACGGTCCGCAGTGTGACGGATAAACCGATCCGGGTGGATGCCAATGAAGGCTGGAAAACAAAAGAAGAGGCAATCAAAAAAATAGAATGGCTGGCCAATCAGGGCGTGGAATTTGTTGAGCAGCCGATGCCTTCAAATATGCTTGAAGAAACCGCCTGGCT
>JARRQT010000013.1:0-23596 GCA_037381445.1 Calditrichia bacterium
TTGCCCATTATCTACGGAATCGTTGGGTTCGGATGGTATAACACCACCTTTGATTTTTCTAGCCAACTGAATGATGCGGGATTCGCCGATGAGACAAAGCAGGAAGTCGGATGGCATTTCGGGGCCGGCGTCGAGCTGCCGGTGGGCTCCAATGTGCGGCTGGCCGGCGACATACGGTACGTCTTTCTGAATTATGATTTTAAAAGCGTTCCGGGGGTGGGAACCAAGAACAATTTCTACCTGATCGCCGGCAGTTTGCTGTTTGGCCTGTAATCGTTTCGTCCTCTCTCCTTCGCTGCCAAACAAAATTATTCGGCCGGGCGGTTTCCCGTCAGCGGCGAAATTGCCCGGCTGCGACTCATATACATTTCACCGGTCTTCCTGCGAAACCGGGCTCTTTGCCTGGTATATTAATTTGATATTGAATGTTAATCAGAAAAACAGGTGATGTTTTGGCTGAAAATTATTTGGTACAATTGGCAGTCATAATTGTTTTCGGGGTCGTGTCCCAGATGATCGCCTGGCGGTTGAGGCTGCCCTCAATTCTGCTGCTGCTGATCGCCGGTTTTGTGGCCGGCCCGCTAACGGGTTGGGTCCATCCCGATGAAGTCTTCGGAAAGCTGCTGTTCCCGCTGGTCTCGATTTCAGTGGCGGTGATCCTGTACGAAGGCGGCCTGAATTTACGTCTGTCAGAATTGAAAGCGGTCGGAAAAGTGATCCGCAATCTGATATCCATCGGCATCCTGGTTACCTGGATTCTCAGCACCGCTGCCGCATTGCTGATTCTGGGTTTGAGCCTGCCGCTTTCCATGCTTCTGGGTGCGATTCTGGTTGTCACCGGACCCACGGTTATTCTTCCCCTGCTGCGCCAGATCCGGCCCTCGGGCCAGATGAATTCAATCCTTAAGTGGGAAGGAATGATCAACGATCCCATCGGGGCGCTGCTGGCGGTGCTGGTTTTCGAAGGCACCCTTGCTAGCGGTCTGGGGGAGGCCACCGCAGCGATATTGGGCGGGCTCCTGAAGACCATATTTTTTGGAAGTCTGATTGGCATTTTGGGTGCCTATACATTCATTTTCCTTTTGAAACGTCAGTTGATTCCCGACTATCTACAAAACCCGGTTTCCCTGATGATGGTATTCATCGTCTTTGCCTCCTCCAATGTCATACAGCCGGAGAGCGGGCTTTTTTCGGTAACCCTGCTGGGAATATTCCTGGCCAATCAGAAGAAGGTGACAGTCCATCATATCATCGAATTTAAAGAAAACCTGCGGGTACTGCTCATTTCCGTGCTTTTCATTGTTCTGGCTGCCCGCATCAATATTGCCGACCTGAAGATGCTCGACTGGAGAAGCTTTGTGTTCCTGGCCAGTCTGATCTTCCTGATCAGGCCGGCAGCGGTCTATTCATCGACAATCGGATCGTCCCTCAGCCGCAGGGAAAAATCTTTTTTATGCTGGATGGCTCCCCGCGGCATTGTGGCGGCTGCCGTTTCTTCTCTCTTCGCTCTGGAAATGGAACGCGCCGGAATTCCTGAAGCTGGTATTCTGGTTCCCCTCACCTTTTTGGTCATTATCGGGACAATTGCCATTTACGGATTTACCGCCATGCCGGTCGCAAAATGGCTGGGGATAGCCAAACCCAATCCGCAGGGTTGTCTGATCCTGGGTGCCTATCCCTTTGCCCGGGCCATCGCCAGGAGTTTGAAAAGCAATGGTATCAGGGTGCTGCTGATCGACACCAACTGGCAAAATATTTCGGCCGCCCGGATGGAAGGTCTGCCGACCTATTACGGCAGTATTCTTTCCGAATATATTTTCGATGACATCGATCTGACCGGCATCGGAAAGCTGCTGGCACTGAGCGCCAACGAGGAAGTGAATTCCCTTGCTGCGCTGTATTTTTCAAAAACTTTCGGCACTAATGAGGTCTTTCAATTGTCTGTTGAGGAGAACGAAGAACAACAGAGTAAGGTGCTATCGAAGGATTTGAGGGGAAATATTCTTTTTGGATTAAATCACACCTATTCGTATTTGTTTGAACGGTTTGGTACGGACAGCACGGTGAAGGCTATGAACATAACCGACCGCTTCCGGGAAGACATATTCAGAAAACATGCTGAATCACATAATATTATACCGCTGTTTTTAATTACCGACAATAAAAAACTGGTCATTTATACCAGTGAATCCGGACCGGTGCCCAAACCCGGACAGAAATTAATCAGCCTGGTAAATGAGAAGGTCAAAGTGGATTTGCATCAAAGCGAGCGAATTGAGCCCGGGCCGGATGTAGCGATCGAAGACGAGGCAAACTGATTCAAAATGGCAGTCCCCCCAGAAAAACAATCATGAATTTCAGTGCGGTGCCATGAAAAAAGTTGCCTTTTCAGATCTTCATGGGTATTTTTTGATCGGAAGTATAATTGGGATTTGGCGGAGTTATCCATTCACACTCATCAAAAAGAAGAGGGAGTATCGATATGAAACACAAAGTCACATTAATCCCCGGGGACGGGATTGGACCGGAAGTCATCCAATCGGCACAGCGTTTTCTCGAGGCTGCCGGCGCGAAAATTGAGTGGGAGACTGTCGAAGCGGGAACTGCGGCCCTGGAGAAATACGGTACTCCGCTTCCTGATAACGTGCTGGAATCCATTCGCCGCAACAAAGTGGCGCTCAAGGGGCCGGTGACAACGCCGATTGGCGAAGGCTTCACCAGCGTGAATGTGACGCTCCGCAAACAGTTGAATCTATACGCCAATGTCCGGCCGATCACCAGTAAATATGGGATTAGCAATAAATTTCTGAATGTGGATATGGTAATTGTCCGGGAGAACACCGAAGATGTATATGCCGGGCTGGAACAGGATATTGCGCCCGGTGTGGCACAAACCCTGAAGATAATTACCCGCGCCGCATCGGAGAGAATTGCCCGGTTTGCATTTGAATACGCCCGGAATAATGATCGTAAAAAAGTCCATGCGGTTCACAAAGCTAATATTATGAAGAAGAGTGACGGGCTTTTCCTGAATAGCTGCCGGACCATCGCCGAGAATTACAAAGAGATAGAGTATAAAGAAATTATTGTGGACAATTGCGCCATGCAGATGGTGATGCACCCCGAACAGTTTGATGTGCTGGTCTTGACGAATCTGTATGGGGATATTATCAGTGATCTGGGATCCGGTTTGGTGGGAGGACTGGGATTGGTCCCCGGTGTGAATTACGGCGAAGATCTGGCCGTATTTGAAGCCGTTCACGGCAGTGCGCCGGACATCGCCGGTAAAAATATTGCCAATCCGCTGGCGGTTATTCTCTCAGCCGAGCAGATGATGCGTTACCTGGGTGAAGAACAGGTTGCCAATCATATCAAGCATTCCGTCATCGTCCTGCTGACCGAACGGGACCATCTGACTCCGGACATGGGCGGAACCGCCACAACGACCGAATTGACAGATGCGCTTATTAATGAAATCGTTCGATGATGCGAAAGTCGCAATATGAATAGAATGCTTGTGGTGCATTCTGTCCGCCTTTTTAAATTCTGTGAAGCAGATTGATACCGATAAGAAATAGCAGAAACACCGGGAATTCAAATCATTTGTGTCAGATCCCCATGGTGCGGTTACTTTTCCAGAAAATTTTCGGCCCACAGGTTCGCCCTGGGCGGTAGCTATAAAATGAGCCTAATTGATCGGCACTCTTCTCCATCTGTAAAATGACAGAACAATATGATCGAAGATTATCCCGTCTATCTCCACACTTTAAAAAGCGGAAAATTTGAACAGAAATTGAAAAAGGCGCGGTCAGTCCTATCCTCCTGCCGGGTTTGCCCCCGTAACTGTGGGGCGAACCGGCTCAAAGGTGAGAAAGGAGAATGCGGCACTGCTTACGAACCGGTCGTTTCCAGCCATTTCCCGCATTTTGGGGAAGAAGCGCCCCTGGTGGGACGCCGCGGTTCCGGCACCATATTCATTGGCGGATGTAACCTCCGTTGTCTGTTCTGCCAGAACTATTCAATCAGCCATTTGCTGAACGGCAGTCCGGTATCCATCCGGCACTTTGCGGAAATTATGCTGGAAGTGCAGGCGATGGGCTGTCACAATATCAATATCGTGACCCCCAGCCATATTGTGCCCCAACTGATTGAGGCGGTAAAAATCGCTGCCGAGGGCGGACTGCGCATTCCGCTGGTATACAATTCCGGCGGGTACGACAGTCTGCTTAGCCTGCGTCTGCTGGAGGGGATTGTTGATATTTACATGCCGGATTTTAAGTTTTACAGTGATCAGTTGGGTGAACGCTACACTGCCGTGAGCGATTATGGCGCAGTGGCGAGGGATGCTGTCAGGGAAATGTTCCGGCAGGCGGGAGATCTCGTGGTAAAAAATGGCATTGCCGTCAGGGGACTGCTGGTTCGCCATCTGGTAATGCCCGGCATGCTGGAGGATTCCGGAAAAATTTTTCATTTTCTAGCGGATGAGATATCTGCGAATACCTATCTGAATGTCATGTCACAGTACCGCCCGGCTGGGGAGGCCTGGTTGCGCCCCGAGATAGATATGCGGCTGGGCTGGGATGAATATCAGCAGGCCAGGCAGGCGGCCAGGGATGCGGGTCTGCGCCGATTAGATAATCGCCTGCTATAGTCTGGAAGAGTGGAGATATGAATATTATCTCAGGAAGATGATTGCGACGCCTGCCACCGCCACCGCGGCGCCGATCACCGCCCGCAGGGTGGGCTTTTCCTTTTCAATTAATATAACAAGCGGCAGCATGACCACCGGCACCGTTGCCATGAGGGTGGCGGCGATGCCGGTATTGGTATACTTCACGGATACCAGAGAGAGCGTGACGCCCAGAAACGGTCCGAAAACCACACCGACTAACATCAGTTTTAAGGCGGCGCTGTCCGTTCCGAATAAGCGGCGCGGCTTTTTCACTCTTCCCAGCAGAAGAGAAATCGGCCAGAGCACGATGAGCGCGCTGAACATTCTGACCAACGTTGCGAATATGGAATTCATCTCGGGGATCAGGCCTTTCTTGGCGAAAATCAGACCCACCGCCTGTCCGACTGCCGCCATAAAACCGAAGAACACGCCGGTCAGCGAGATTCTTTTTCGTATCCCCGATGGGTCTGGTGTTCGTTCCGCCACCACCCACATAACGCCCGCCACCGTGATGCCTATTCCCACAATGCCCAGAAAATTGATGGATTCACCAAGAAAGAGAAACGCCAGCAAGGCGGTAATGGGCGGTACCAGCGCCAGCAATACCATACTGAGACGGGCGCCCACCAATATCATCGATTGAAAAAGAAAGGTGTCCCCGATTGCCAGGCCGATAATACCGCTGATTCCCAGCCACACCACCGAACTGACCGGGGCGTGCAGATCGCCCCAAAAGCTGAAATAGGTGACCGCCAGCAGCAGCACCGCCAGCGGCAGGCGATAAAGGTTGACCTGCAGGGCCCCGATTCTCTTGCCGGCAGCCGTAAAAATAATAGATGTCAGAGACCAGCACATCGCAGTGGCTAAGGCCGCGATTTCTCCCGTGTATGGCAATTCAGACCTTCCCTAAACTCATTGCGTCCCACATCAATTCTGAAATCAGAACAAACCGAAATTTAATACAATCATTTCACGAACAGGCAGGGAAAATAAATAATTCCCCAGGACGGCAGCGGAAGGAGAGACAATTAATGCCACTGGAGATTAATAGTCCTGATAATGAGCCATTCCCTGCGTCACCATCAGATCATTGATGTTGATCCATTTCGTTCCCTGTTCCAGCCACACTTCCGCCAGGTAGCGCCCGTATTTCCCCTGCCGGTCCCTAATGGTCTGCAGAACAATCTCCTTATCCAGAATCTGGCTTCGCAGAAAATCCCGCGACTTTAATCCCTCCTCCCTCTCCGAACCTCTTACTTCCGGGGCATTGATCCGATACAATCTTATTTTCTCTTTCTTCAGCCACGCTCGGAATCCCAAATCGATGTCTACCGTTATAGTATCGCCGTCATAAACCGAGACAACCTCTGCCTTGTAATAATAGAGATTATCGGTCATTGATGGATCCTTTCCTGTTGGTGAAAATTTCGTTTATCCAGTTTACGCAATCAGGCGGATTTTAGCAAATTTACGGATCAACAAATCTGGTAATTATTTGTACCGATCTCCCCAATAACAATGCATTTATTGTTATTATACAATTTGAGACGAGAGAACCGCTAAATATTTCTTGAATCATGTCGATTACGATTCTATATTGATTAAAAATTGAGGCATTCATGAAGAGTCTTTGGGAGAATATTTTTAGGGATAAAAATCAAACCGAAGAGAGCATCAGTGCCATTCTTAAGAAAATACCCATCTTCCAGGAACTGAAAGACAAAGAGCTTGAAGCGGTTGAGCGAATTTTGCACCGGCGATTTTATAAGCAGGAAGAAATCGTTTTCCGGCAGGGAGACGCCGGCGTGGGAATGTATATCATAGAAAAGGGCCGGGTGAAGATACGGCTGGAACCGGCCGGACAAATCGTCGCCCATTTGAAGGAAGGTGAGTTCTTCGGTGAACTCGCTCTTCTGGATGATTCTCCGCGTTCCGCTACTGCCATTGCCGAAAGCGACTGTAAAATGCTTGGTTTTTTCCAGCCGGATCTGTTTGGTTTGATTGACCGCAATCCGCGATTAGGCGTGAAAATTGTCTCCATGCTGGCGAAAAGTATCGGAGACCGTCTCAAAGCGGCCAACGAGGAAAATCAGGAAATGCGAAATCAATTGATGCTCCTGCAGGAAAGTGAAGGGCAGCCCGTAAAATGAACCGCTACCTGAAAATGCTGTTTGTATTCATTGTTTTTGTGCTTGTTCTTTTCCTGCTCAAAGCGCTGGCCCCGCTGGTCAGGATTCTGATTATCTCCGCCCTGTTAGCATACATACTGGATCCGGTGGCCAGCTCCATGGAATCGCGGGGCTTGAACCGCACTCTTTCCACCCTGGTGGTGTTTTTGGCCATTATGACTATCATGGCCGGATTTATCCTGTTGCTTTTACCCGTCATCAGCACCGAGACCCGGGCGATTCAGGAAGGGCTGGCTGCCGGAAAAGCACAGGAATTTTTCTCAGGACTGGAAAACGTGTTGAAATCCAAACTGCAATTTCTGGGCATGGCGGATATTAACCTGACCGAAAGGCTTCAATCCGTCTTCGGCAGTTTGGGCCAGCAGTTTTTCAGCTATCTGCTAAATGTTTTTTCGCTGGTCACCAATCTGGTCATTATTCCTTTCATCATTTTTTTCCTGCTGAAAGACGGCCGGGAAATCAACAAGCGGATTATCAGCCTGGTACCCAACCGTTACTTTGAATTCAGCCTAAATCTGCAATACAAAATGGACCAGCAGCTCGGGAATTACCTGCGAGGTCAGTTTATGGATGCGCTTATTATCGGTATTCTCTCCATTCTGGCCCTGTGGATTATCGGCGTCAAATATTTCATCGTGATCGGCATTTTTGCGGGGCTGGCCAATCTTATTCCGTATATCGGTCCCATTGCCGGGGCCATACCCGCCATCATCGTTTCCGTCATGCAGACCGGCGATTTTTCCCAGGTACTGTGGATCGCCGTGGCGTTCATACTGGTCCAATTGGTGGATAACGTGCTGGTGCAGCCGCTGGTAGTGGCAAAAACTGTAAATCTTCACCCGCTGCTGGTTCTTCTGGTGGTGATTGTCGGCGGTCAGTTCTTTGGTATCCTCGGCATGCTGCTGGCAGTTCCCGCAACCGGCGTCATAAAAGTGGTGGCACAGGAAAGTTACCAGAGCTATAAGCAATATAATTTTTGATCCCCCGTTTTTTTAAACCATCTCTTAAATGCAAACGCCCTGCAGATAAGAATCATTATCCTAGATTTTCCTTCCATTTCCTGAAATACACTCCAGCAGTGAGTTTTGAATAAAATATTTTAAATGCTTTTATTCCGCGATTCGATAAATTAACATTCATAAAAACATGAATGCATCATGGATATAAGGCCCGTCTCGCCTCAGGACTTAATAAAAGCAGATTTCTTCTCCTGGCATTACAATGTTTCAATCCCGTTTTTAAGCCGGTCTGTCCGGGAACGGGGCGTGCTTGTGCCCATCCGGATAATAGATGCGGAAACACCGCTCGTTATTGACGGCCAGCGGCGTCTGCTGGCCGCGCAGGAAGCCGGGCTGACGCAGATCCCGGCAATCTTCTTTAGGGAAAGCAATAGAAGCGATGCCTTTCTTTCCGCCCTTCATCTGAACATCTTTTCCGGCAGGCTGAGCATGATGGAAAAATTGCGGATCATCCATCATGCTGCGAGGTTTCTGCCAATGCCGGATATCGGGGAAATTGAAAATCTGCTTGAAATCGGACGTTTTCCTTCCCTCTCTTCTTTGACACAAAAACTGATGAAATTGCCGGAATGGGTGCAAGAATATTTTCACAGGACGGATATTCAGTTGCGCCGGCTGGAACGCCTGGTCAGCTATCCGTTCCGGGCATACGAGCCATGGTTCATCGTGGCGGAGGAGTTAAATTTCAAGGCGGCAGAACTCATGGTCCTTCTTGAACAGGTTCAGGATATCTGTTTGCGGGACGGAATTGACCCGGCGGAGCTGTTTTCCTCGCTTTCATTGAATTCCATCCGGAAAGGCCCGATGACTCCCCAGCAAAAGGTGCAGGAAATCAAGAACAGGGTGAATGAAAAAAGATTCCCGGTATTGATATCCATTCGAAGAACAGTGCAGCAAAACACCCGGGAGATAGAGAAGCGCTTTTCCGGAAACCTTCATATTGAGTGGGACAATTCACTGGAGCGCCCGGGAGTGTCCCTGAATTTGCGGCTTCGGAATCAGGATATGGTAAAACAGCTAATTAATATATTTCAGGAAGAGGACGTCCGCTCCGGACTTAATTCTTTGCTGGATAAAATGAATCATTTACCTGAGGAGGAAGATAAGTAAAATGGATCGCAGAAAATTTTTGAAGAAGTCTCTTCTGGCAGGCACGGGCATGACAATTGTCCCGTCCTTTTTCAGAAATTTGAAAGGGCAGACTGTCAAATCGCCGGGAAAGCCTGACCACCCCGTTGTAATATCAAGTTCCAATGGCGAGCGGGCCACCGCCCGGGCCGTGGAATTGCTCCAAAACGGCGCCGATCCCCTGGACGCTGTGATTTCGGGCGTGAATATTATAGAGGATGATCCGGAAGACATTACGGTTGGTTACGGAGGACTGCCCAATGAGGAAGGCGTTGTGCAGCTGGATGCTTCGGTCATGCACGGTCCCACCCATAACGCAGGCGCCGTTGGCGCGCTGGAGGGAATTAAGAATCCTTCCAAGGTGGCCAAACTGGTGATGGAACGCACGGACCACGTTCTTTTGGTCGGGGCGGGAGCCCAGAAATTTGCCCGCGCCCATGGATTCAAGGTAGAAGACTTGCTCACCGACAAGGCCAGGGAGATTTGGTTGTATTGGAAGGAAACGCTGAATGACAAGGATGACTGGTTCCCGCCGCCCCCCGATAAAGTAAATGCCGAACTCAGAAAATATTTTGATGTGCATGGGACGATCAATTGTTGCGCAGTGGATGCCAACGGGAATCTGGGCGGTGTGACCACCACCAGCGGCCTGGCATTTAAGATCCCGGGAAGGGTGGGAGATTCACCCATTATCGGTGCCGGGCTTTATGTTGACAATGAGGTTGGTGCGGCTGGCTCCACCGGACGGGGCGAGGCCAATATGAAAAATCTGTGCAGTTTCATGGTAGTGGAATTCATGCGGCAGGGGAAATCGCCCACCGATGCCTGCCTGGCCGCCTGCGAGCGGATTGCCAGCCATACCAAATTGCCTTATCTGCTGGACAAAAAGAACAGACCGAATTTTAATGTCAATTTCTATGCGGTGAACAAGAACGGTGAATTCGGCGGCGCTTCCATTTACGGGAAGCGGACCATGTGGGTCTCCGATGCAAAAGGAAACCGGGAAGTTGAAATGGCATATCTCTTTGACAAATAGAAAAGGGGCGCTTTTTTCTGCGCCCCTTTTTGCACTAATGCTCTAAATTCAATTATCAATTATTTTCCGGCAGATCGAGCCCATAATCGTTGCTGATGTCCAGAGGCGGCAGAGGCCCGTTGAGCGGTTTGGCATCCTTCACATACCAGTCAAACCACTGCAGGGTCCGGTATAAAACGTCGATCCGGCCCGGCTGCATGCGGTTGCCGTGTCCCTCGCCCGGATACCGTACCAGCCGCACGGCCTTTTTGCCATTCATTTTCAGGCGTGTGTAAAGCTCCAGGCTTTGCGAAGGACTTACCCGGGTATCCGACGCGCCGCCCATTATCAGGGTGGCTGTTTCGCTCTGGTGCGCGTAATAGATCGGGCTTCGTTTCAGACTAATATCCCACATCTCTTCCAGTTTCTTGCCGGAATGCACATAGAGCTCTTCCCAGGGGATGTCCGTGGTGCCGCGCTTGCTGATCAGGTCGCTGATCCCGACAAACATGCAGACCGCCCTGACGTATTTTGTGTAATAGGTGGCAAACCAGGCCGCCGCGTACCCGCCGTAGGAACCCCCGCCAAGCCCTACTCTTTCTTTATCGGCAATACCCTGTGCAACCAGGTAATCGAGGCCGTCCGCGACGTCGTCAAATTCGGTGCCTGCGGCATTTCCCAGATGTTTCTGCATGGCGAAATCGACCCCGTATCCGGTGCTGGCCCGATAGTTCGGATAGAATACCGCATATTCCTTTCCCGCCAAAACCTGGCCGGGGGTGGAATAGCGGGTGAGCCATCCATTGGAATAATGGGATTCCGGTCCCCCGTGCACATACATGATCAGCGGATATTTTTGACCTTGCTGATAATCGACCGGATAGATGAGCATGCCTTCAATCTCAACGCCGTCCCGGGCTTTATATTGAATGACTTCCTGTTTCCCGAGCGATTTTTCGGCGAGGGAGGGATTCACTGAGGTCAGCCGTTTGACTTCCTTGCCTCCATTCCAGTAAAACAGATCGTCGGGGAATTTCGGAGAATTTCCCACAAAGGCAAAATTTCTGAAATTTTTAGTGTAGCTGGGCGCCTCAAAAATTATTCCGTCATCTTTTGAATTTAAAATAATGCTGCGATCTCCGCCTGTTATCTTGACCGTGCTCAGTGTCGGCCAGACGCCTTCGCCGGCCCGGTACAAAATGGTGCTGTTGTCTTTCCAGCCAACCCATTCCACATGGCCGCGAAAATCCGGAATAGTAAGGTTCCTGGGCTCTCCGCCCCCGGCCGGCATCACATAAACCTGACTGACGGCATGATCGCTCTGCGATCCGGCCGCCGTATATGCCAGGTGCTTGCCGTCGGGACTGAAAGCAAAATTGCCCAGTTTACCGGGATTGTTCGTCAGCAGCGAGAGTTCGCCGGTTTCCAGGTTCAGCAGCCGGATTTTCTGGAACATGTAGCGGTAGTCGATGAGATTCTTTTCAGAGCTGCCGGCGGCGATATATTTTCCGTCCGGGGAAAAAACGAATGACCAGATGGTGATATCCTGGGTGACTTGACGGGGTTCGCCGTTCCCGCCGTCGCTACTTACATCCATCAAATAGAGATTGCGGTGTTCCCATTCCTCATCGTAAAAAATAAAATCAAACCCCTTTTCCGCCAGCTCCTTTTCACGCATTGTCCGGGGATTGGTCGCAATATAGGCAATCTGTTTGCCGGACGGGCTCCAGTGAAAATCGAGGACGCCGGTTGGGGAGGCAGTGAGGGCCCTGGCCTCGCCGCCATTAAAGGGAATGAGCCAGACCTGCGTCTTCGACTGCCCGTTCATTCTGCTTCGGAAAGCAATGACGGATCCGTCCGGGCGCCACTCGATTGAGTAGACAGCAACTTTGCCGGTAATAAAAGGGCGGATTTCTCCTGTTTTTACGGAGACGACATAAAGCTCACTGTAGGCGCTGCCCGGCTCATCCTGGGCCTCGCGGGGAACCCGTACCGTATAGGCGATCCAGTTGCCATCGGGACTAATCTCCGCGCTGGTAACGTATTTCATGTGAAGGAGATCGCTGGCCGTGAAGGCATTGGGCGTATCCGCCTGACTCGCAGTAAGCAGAAGCGGAAGCGCCAGAAACGCCAGGAGCAGCATTTTCGAATGTAGCCGCCATAAATATCTGGTTAGGCAATCCTGAGTTTGCCTGGGATTAAGTGGAAACAATCTCATCAAAAAGTCCTCCGGTTAGGTGAATCCAGGTGCGAATTATGAATTGGTAATGAACTTGCCGCTCTTGCTGTTGACTTCGGGATTCTTATTCCATCTGAAATTATAAAATATTTTTCCGCGAAAATCTAACACAGAAATATTTTAAGGAAATTCTAATGTTGATTTATGATTTTTTTCGAATATTCGTGTTTTTGAAGCCGATTATTTTTGGAAGTCGGGCGGGTTGATTAAAAAAATTATTTCAGAAATTTAGTTCAGTGTCGATGATAAGATCATTAGAATGTTTATTCGGGAAGACAGAAAGGAAAAAAAGGAATTAATGTCAGGAAGAATGCCTCAATTTGAAATGATATATCCCTGCGTCAGGCGCTTTTCGTCGGTTCAGTATTCCATGCTGCAAAAAGGTTTGATGATTACCTTTTTGAGAGCAGCCGCATTTTTGCTTGTGCTCTTTCCGATATTTGTCTATTCACAATCCCATCAGCAAATATCTTTTGAACACATTTCCCTGAATGAAGGGCTCAGCCAGAGTTCGGTTCTCTCCGTTATTCAGGATTCGCACGGCTTCATGTGGTTTGCCACCCAGGAAGGACTGAACAAATTTGACGGATATACTTTCACCATATATAAACACCAACTCAATGATCCCTATTCGCTGTCCGATGACTGGATAAATGTCATTTTTGAAGACAGGGAAGGCAATTTGTGGGTTGGAACAGCGGGCGGCGGCCTTAACAAGTATGAGTGGGAAAAAGACCGTTTTATTCAATACCAGCATGTGGAGAATGATCCGCATAGTCTGAGCAACAACTCCATTGTCGCTATTTTTGAAGACAGCAGAGGAAATCTCTGGATCGGGACCAACGGGGGCGGGTTGGATCAATTTGTGAAAGATTCGGGACAGTTCATCGCCTATAAATTTGATCCGGAAAATCCCGCCAGTTTGAGCAGCAACCAGGTATCCTCCATTTGCGAAGATATGAACGGCAATCTCTGGATTGGTACCGCGGATAACGGCTTGAATAAATTTAATCCTGAAACAGGTGTTTTCACTCGGATTCAGCATGCCCCGCAGAACCGCAGTTCGCTGGCTGATAACCGCATATTGAGCCTTTATGCCGGAGATGACGGATATTTGTGGGTGGGCACCAACGGCAGCGGGGCGGATAAACTCTTTGTCGGAGGGGAAGAGGAGAATCAACATGAAAGCAACAATTTCAAACACTACCGTTGGAATATAGATGATTCCAGCAGCTTAAGCGATGACCGGATCTACAAAATTTACCGGGATCCTGCTGGCACCCTCTGGTTCGGAACGGACAGGGGATTGAATAAATATTTACCCGCCGAGGACGGATTTATTGCCTATGTATACGATCCCACCAATTCCTCCAGTTTGAGCAACGATTTCGTGCGAGACATTTATGAGGATAATTCGGGCATTCTTTGGGTGGCAACCTTTGGTGGAGCCCTGAATAAATTTGACAAGAAGAGGGCCGCGTTTATCAATTTTGTAAAGAATCCCGCCAACGCTGGCGGGCTGAGCGACAATAATATCTGGTGTATCACGAAGGACATCCGGGGGAATATCTGGGTCGGCACAAACAACGGATTGAACCGGATCAACCTGAGGGAAGCGAAAAGAGGCAATATACTAAAAGCAAAAGTCACACAGTTCTTCCATCAGCCTGAAAATGAACAGAGCAGCCTGAGCCATAATGTGATCCGAGCAATTTTGCAGGACCATTCCGGAAATATATGGATTGGCACCGACGGCGGCGGAGTCGATGTCATCTCCGTCAACCAGATTGCCAGGGACAACATAAAATTTATCCATTACCAGAATGATCCCGAAGACTCAACCAGCCTGTGCGATGACCGCATCCGCCATATTTTCGAAGATGAAAACAATATGATCTGGATCTGTACCTGGGACGGATTGAATATGTTCGACCGTTCAACCGGGCGGTTTTCCCGTTTCCAGCACCACCCCGAGGATCCGGCCAGTATAAGTGATAACCGGGTGCGGACAATTTTCGAAGATCATTTCGGCGCTTTATGGGTGGGAACCTACGGCGGCTTGAATTTATTTGAAAGGAAAACAGGTCGGTTTATCAGTTTTAAAAATGATCCCGGATTTCCATTCAGCATCAGCAATGACCGGGTACTCTGTGTTCAAGAAGACAAAGCCGGACGGTTATGGATCGGCACCTATGGTGGCGGACTTAATCAGTTTAACAGGGATGAAATGACCTTTACCCGCTATACAGTGGAAGACGGCCTGCCCAATAATGCGGTCTATGGAATTCTGGAAGACGGCAAGGGGAACCTGTGGCTAAGTACCAACAAGGGGATCTCAAAATTCAATCCCGATACAGGCACCTTCAAGAATTATGATGAAAACGACGGTTTGCAGAGTAATGAATTTAATGGGGGTGCTTATTATAAAAGTAAATCCGGAATGATGTTTTTTGGCGGAATTAACGGTTTCACCATGTTTTATCCGGACGAAGTTAAAGAAAATCAGCATATCCCCGCCATTGTCTTAACAGATTTCAAAATGTATGGCAAGTCCGCCAATTTCAACCGGGCGGTTTCGGAGATCAAACAAATTGATCTTTCCTATAAGGAAGATTTTTTCTCCTTTGAGTTTGCGGCCCTCGATTTTACCAATCCGGAAAAAAATCAATACGCCTATAAACTGGAAGGATTTGATAAAGACTGGATCTATTCAGGGAATCGCCATTATGCCAGCTATACAAACCTGGACGGCGGAGATTATACTTTCCGGGTGAAAGGAACCAACAACGATGGCAAATGGAATGAGAAAGGCATCGCCATAAAGCTGCTGATTGAACCGCCCTTCTGGCAGACCTGGTGGTTCAGAATTCTGTTTGTGTTATTCTTTATTTTACTGGGCTATCTCATTTACCGGATACGGGTGCGCAGTATTCATGCCCAGAAAAGAAAACTGGAGGTAGAGGTAACGGAAAGGACGCGGGAGCTGAACCAGCGGAATGTTGAATTGGTGCGGGCCAAGAAAGAGACGGATGATATTCTCAATAATGTGGAAGAAGGGTTGTTTCTGTTGAATTCCGATTATGAAATCGGGGAGCAGTACTCCGCCGCGCTGGAAGAAGTCTTCCGGCAGACCAGCCTGGATCTGCAGAACATCATTAAGCTGCTGGAAGAAAAGGTCCCGGAAAATATCGTCCGAAATACCCGGGAATATCTTGAATTGATGTTCCGCGACGATGTGGATGAACAGGCACTTGTTGATCTGAATCCGCTTACCGAAACCGAATTTCAGTTCACGGATGAAAAAGGAGATTGGCTCAATTCCAAATATCTGACCTTCCATTTCAGAAGAATCACAGAGCAGGACCGGATTGTGAATCTTATTGTCACGGTTGAAGATACCACCGAGCAGGTGCTGCTTTCCAAAAAACTGAAGCAGACCGAGGAGAACACCAAGAAGCAGATGGAGTGGTTGGTTAACATCCTGCACATCGAACCCCCGCTGCTCAATGAATTCATTGAGGGTGTGCAGGAAGAACTGGATTATATCGATGGCATCCTCCGACGCCCCGAAGGCAATTATCATGAACTGCTGGAAGAAATGTATCGCTCCATGCACATTATAAAGGGAAATGCCGCCTTGCTGGATTTGAAGTTTTTTGCCAATAAAGCCCATGATTTTGAGGAGAAAATTATTGAAATCCGGCAAAACCGGGAAATCACCGGCATCGATTTTGTGCCGCTGGTGCTGCAGTTTGGAAATATCCGCAGCAGTCTGAATGAGATTAAAAAGTTCATTGAAAGGATCACCCAATTCCATGAGCATTTCCGGCCCAAGCGCAGTTACGAAAGCGAGCTGCTCATCAAATCGCTGAAAAATCTCATCGATAATCTGTCACAGGATCTGGGCAAGGAAGTAAATTTTGTCTTCAACGATTTTGAAGCGATATCCATCCCCTACCGTTATCGCCTGCTGATAAAGGAGACGTTGATCCAACTGGTGAGGAATTCGATGTACCATGGGATCGAGAGCCGGGATGAGCGGTTGAGGTCAGCTAAAAATCCAAAGGGGACCGTTTCCGTGATCTCCCAAATAGTCGATGATAATTTTGTTATCAGGTTCAGGGATGATGGCCGGGGGATTCAACAAAATGAACTGAGAAAAAGAGCGATGGAATTAGGGATCGCCTCAGAGGCAGAAGTTAATGGCTGGGATGAGGATAAACTGACTGAACTGATTTTCATGCACGGCGTCAGCACCGCGCATAAAAGCAGTCTGGCAGCTGGCCGGGGAGTGGGGATGGATGCGATTCGGAAAAAATTGGGGAAATTCAGCGGCAGTATTACCGTCGAGTCGGAAGCCGGAAAATTTTGCGAATTCACCATTACACTGCCCATGAATGGAAAAAAAGAGGCAGAAGCTGCTGAGCCGGCTGAGCTGGAGGTCAGCGAGGAAATGGGGAATTAAAACAACACCGTTTTCTTTCGAACCTCATCAAGCCGGAGTTTCAACCGATAATGAGTGAAGGATAAACAGAATATATTAATATGGAGAGTTGGACATGGAATCAAAAGTGAAAGTTTTAATCGTTGACGATTCCCTCATCATCAGGCAGGCGATCGAAAAGAACCTGAATGGTTTTCCTATTGAGATTGTCGGGACGGCAGGGGATGGAAAGAATGCGCTTGAATTATTCACCCAGCACCAGCCGGATGTTGTTACACTGGACATTACCATGCCGGAAATGGATGGAATCGCTGTACTGGAGCAGATGATGGGACAAAATCCCGCAGTGAAAGTGATGGTGATTACCGCGCTCAAGGATAAGGCAACCGGCCTGAAAGCCATTCAACTGGGTGCAAAAAGTTATATTACTAAACCGTTTACCCCGGAAAAACTGAAAACTGCATTCGGCAGAATGCTGGAAAAGAATTAATAATTGATATAGGAGTTATCTTTATGAATGAGACTGATCTGCATTTTTTTATCGATAGCACAATAAATTATTTTGAAGAGGTTACCGGGGAAAAAGCGTTGACAGGCATTCCATATATTAAGGGAAAAGAGCCTGTCATCCTGGAGTATTCGGGAATTATTGGAATTTCGGGCAAGAGAAAGGGTTGCGTGTATTTCACGACAACGCAGGCAATGCTGGAGTCGCTGGCCCACGAGATACTGGGAATTACCGATGCCGCCACCGAGACTGTCAAGGATCTGGCCGGTGAGCTGGCCAATACCATCTCGGGTAATGTGCGGGAGGCTTATGGCAGCAGCTTTATGATTTCGGTGCCGGTAGTTGTCGAAGGAAAAGCAAAAGATATCCGGCTTCCCGAAAACGTACAGTCTTTTGTCATTCCCATTACCTGGAAGGATTTTAAATCGTTTCTGGTGGTATGTCTGGAGTAACAGGCATTGATTTTCTCGGAGCGGGCTGCCGGAATGGGACCGGCAGGTAACAGGAGCATACGGCAGATAAAAACTTGTATATTCAGGTTTGGTTTGAATGAATCACAGGGATGAAAACATTAACAGCACAGAGTCAAATGGCGAGCTCCGCGGTGTTCACACCGACGGAAATGGTTCTCCGGCAAATATGACGAAGGTTATTCTTCGCTATATTGAAGAAGGAGCATTCTTCCTGGATTCACAATTTAATTTCGGCGAATCATTTTCAGCTGCCCTTGAAGAAATCCTTTGTGTGAAGGAATTGAAAGGGACAAATTTTCTCTCTCTACTTGAAAACCGGGTACCGGAAGATATTATCACGAATACCCGGGAGTTTTTGGAAATCATGTTCCGTCCGGATTTGGAGGAAGAGGAGATCTATGAATTAAATCCCCTGGCTGAGACTGAATTCTTCTATGAAGATGAATGGGGAATGTGGACTTCCTCAAAAACCTTGTCCTTCAGGTTTAAGCGGGTCGTGGAGGGTGGAAAAATTGTTGCGCTTTTTTCAACTGTCAGGGATTTGTCCGAAGAGAGACGGCTGAATCAAAAGCTCAAGCAGATTGAAGATCACACCCAAAAACAGATGGAATGGCTTGTCAACATCCTGCATGTGGAGCCGGACCTGCTGCGGGATTTTTTCGTTGGCGTCGAGCATGAAATGGAAAATGTCGATAACGTCCTAAAGAATACAAGAGAAACCAAAAAATATTTTGAGGTGCTGGAAAATATCTACCGCTCCCTGTATATCATTAAAGGCAATGCTTCCCTGCTGGATTTGAAATTTTTCAGCGATAAAGCCAGTCACTTTCTGGAAAAGATTGTAAAAATCAAAGATGAATCTGAAATTGACGGAAATGATTTCGTTCCTATTGTAATTGAACTTGGGGAACTGCGCAGCACACTGGAAGAGATTAAGACTATATTTCAGAGGATCAGCCAGTTTCATAATCACTTTCGCGCCAAACGGAGTTACGAAAGCGAACTGCTGGTCAATTCCCTGAAAAACCTGACCCAGAGTCTCAGCCGGCAGCTGAAAAAGCCGGTGTCATTTGATTATAAAGATTTTGATGCGCTTTCTATTCCCTATACCTATCGCCAGATGGTCCGGGATGTGCTGTTTCTCCTGATCCGGAATGCACTGCTGTACGGAATTGAGACTCGGGAGGAACGCAGGTCTGCAAACAAAAGCAATATCGCCACCATCAAGATTATCACTTTTACTGATGAACGCTTTCTGGGATTGGTGCTGCGTCACGATGGCAGAATTGAGAGGATAGAGAGGCTGCTGCAAAAAATGATTACCGCAGATTATGAATCTGAAGAGGAACGCCGCAACTGGGAGGGAATTTCTGTGAGCCAGTTGCTGTTCATGCCTAATATGTCTGTGGGGGACGAGCAGGAAATACTGGCAAATTCTGCCATGGACATTGAAATCCTGAAGCGAAAATTGAAGGAAAAAGGCGGTCGCCTGAAAATAACCTTCACCAGCGAAGAATTCTGTGAATTTATTGTTTTCCTGCCATTAAGGGCCTGAAATCCGTCTAGCTACCGATTGGTAGAATGTCAGCCTAAATTTTCTGCAGGGTTCTCTCCAGATCGTAAATCAGATCATCTGTGTTTTCAATCCCCACTGACACCCGGACTAAACTATCCGACAATCCAATTTTTTTCCTTTCCTTTTCGGGAACAGAAGCGTGCGTCATGAGTGCCGGGAGTTCGATCAGGGATTCCACGCCGCCCAGGCTTTCCGCGAGGGCGAAGAATTCCAGGTTTTCCACAAAGTATTTTGCCGATTTTAGATCCGTATCCAGTTCGAAGGAAAGCATGCCGCCGAAGCCGGTCATTTGACGCTTCGCCAGTTCATGCTGCGGATGGCTTTCCAAACCCGGGTAGATTACTTTCTTTATTTTGGGATGTGCCTCGAGATATTTAGCGATGGCAGCCGCGTTGGTCTGGTGCGCCTGCATGCGAACGGCAAGGGTTTTGGTGCCGCGCAGCACCAGAAAACTATCAAAAGGCGACATAATTGCTCCGGCTGCATTCTGCGTAAATTTAAGTCTTTCATACAGCGACTGGTCATTCAGCATGAGAGCGCCGCCCACTGAATCGCTGTGGCCGTTCATATATTTGGTCGTGCTGTGCATTACAATGTCGGCTCCCAGCGATAACGGCTGCTGAAAGTATGAACTGGCGAATGTATTATCCACTGCCACAATGTGGTTGTGGCGGTGTGCAATCTGAGATATTTTCCGAATATCGCACAATTTGAGAAGCGGGTTGGTGGGCGTCTCCAGCCAGACAAGGCGGGTATTACCCCGGATAGCCTCCTCCACTCTTTCCGGCTCACGGGCGTCCACAAAGCTGATTTCGATCCGGAAATTTTCATGAAAAATACGGTCAAATAGCCGGCGGCTGCCGCCGTACAGGTCATCAGAGGCAATCACATGATCGCCGGACTTCAACAATGACAGAAAAACATTTGTTTCGGCGGCCAGTCCGGAAGAGAAGGCCAGACCGTATCCGGCATTTTCCAGCGCCGCCAGGCGTTTTTCCACTGCATCACGCGTGGGATTCGCGGACCTGGAATATTCGTATCCGGCAGTTGGCTCCTCCAGTATCTTTCGGGCAAAAGTGCTGGACAGGTGGATGGGTGAATTCACATCGCCGCTTCCGCCTTCTTTCAAATTAGGCTCCTCACCGGCATGAATGGCAGCAGTCTCGAATTTCATGTTAGTCTCCTGTTTTGAGTCAGATTGAAAATGAAATTTGATTTATATTACCTGAAATACTTCATCGAAAATTATAATATTATTGTGATGCTAGTTTGATAAATCCTGACGGCCTCAAATTATTTAAATAGAAAGGGACATGACGCGATTATAGAATTTTCTGTTCTTTCATCCACTCATCATTATAGATCTTGCTCAGGTAGCGGGAGCCTGAATCGGGAAGAATCACCACTATATTTGCTGAAGGCTCAAAGCGGGGAGCGATTTGGAGAGCAGCCCATACTGCGCTCCCGCTGGAACCGCCGGCAAAAACACCTTCTTCCCGGGCCAGCCGCCGGGCTGTCAAAAATGAATTCTTATCATCTACCTGCACCATATCATCGATGATGCTAAAATCCACCGCTTTTACAAGATAGTCTTCCCCGATACCTTCCACCTTATAAACATGCGGCTCGGATAGTTTTCCCGTTTTGAAATAGTTGTAAAAAACCGATCCCTCCGGATCGACCGCAATAACCTTGATATTGGAATTCTTCTCTTTGAGATAGCGGCCGGCGCCGCTGAGGGTGCCGCCGGTCCCGATCCCGGCCACAAAAATATCAATTTCACCCTCCGTTTGCCTCCAGATTTCCGGTCCGGTGGTTTCATAATGGGCTTCAATATTCATGGGATTGTTATATTGATCCGGATAAAATGAGCCAGGTATTTCAGACGCAATTCTTCTGGCCACGCTATAATAACTCTCCTCGGAGTCGGCAGGGACATCCGTAGGCGTAACAACAACCTCAGCTCCAAAAGCTTTTATCAGATCCTTCTTTTCATCACTCATTTTGTCGGGCATGGTGATAATGCAGCGATATCCCTTTACAGCTGAAATGATTGCCAGCGCAGCGCCTGTATTTCCCGAGGAATTCTCCACGATGGTGCCGCCAGGTTTCAGCAATCCCTTTTTCTCCGCATCTTCAATAATGAATTTTGCCATCCGATCCTTGACGCTTCCGGCGGGATTCAAATATTCCAGTTTCGCATAAATGCTTGCATGTCCATCATGGGTTATTTTCTGCAACCGGACCAGCGGTGTGTTTCCGATTGCCTGACAAATACTTTTATTTTTAAACATGGGTGTGATATCCTGTGTTTTCTGTTTGTTACAAATTCGAAAAGTTTAAGTTCCTGCGGTATGAGGAACCGAAAGGGCACCGGGGAGATTGTCGCTGCTGGGGCAGAAGAGTGTTATCTGCTCAAATAGCACTGGTTGGAAGATACAATTAAGGGGGATCGGGAAGCGTCATTTCAGTAATTGGCAGAAAGCGATTGAGATAACAATGGAAGGAAGGAATCTTATTCACGAAAATGCCCGGGCATGTCATTATTGTTGAGCGGAGGCGGAGAACCGCATCTTAATTTATTGATCTTCCTCCGTCCACATTTATCACTGTGCCGGTAATAAAATCACTTCCTTCGATCAGGAATCTGACGGCGTTGGCAATATCCTCCGGTGATCCTATTCTCTTTAACGGTGTGCGTTCGATTAGGTAGTTCTCTTCTTCTTCATCATATTCTTCCGCCAGCAGCACGGTGCCCGGAGCAACAGCATTTATAGTGACATGGGGCGCGAGTGCTTTTGCCAGACCTCTGGTCAATGCCACGACTCCTGCCTTTGATGTGCAATAGGGGATGTATCCTGCCCAGACATGGTCGGCAGAGACATCAGCTATATTGATTATTTTTCCGCTTTTATTTTTGGTCATGAATTCTCCTATCACCTGGCAACCCCAGAAGGTTCCTTTCAGGTTGACATCCAGAAAATGATTCCAGTCCTTCTCGGAAATATCAAATAAAGGGGTTCTGTAGAATATCGCAGCATTGTTAACCAATACATCAATTCTCCCCCATTTTTCCAGCACGTTATTCCGCATTGCCATCCAGTCATTCTTTTTGCTGATGTCGCCCTTCACGATCAGCACATCTTTCCCAAAAGACCGAATCTCTTTGGCAGTCTGTACGGCTTCCTTTTCCTGGGTATGATAATGAATGACAATTCGCGCCCCTGCGCGGGCGAGGGTAATGGCGATAACCTTGCCAACTCGCTGCGAACTTCCTGTAATCAAGACGGTCTTATCTTTTAAATTCATAGAAGTGCCCCCCTTTTTCATGTAAATAAATGAATTTGTCATCGGATTTCAATTGGAATTTTCAATTGCAATTATTACAATATGCTACTAATAGTAGTCTTGAACATGATTATTTGCGATTCCATTGTGCCATAAAATAAATTGGGCAAGAATAATGGTTGGAAAAATTAATAATTATATTCAGCGGCGAATGCAAAGAGAACTCCTAGATGATATTTCCCTTACCGAAGCTGCAAGATGGTTGGATGGAGCGGGTATTCTGAAAGACTCTGCGACCAGTCCCGGATATCCGCTGCGGCGGCATGTCCATAAAGGGAATGTGATGGGGGCCTATCGAAAAAACAATTATTATTGGCGGATTCGCAGGATTGAGGATTACGAGGAAGTTTTGACAGTTGCCGAACTGACCAGAATATTCGGACTAAAGAGCCGTACCAGTCTGTATCGCAAAATCCGCCGGGAGCATATACCGTTTCAGCGTCACCGCCAGAAGGGCATTTACTTTCCGGTTTCAGAAATATTGCGCTGGGCGGTAGAACAGAATAAAACTGAATTATTTGAAAAGATTCAGGAAAGAACCACTCATTAAATCAACAGATGATATTCCTCTGGGGTGCATTGTTCTGAGAGAAACAAATATAATATAGATCGACCGGCATTTGAAAAATAACGAGGAGGAGTGGTATGCGAAAATTAGCAGCAGTTGTTTTGGTATTGTGCCTGATGCTGAGCATGAGTGTTTTTGGTAGCAATAGTTCAAATGCAGCTCATCTCGAAAAATCGGTAGTAGAACAGATTTCTAAAATTTCCACTTGGAGCCCGGTAGTACCGCCGCACATTCCGAAGTTGGCTACCTGGAGCCCGGTAGTACCGCCGCATATTCCGAAGCTGGCCACCTGGAGCCCGGTAGTACCGCCGCACATCCCGAAGCTGGCCACCTGGAGTCCGGTAGTACCGCCGCACATTCCGAAGTTGGCCACCTGGAGCCCGGTAGTACCGCCGCACATTCCGAAGTTGGCTACTT
>JARRQT010000014.1:0-26219 GCA_037381445.1 Calditrichia bacterium
GGCGCAACGCCGTCCCCGTGCCATCGGTGAAGAAAAGATGATTGGGGATGAGGCAACTGTTTACAATTTTGAAAAGGGCCGGCTGACAGTCACCTACCGGGGGGATATCTGGAATGCAGTTTCTTCGCAAAAACTGCACCGCGGACAAAAAGTGAGAATCGAAGCAGTGGAAGGATTGACACTGCATGTCGGCCCTCTTCCCGATGAGAAGAAATCCTAAAGGGCATTGGAGCACGAAAACAGGCTATCGAAAGACTCAAATATATCAGGCTTTTCCTGTTAGTGAGCCGGGACCCTGGGTGTTGTCCGGTTCAAAGAATATCAGTATGGCAATGCAAAAGAAACAGGCCCGATACGATGACGGCGGCTCTTGCACTGATCTACTCATTTCTTTTTGGTCTGCTGCACGGCATCTTGCCCGATGAGCACACCTGGCCCATTACTTTCAGTTAGGCCATTGGCGGCGCCAGCGGAAAAGAAGGAATAGGGGCGGGATTATATTTTTCAGCGGGCACTCTTGTCCGAGGCGGCTTACCTGGCGCCGGTTCCCGTTCTGCTGTCACCCGCGGTGAATAGCATTGTGTATATTATGGTAGGATTTGTGATGGCGGTAGCTGGGATCATCGTTGTTCGGCGGAATAAATATCCCCATTTTCATATGCTGGCGCATCATCATGAACATCCTGAGGAAATGGAAAGAACCGGGCATCTTTTCAGCCACGTCCATTCCACCCCGAAACCATTGTCATCCGCTCCGCCCATGCGCTGGACGAGAATCCACGGTTTCATTGCCGGCTTTGGATTCGGAGGCTTTTCCCTCTATATCAATACCATTGCCGCACCCAAAATGCCTAATGCCTGGATGGCTTCCTTCCCGGCCTGCTTTTTGGGCTGGGCACCATGATTGTTCTTGTGAATACCGGTTTCCTTTTCGGCGCTTCCCTGAGATGGACGAAAACCTTCAGCGAAAAAGAAATCAAGCATATCGGGTCCCAAACCGGGGGCAGAATCCTGTTTTTTGGCGGACTGCTTTTCCTGGCCTTTGGAATTGCTACCTTGACGGGGCTGGCAGAACATATTCCCATTGATATGGGTTACATCCACATCGGCCTATTCATGATCATCGTGGCAGTGCCCGCTTTCGTTTATTCCGTGAAAGAAGTATTGAGCGCCAGAAGGCGCCTCTCCCAAGACCTTTCATCATTTTGGGACATAAAAATTTGCCCCGAATACCTTTTCCGGATCTATTTTTCTGTACAAATTTCCTTATTCATTGATATTCTTCATCTGACCTTCATAAATAAATTTTAGAATGGTAACGCGATGGGAAAAATCCCCTCGCCCATTACAAAAAAACTATTTACCTTTTTATTCATCAATCTGGCCTCATGACCAGGTTCCGTTTTCCTGTTTTCACTTTCAAAGAGAAATTTCTAGGGGAATTAGTTCCTCAATTAAAATGATTCAGGTAATGAAGATTTTAGTCCACAAACCATAACTTTCACTCACAAGCAAGCTGAACTTTAGCTGGGAGGGGGGAGATGAATAAAGATCAACAGCGAAAAGAGAAGAAGGAAGTGTTGGGTTCCAACGCTGCTGAGGTAAAACGTGGTGAAGACCGCGGTTTCGTCATCGGGATATCGATCATTGCGGCTATGGCAGGCCTCCTGTTCGGTTATGATACCGGAGTCATTTCCGGGGCGCTGCTTTTTCTGAAAAAGGACTTTGCGCTGGGGACCGGCATGCAGGAAATCGTCACCAGTATTGTTCTGGTGGGAGCAGTTATTGGCGCTGCTTCCGGAGGCTGGATGACAGACAAGTTCGGCCGCCGAAAGAGCATCTTCATTATTGCCATTCTGTTTGTAGGCGGCGCTATCTGGACTTCTCTGGCGCCCACCGTTGCCTGGCTGATCATCGGACGGTTTATTGTTGGATTTGCCATAGGCGTCGGCTCATTTACCGGACCGCTCTACATTTCCGAAGTAGCGCCGCCCAGCGTCAGGGGCTCTTTAGTTTCCATCAACCAGTTGATGATCACTTTTGGCATCCTGGTTTCCTACGGCGTGGATTTCGCTCTTGCGGGGGGAGGTGCCTGGCGATGGATGTTCGCGCTGGCGGCCATACCCGGCTTTATTTTGGCGGTAGGCATGCTTTTTCTGCCCACCAGTGCCCGCTGGCTGGTACGAATGAACAGAAAGGAAGAGGCCCGGAAGGTCCTGCAGCGGGTCCGAAAAGTCCAGGATGTCCAGAAAGAACTGGATCAAATTTCTGAACTGGAAAAACTGCAAAAGGAAAGCAAAGGCGTCCTGCGGGAAAAATGGGTCCGCCCCGCTCTGGTTGTCGGCATTGGCCTGGCCATCTTCCAGCAAATTACCGGTATCAATACCATCATTTATTACGGACCGACCATTTTCCAGTTTGCCGGAATTGCCTCCGCATCATCAGATATTTTCGCCGAATTAATCGTTGGCGCAGTCAATTTTCTGATGACCATCGTTGCGCTAATTTTAATTGACCGGGTGGGAAGACGTCCGCTCTTATTATGGGGTCTGGTAGGAATGACCATCTCCCTGATTGTGCTGGGACTGGCGTTTCTTTACTCCGGCACCGGTAATACCCTGGGTTATGTTGCCATCGCCTGCCTTATTGTTTACATAGGGTCCTTCGCCGTCGGTTTGGGGCCGGTGTTCTGGCTGCTGATTTCCGAAATCTACCCGCTGCGGGTGCGCGGCCGGGCCAGCGGCATTGCCACCATTTTCAACTGGGGATTTAATCTGCTGGTGACGCTGACATTTCTCTCATTAACGCAATGGATTGGCCGCCCGGAGACTTTCTGGGTTTATGCTTTCTTTGGGGTAGTCACCTGGTTCTTCGTGTACTATTTGGTTCCGGAAACCAAAGGTCATACACTGGAAGACATCGAAAAATTCTGTACACGAGAAGGTGACCGCCGGTCGGACCCTGCCCCCTGTACATATCAAAACTTCCGGCGCCGCTTTTTCCCTTTCCAGAGACAGTGCGGGCCGGAATTTTGATTTCCCTGTTTGGATTGGTTGCCGGCATCAGCCAGCCGTTCACCGGCGCGGTCATCGACCGCCTGAATCGGCGGAAACCATTTGTGGTTGGCGGCCTTTGTCTTCTTGCCGCCGCGACCGTTGCCTTTGCTGTGGCCAGCCAATTTTTTCATGCGCTCATTTTCCGGGCCATACAGGGCCTGGGTCTTGCCATTACCATCCCGCCGACCATGGCGCTTCTCACCAATACCACCAAGCAGGAGTCACGGGGCGGCTCCATGGGAATTTTCAGTACTTTCCGGGTGGCAAGCCTGGCGGTCGGCCCTCTGCTCGGCGGGTTTCTTCATGATCATTTCGGATTTAATGTCACATTTTTCACCGGCGCGGGTTTTATGCTTCTGGGTGCTCTCATGGTTCAGATCTGGGTTAAGGAAGTGAGGGCGGATACCTCCCCACAGGAAAAGAAATCATTTAAAATCATTGACACCAGCCTGCTCTCTCCCGGCATCGTTTCTCTGGGATTCGCCACCTTTGTAATGGCTCTTTCCTTCGGCATGATCGCTCCGTTGGAACAGCAGTTTAATTCCCGCCTGAATGAAACCGCCACCGCCTTTGGGGTCGCCTTCAGCGCGCTGATGGTTACCCGAATCATTATACAGATACCCATCGGTCATCTATCCGACCGCAAGGGACGAAAGAGACTTATCGTCGGCGGACTGATCCTGATGGCGATCGCTACCATCCCCATCGGACTGGTGACCTCCACCTGGGAACTGGCCGGTTTACGGGCGCTGCAGGGTATCGCCTCTGGCGCCATTGCGGCGCCGGCCTTCGCGCTGGCCGGAGACATCTCCTCTTCCGGCGGCGAGGGGCGGCAAATGAGCATCATAACTATGGGCTTCGGTTTCGGCATCGCCCTAGGAACGCTGATGGCAGGAGTTCTGGCGGTCATTGCATTCGCCCTTCCTTTCTGGGTATCCGCCTTTATTACATTCATTGCTGCCTGGGTGGTGTATCACAATGTGCCGGAAACAATTAATCAGAGTGCCTCTCCGGATTGAAAGTTATTGAATAACCCTATGAGCAGCAAAAATCGCCATGCCGCCGGATCCATCCTGCTGTCCACGGAAATCATGAGATGGCAACCCATCACAGCGGACGGTTTCATTAAATCTTCATAAAAATGAACTATATCTTTCAGGAAAGTTAGCGTTTTTATTCATAACCTGCAGTCTCAGATTCCTGGCACTTAAAGAGGATGGGCTCTGCCGGATTTGGCAGATCACCTGCAATTTACAGTATTTGGACTTGTTTAAGAGCATTATCGGGCAGTAAGCCGTTTGCAGATTTAATCGTGAAAAACTGACATGAGTGAATCCGAAAAATACAGGGCTTTCAAAACGCAAACACCGGCGCGAATGGACCGTCTGCCATGGAGCAGATTCCACTGGACCGTTGTGATTGCTCTGGGCATAACCTGGATATTGGACGGCCTGGAAGTGACCCTGAAAGGAGCCATCAGCGGTGTTTTGCAGGAGCCCGGAACGCTCCATTTTACAAGTGCCCAGATCGGAATGATTGCATCTTTTTATCTGCTCGGGGCTGTGCTGGGGTCTCTCTTCTTCGGGTATCTCACGGACCGCCTGGGCCGCAAAAAACTTTTCTTCGCAACACTGACCGTTTACCTATGCGGTGCTATGCTTACTGCTTTTTCCTGGAGCCTGTGGAGTTTTATTCTTTTCCGCTTCATTACCGGCTCCGGGATCGGAGGCGAATATGCCGCCATCAATTCCGCTATTGATGAACTGATTCCGGCGCGCCTGCGCGGCAGGGTAGATCTCATCATCAACGGCAGCTACTGGGTCGGCGCCATGATCGGCTCCGGCTCAACAGTCTTCCTGCTCGACCCCCATATTTTTCCCGTCGACCTTGGCTGGCGGCTGGGGTTTGGCATCGGCGCGTTTCTGGGGCTCTTCATTCTCCTGCTTCGAAAGCGGGTGCCGGAGAGCCCTCGCTGGCTGGCGACCCATGGCTATCGCGAAGAAGCTGAAAAGGTGGTACAGGAAATCGAACACCAGGTTGAGAAACAGACCGGTAAAAAGTTGAGAATGCCGGACAAATATCTAACCATACATCCCAGAAAAAGCTTTGGTTTCGGGATCGTCGCCCACGCCATGTTCAAAAAATACCGCACCCGCTCGGTTCTGGGACTTTCTCTCATGATATCGCAGGCGTTTTTGTACAATGCCATTTTCTTCACGTATGCACTCATTCTAACCCGCTTTTATAATGTATCACCCGATATTACCGGACTCTACCTGCTGCCTTTTGCAGTTGGCAACTTTCTGGGCCCGCTTCTGCTGGGCCGGTTTTTTGATACCATCGGGCGGCGCCAGATGATTTCGGGGACTTACATCTTCTCGGCGCTGCTGTTGGCTTTCACCGGATATTTGTTCAATGCCGGAGATCTGGGAGCCACCAGCCAGACCGTTATGTGGTCAATCATATTTTTCTTTGCCTCCGCAGCCGCCAGTTCCGCTTATTTAACCGTCAGCGAAATATTCCCGCTGGAAATCCGTGCCATGGCAATCGCTTTCTTTTATTCCATAGGAACGGCTGCGGGCGGAATCGCCGCACCCTGGCTGTTCGGAACACTCATCGGCACTGGTTCCCGCTCCAACGTTTTCTACGGCTACCTGGCGGGAGCAGCTATGATGTTTGCTGCCGCTCTTACGGAAATCATTTGGGGCATCAGGGCAGAACAACAGTCACTGGAAAATGTTGCCGCTCCGCTCTCACTTGAAGAGGAGAACGACCGGGTTTCACATGCGGCTTAGCGACCGATCAAATGCAGATCTACCCAGGATTGTCAGGAGAAATCGAAGTATAGAAAAAAGCTAAGGAGAAATCGATGAAATCATTACCATGGTATGCTTTCATGCTTTTTATTGTTCTTTCAAGCGGATGGAATTATGCGTTTGCCCAGGATCAGGCACCGACTGCAACCGCCGCAAAAGAATCTCCGAGAGCCTCAAAAGTGGCGGAACCGGTAACCACTTCCCATACTTTGAAAATTGACGGGGAAACTCTTAAATATACCGCCACTGCCGGCTTTCTGCCCCTTAAAGATGATTCCGGCAAGCTGGAGGCAAATATGTTTTTTGTCGCATACCTGAAACAAAATGGAAGCGGGTCGGCAAATCGTCCGCTGACCTTTGCTTTCAACGGAGGCCCGGGCGCTTCCTCCATCTGGCTGCACCTGGGCGCGCTGGGCCCCCGGCGTGTCGTGCTGGCAAACAACGGGACGGCTCTGCCGGAAAAGGACAAGCTGATCGACAATGAATACACCTGGCTCGATTTCACCGATCTGGTATTTGTCGATCCGGTGGGTACCGGCTACAGCCGGGCGGCCGAGGGAGTAAACGCCGACCAATTTTACAGCGTAGAAGGCGATATCCATTCCAATGCCCGTTTTATCCGGGAATATATTACACGTTACCAGCGCTGGATGTCCCCTAAATTTATTGCCGGGGAAAGCTATGGTACAACCCGGGCCGCAGGATTATCGAAATACCTGCAGATTCAAATGGGAATCAATCTGAAGGGCCTGGTGCTGCTTTCTTCAGTGCTGAATTTTCAAACCATTTCCTATCAGGGCGGCAACGATCTGCCGTACGTGCTGGCGCTGCCTTCATTGACTGCCGCGGCATTTTACCACAAAAAGCTTTCCACAGATTTGCAGGCCGATTTCCTGAAAACCATGAATGAGGTACAGGACTGGGCGGCAAACAGTTATTTTACAGCCCTGGGAAAAGGGGATCAATTGCCGGACAGCGAAAGGAAGGATATTGTCGCAAAGCTGGCCGCTTACACCGGTCTTCCGGAATCTTACATCAAAACCAGCAAGCTACGCATCAGCACCTATCGATTCATAAAAGAACTGCTGCGCGACGAGGACCAATCGCTGGGTCTATTGGACAGCCGGGTAAAAAGCTACGACATTTCACCAACCGGGGAGTATGAGCGCTTTGACCCGGCGATGTTCCTGGTGACCGGGCCTTTCGTGGCCCCTTTCAATGAATATATCCGCAAGGATCTCAAATTTGTCACGCCTATTCCCTACAAGTTTTTATCCATGAGCGTAAACGAAGCCTGGAAATGGGACATCGGTGGACAGGGCTACCTGAATGTAGCCGAACGGCTGGCGGAGGCCATGACCCTGAATGATCATCTGAAGGTGTTTACGGGTTCGGGTTATTTCGATCTGACCACCCCCTTTGCGTCGCAGAAATATACATATAATCATCTGGGTATTAATCCGGAATTGCGGGCCAATATGACGCATATTTTTTACCCTTCGGGACATCAGATCTATACCGATATCCCTTCTTTGAAGAAGCTGAAAAGCGACGTGGCCGGTTTTTATCAGGCGTCAGCCGCATCATCTGATTAATAACGAACATCGGTCCTTCGCCGGATAGGATTCTCTGCTCGATCCTTATCGGCTTGATTTGACAGGCAGGTGAGAGAACACGCTCGGCAAGGATAGCATATAAAAGAAACAGGAATTTTTCAAGAATTTGTATTTTTCAGATGTTTTTCCGGAAGTCAGGTATGCGGACTACGCAGGAAAACAACATGATTCGTCACAAATCAGGATTGTATAACATCAAAGCTGAGCAAATGTCAGGAAGGAGCCACTATGCAGAATATTACAAATAGCACGGAAAACCTTTTCGCCAAAGCGCCTTTCCGGCGCCGGGAGCAAATTATCGAGGTGCTGGTTTTTATTTTTCTCATCGCCCCCAGCATGGCCTTCTCCTTTTTTGCGGTGAAACAGGGTTCGGTCGGCTTTCCACTGGTGGCAATTGCCACTATTTTACGGGATCTGGCGTTGGTGGCGCTGGTACTGTTTTTCATCTGGCGGAACAGTGAGCCAGTGCTAAGAATCGGCTGGACCGGAAAAAATGCGCTGGGGGAACTGTTTTGGGGAATCATTTTATTCGTACCAATGTTCTATGCTGCGGGGGTATTGGAACGAATCCTAATTTCAGTCGGATTTACCACGCCCTCCACACCCTTGCCATCTCTGGAGGCCACCGGTGGCATTTATGAATCCATTCTTGGTTTCTTTCTGGTGGTCATCGTGGCTTTTTCCGAAGAGACAATTTTCAGGGGATATCTGCTTCTGCGCTTCACCGGCATTTTTTCCAGCACCACATTTGCAGTGATCCTTTCCGCCTTCATTTTTTCCCTGGGACATGGGTACGAAGGAACCGCCGGCGTAGTGACCGTCGGTTTCATGGGGCTGGTATTTGCCATTGTCTACCTGTGGCGCGGCAGTCTGATCGCTCCCATGGTAATGCATTTCTTGCAGGATTTCATCGGTATCGTCCTACTGCCGTTAGTGGGAGGGAAATAAGTCAAGATTATCAAATATGAATTATAACCTGACAATTTCTCGATCCGGCAACGATGTTGAACTGACAGCGATTATTATCAGAAGAAAACAAAAGAATTTTCTTATTCCCGGAAAGGCGGGTTTCTGCCCGGAAGCTTATCCGGATGACACCGGGTTATTCCTTTTCTCCAAATTGCAGTCGGAAAACCAGCATGGCTTTTTGGAACTTTCATTTCCTGTTTCAGCGCGAAAGCATATCATATTTACTGATCCCGGCCGCTGAATTCCTTTTCCATTCATATTCATAAAATCTTCATAAAAGTTTCTTAAATCTGATCTAGTAAGAAAGATTCAGGCTGATAAGGAATGTTTTATAAAAAAATTAAATTACCGTAATCATCAAAAATATTAATGCCAATGCTTTTGCAGGCAACCCTTTTAAAAATTGATGCAGTGACGGGCAGAATTTCGAGGTAATTTGTGAATTCACAGGAAAAACCGCAAATATCGAAACAGCAGTGGCGCATATTAATCTCATTGATGCTGGGCGTTTTCATGGGAGCACTGGATATTTCCATTGTGGCGCCGGCAATCCCCATCATCGCCAAAAATCTTTCCATGACCCAACGGCAAATCCCCTGGATTATCACGCTCTATATCCTGGTTTATGTAATTTCGACGCCCCTAATGAGCGCCCTGTCGGACCGCTACGGCCGAAAGAGAATATTCCTCTTCAATGTCGCAACCTTCGGTGCAGGCTCACTTTGGGCAGCATTTTCCGGCGGCTTCGGACTGCTGCTGGCGGGACGGGGCATTCAGGCGCTCGGCGCAGGTGGACTTTTTCCCATCGCCACTACCGTCATCGGCGAAAATATTCCCCAGCAAAAAAGAGGCATGGCATTGGGTTTTGTGGGTCTGGTATGGGGCGTGGCCGGCATCCTGGGGCCGCCCCTGGGAGGCTGGCTCACCCAATGGCTTGGTTGGGAAGCGATCTTTTTTCTGAACATCCCGATCGCAGCAATTCTTCTGTTTTATGCAGGCCGGGCGCTTCCCCATGACACAGGTGTGCATGAACACCCCCTTGATGTGCTGGGGATGATGCTGCTGGGTTCGGGTTTGGCGAGTCTGGCTTACGGTCTCAATCAATTACACAGCAAAGACTTTCTGCGGAGCATTGTGAGCACAAACGTATGGCCGTGGCTGGCCGCCGCTGTCATACTTCTCGTTGCTTTCGCCAGAGCGGAACAGCGTCCCAGAGCGCCCATCATTTCGCTCAGGCTGTTTGTCAAAAGGCAGTTGAACATCGGATTGTATCTGGGCTTCGCGGGTGGAATTACCGAGGCCGGCCTCGTATTTCTCCCGTTCTTCGCCATGAGAACGCTGAATATCGGGGTGGGCTCAGCCGGCACGCTGATGCTGGCACTTGCCCTCACCCTTTTTATTTTTACCGAACCGATGGGTATGCTCATCGATAAGACTGGCGTCCGGCTGGTGCTGCTGATCGGGACGTTCTTCACCGGCCTGGGGGCCTTCCTCTTGGTGAATGCCTACAGTGTCTGGGAATTCATCGGTTTTCAGGTGGTACTGGGAATCGGACTCAGCGCCTTGCTTGGAGCCCCGGTCCGCTATGTTGTGCTTTCGGAAACCAATGATAAGGAACGGGCTTCCGCGCAGGGAGTGGTGAGCCTGGCGGGCAGTTTTGGATTAATGACCGGAACAGCGTTGACCGGCGCCTTCCTCGCCTCCAATCCCAACGGTTTGCACGGTTTTCGTGAGATTTTCTGGATGGTAGCGCTTGTTGCCGCAGTGGGTTTCCTGCTCTCATTTGGTTTGAAATCAAAAAACCTGGTGGGGGAAACAAATCACAGGCGCACCAATTCGTATGAAGAAATAAATGAAACAACCTGATCGAGAAACAGTAATGGTTCAAAAATCCATGCACATATTGACCATTAACAGCGGCTCTTCGAGCCTCAAATTTGCCCTTTACCGGACGGGCGAAACCGAAGAAGCGCTTTATGCGGGGAACATCGATCGGATTGGTCTGCATGGGAGCCATTTTCAGATCCGGGATTCAAACGAAAGGGTTATAACCGAACATCATCAGGACATCCCGGACCACAATCACGCTTTATCCGGCCTGCTGGAATGGCTGAAGGACGAAGCTTCGGAATTCGCACTCGATGCCGTGGGGCACCGGGTGGTTCATGGGGGTGACACTTACCTGGAACCGCATTTCATTGATCGAAAAATGATGGATACGCTTTCCGGCCTGGTGCCGCTGGCACCCGATCATTTGCCCCACGAAATAAAGGCCATCAAGGCGGTTGCCAAATTTCAGCCGGAACTAAAGCAGGCGGCTTGTTTCGATACCGCTTTTCATCGCCACATGCCTCAAAAGGCACAAATGTACGCGCTTCCAAGGTATTTATGGAACCAGGGTATCCGGCGCTACGGATTTCACGGATTGTCCTATGAATACATCATGAAAATTCTTCGCGAAAAGATGGAAAATACAGAGGCCAAAGGACGGATCATTATCGCACATCTGGGAAACGGGGCCAGCATGGCCGCCGTTAGCGGCGGAAATTGTATCGAAACCACCATGGGTTTTACCCCTTCCGGCGGGCTGGTCATGAGTTCCCGTTCCGGAGATATGGATCCCGGTGCCCTCCTCCACCTTATCGAAGAAAAAGGGCTGAAACCGTCCACGGTGCATGATATGGTCAACCAGCAGGCGGGCCTTCTGGGCGTATCGGGAATCAGTTCCAGCATGAAGGATTTGCTGGAAAAAGAAAAGGAGAATTCACAGGCGGCCGAAGCCATCGAACTGTTCTGCTACAGCGCAAAAAAATTCCTGGCAGCGCTCACCGCCGCTCTGGGTGGCCTGGATACGCTGGTTTTTACGGCAGGGATTGGCGCCAACTCGCCGGAAATTCGCGAGAGGATTTGCCGGAATCTGGAATATCTGGGTATCAAATTGGATCCCCGTTCAAATAGTAAAAATGAAGCGCTCATTTCGAGTGAAGGGAGCCGGGTTAAAGTGCGGGTTCTCCAAACCAATGAACAACTGATGATTGCCCTGCACACGGCTTTACTGTTAAAAAATAAAAAACATAACCTTAACTAATCAAAAGAGTGGATCATGGAAGCAACTATTATTCAGAGCGAAGAAGCGCAAAAAGAAAGCAAAGAAGAACTTTTTAAGCACCTTTCCACAGGTCCGCAGGGCCTGAGCAGTGAAGAAGTCCAAAAACGGCTGGCGCAGTACGGCCCCAATGCCCTCAAGGAGGAAAAGGAAAATCCGATCCTTAAATTCCTCAGCTACTTCTGGGGACCGATACCATGGATGATCGAAGTCGCCGCGGTTCTCTCGCTGGTTGTGCAGCACTGGACAGATTTTATTATCATTGTTGTTTTACTGGTATTTAATGCGGTTGTGGGTTTCTGGCAGGAGTTTCAGGCCTCCAATGCACTGGAAGCCCTGAAGAATGAGCTTGCCCTAAAAGCGCGTGTGCTGCGGGACGGCAAATGGCAGGAGATTGCCGCAGAGGAACTGGTGCCGGGTGATATTATTCGCCTGCGTTTGGGAGATATTGTGCCGGCGGACGTCAAGCTCACCGATGGGGACTATCTGATGGTGGATCAATCGGCGCTGACCGGTGAGTCATTACCGGTGGAGAAGAAAGTCAATGATCTGGCATATTCCGGTTCTACCATCAAACAGGGCGAAATGGTATCCCTGGTGACGGCCACCGGAGAAAACACCTACTTTGCCCGCACCGCAAAATTGGTGGAAAGTGCCGGGGCGGTCTCTCATTTTCAGAAGGCGGTCCTCACCATCGGCGATTATCTGATTTACATCAGCCTGGGATTGGCCACATTTCTGGTGCTGGCGCAGCTGGTGCGGGGCGATCACTTTCTCACCATTTTTCAATTCGTATTAATACTGGTGGTTGCCGCCATTCCGGTGGCCATGCCGGCGGTACTGTCCGTCACCATGGCACTGGGTGCGCTCACCCTGTCACATATGAAGGCAATTGTTTCACGCCTGCAGTCCATCGAGGAGATTGCCGGCATCGATATTCTTTGTTCCGACAAAACCGGCACGCTGACCCAGAACAAGCTGACCCTGGGCGATCCGGTGACTTTCCGGGCCAAAGATAACCAGGAATTGATTCTGGCAGGCGCCCTGGCTTCCAAGGAGGAAGATCGTGATGCCATTGACCAAGCCGTTATCAATGCGTTGTCCAATCCTGAGATACTTAAATCATACCAGCAGCTTAAATTTGTACCATTCGATCCCAACAGTAAACGGACCGAGGCCACTGTAAAAGACAAAAAGGGCAGCTCACTTGTTGTTACTAAAGGCGCGCCGCAGGTTATTATGGGCATGTGCAAGCTCACCAAAAAGGACAAATCCAACGCGGAAAAAATTGTGGACGATTTCGCTACCAAAGGATACCGCACGCTGGGGGTGGCAAGAGCGGAAAAGGAGGATGGGCCCTGGGAATTCCTGGGGATGCTTCCCCTGTACGACCCACCGCGGGAGGATTCGAAAGAGACCATTCAGCGGGCAGAAGAGCATGGGATTCAGGTGAAAATGGTGACGGGTGATAATGTGGCCATCGGGCGGGAAATTTCAAAACAGCTCGGCCTGAAATCCGACATACAGCCGGCGGACAAAATTTTCACAGAGGATGAGGATCTGGAAAATTTAAGTTGCCGGGCCATTAGCAGAATTGAAAAGGCAGATGGCTTTGCCCAGGTGTTCCCGGAGCATAAATATGATATCGTAAAGGTGCTGCAGGGACGGGGCCATCTGGTGGCCATGACCGGCGACGGTGTCAATGATGCCCCGGCCCTTAAGCAGGCTGATGTCGGGGTGGCTGTTTCCGGCGCCACCAATGCCGCGCAGGCTGCGGCTTCCCTGGTTCTCACCGCACCGGGATTATCGGTCATCATCCGGGCGGTTGAAGAGGCCCGACGCATTTTTGAACGGATGAACAGTTACGCCATATATCGGATTACTGAAACCATCCGCATCATGTTTTTTGTAGTGCTGGCGATGATCGTTTTTAATTTCTATCCCATCACAACGGTAATGATCATTCTGCTGGCCCTGCTCAACGATCTGCCCATCATGACCATTGCATACGACAATACCTGGCTGGATCCCAAACCGGTAAAATGGAATATGCGGCGGGTGATAACAGTGGCCACGGTGCTGGGGCTTATCGGCGTGGCCGAAACTTTCGGGCTTTTGCTCATTGGAAAAATGCTGTTCAAAATGGAAGGCCCTCCCTTACAGTCGCTGATCTACCTCAAATTGGCAGTCGCCGGTCATATGACCCTCTTTGTGGTTCGCAGCCGGAAATCATTTGTCACCAGTCCTTATCCGGCCACCATCTTACTGGTTGCCATTTTTGCCACACAGGGAGTTGCCGCGATGATTGTAGGTTTTGGCTTCCTCATGGCGAAAATTCCCTGGTCCTATGTCGGGTTTATTTGGGGATACTGCATCGTGTGGGCATTCATCGAGGACTGGGCGAAGCTGCACGTTTACAAACACCTGGAACTGAGGGCCGGACATCACAGGAAATTTTTGGGAAAAGTGCAGACATCATTGCACTCCCATGCCGGGGCCTAGGGAGAAAAAGAACGCTTAAGTGACAAGAGGAGGAAATTATGGGAGATATATCAAAAGAACGTTTGGAGAAACTTCACCGCTACTGGAATGCAGCCAATTATCTGGGAGCGGCACAACTTTATCTGACTGATAATCCATTGCTGTTTACCCCGCTGAAGCCGGAACATATTAAACCGCGCCTGCTGGGGCACTGGGGAACCCAGCCGGGCTTGAATTTAATTTATACCCATCTGAACCGGTTAATTCAGGATGAAGATGCCTCCGTCATGATGATTGTCGGACCGGGTCATGGCGCACCCGGCATACTATCCAACCTCTATCTGGAAGGAACCATGACGGCATATTACCCGGACCTGAATTTCAGTCTCGATGGTCTGAAACGGTTTGTCCGGCAATTTTCAACGCCGTTCGGTATGCCCAGCCATCTTTACCCGGGGACCCCGGGAATGATCCATGAAGGCGGGGAGCTGGGTTACAGCCTGAGCCATGCTTTTGGCGCGGTGCTGGATAATCCCGATTTGATTGTGGCCTGTATTGTGGGGGACGGGGAAGCTGAAACCGGCCCGCTGGCTGCGGCCTGGCATTCCACCAAATTTCTGAATCCGGCGACTTCGGGGGCGGTACTGCCAATCCTGCATCTGAACGGATATAAATTGTCCGGTCCCACGCTGATGGGCAGGATGACCGATGAAAAATTGGAGGATTTATTTACCGGTTACGGATACAACGTAAGAATTGTCACCGGCACAGATCCGATTGCCATTCATCCAAAAATGTGGGAGACAATAGATTGGGCCTATTCCGAAATCCGATCATTGCAGGATAAAGCCCGCTCAGGAAAAATGCCGGAACGACCCGCCTGGCCGATGATCATTCTTCGCACGCCCAAAGGGTGGACCGGTCCCAAGTCCCTGGACGGCAAGGCCATTGAGGGGACCTTCCACGCGCACCAGATTCCCATCACCGATCCGGCGAGCAATCCGGAACATCTGGAGGCGCTGGAAGTCTGGCTGCGCAGTTACAAGCCGGAAGAACTGTTTACACCGGAAGGCAAGCCTGCCCCGGACATTACTTCGGTTTGCCCCAAGGGTGAGCGGCGCATCGGGATGAATCCCCATGCGAATGGCGGAACATTTTTGAAATCCCTCAATCTGCCGGATTTCATGGATTATGCGGTAAAAGTTCCCGGGCCCGCCAGGACCAGGGTCGAAGGGACACGGGAACTGAGCAAATTTGTCCGGGATATTTTCAGGAATAATGATAAAGAACAAAATTTCCGCTTTTTCTGTCCGGACGAAACCACCTCCAACCGCATGGAGCACATTTTTGAGGTTACCCAGAGAGCATTTATGTGGCCGCAAGTGGACACCGACGAATTCCTGGCCCGGGACGGACGGGTTATGGAAATCCTCAGCGAACACACCTGCGAGGGGTGGCTCGAGGGATATTTGCTAACCGGCAGGCACGGGCTGTTTGCCTGTTATGAAGCGTTCATTCCCATCATTGACTCCATGCTCAACCAGTATGCAAAATGGCTCAAGGTTTCCCGCGAAGTCCCCTGGCGCAAACCATTGGCATCATTAAACTATCTTCTAACCTCGCATGTGTGGCGTCAGGATCATAATGGCTACACCCACCAGGTGCCAAGTTTTATCAATAACGTGGCCAATAAGAAAAGCTCGGTGGCACGCATTTACCTGCCGCCGGATGCGAACTGTCTGCTCTCCGTTGCGGACCACTGTCTGAGAAGCAAAGATTACGTAAACCTGATTGTGGCATCAAAGCAGATGAATCCGCAGTACCTGAATATGGATGAAGCTATCAGGCACTGCGCCCGGGGTGTTTCGGTGTGGGAGTGGGGCAGTAATGACGAGGGGAATCCTGATGTGATCATGGCTTCCGCGGGTGACGTGCCAACGGAAGAATCCGTGGCTGCAACTTGGCTGCTCCGCCAGAAGTTCCCGGATTTGCGGGTCCGGCTGGTGAATATTGTCGATCTCTTTACGCTTATTTCCCACCGCGATCATCCGCACGGGCTTGACGAAGATGCTTTCGCGGAAATTTTCACCGCGGATAAGCCGGTCATTTTTGCCTTCCACGGCTATCCTAGAGTTATTCATGAGCTGGTGCATCATCGTCCCAATCCCCAGCGATTTCACGTACACGGATACATTGAAGAGGGACGCACCACCACTCCGTTCGATATGCGAGTCCTGAATAAACTGAGCCGGTTCCATCTGGGCATTGCTGCTCTAAACCGGACCCCCCGGCTGCGCTCCCACGCCGGTATCATAATTGATGAATTCACAAAGAAGCTAAATGAACACGAAGCGTATATCCGGGAGCATGACGATGATATGCCGGAAATCAAGAATTGGGCATGGGGGAAAGAATGAGCAGGCGCGGGATTGTGAACAAAAAAAGCGTAAGGTCCGTTTTAATAATTGCACTTTTGATCCTGAGGGGAAATGTGCGAAGCTGCTTCCGGAAACGATCGCCATAAAAATTGTCCAGTCAGATTTCGCGGACTTTCTTTTGCAAATGAATCATAAAAAAATATAAAAGGATTGGGAAAAATGGATAAGAAAAATGGGGTGCGATTGGTTACCGTGCTGTTATCACTTTTAACGATTTCTTTTTCCGTCATTCCGGTTTTTGCAGGGAACGGCAAGAATCAGCTTCCCGATAAAACCGTAAAAAGGGTGATTGAACACTCTCTGGAAAAAGATGGAATCTTGTACAACCATAACATTCAGGTAACTGTGAAAGACAGTGTTATTACGCTCCTGGGAGTTGTAAAGACGCTTTCCGAAAAAGAGAAGGCTGAACAAGATGCCTATAAGGCCGAGGAGAACTATGCGGTCGTCAATAACATCATGGTCCAGCCCAGCGGCCTCAGTGGCAAGGCCATCGCACAAAATGTGGTGGACCAGATCTACAAAAACATGTTCTATAGCATTTTCGACTGGGTGACCATTCAGGTGGACAGCGGCGTGGTTACCCTGCGGGGATGGGTCTATGAACCATGGCACAAAACAGAATTCGAAGATGAAGCCGAACGGGCTATCGGCGTTCTGAATGTGGTGAATGAGATAAAGGTCCTTCCCAATTCCCCCCTGGACGACCAGATCCGTTTCAGGGCGGCCAGGTTGATCTATAATGACCCGAGTTTTATTCAATACGCTTATCAGATCAATCCGCCCATTCATATTGTTGTAGACCGGGGAAAAGTAATTCTGGAAGGATTTGTCGACTCCCAATTTGATAAAAACTGGGCCGGGAATTTGGTCAAATTTAATACAGATGCCTTTTCAGTGGACAATCAGCTGAAGGTGCCCAAGCTCAATACAGAGAATATACCCGAAGGGTAGTGCCAAATCGGCGTGCACCTCAAAGAGCTGGTGAGGAATTCTTATGAAGCAAAGTAACAAGTCGAAACCTTATCGTCCATTTCAAAAAGTGTGGAAGCCAAAGAGCAGACTGCCTACACTCAAGTGACAATATGGTAGCGAAGCAAAAATTTTTAATCTGAATGTTTTTAAAAGAATGATAATAAAATTTTAGGGAGAGGAGTCATGAAAAAGCAAGTCAGATATGCCATTTTTATAGTGCTGATTCTAATGGTCAGCATGATTTCCATGTCGAGTTCGAATCCGGGAAATCAGCAGCAGAATCAGCAGGCAAAAGATCAAGCCATAAAATCGGTCATCGTCAATCAGCTCATAGAAAATAAAATCATGCAGGGCAACAACATTCAGGTCACCGTTAGCAATGATACGATTACGCTCAACGGAGCAGTATCAACCCTGGCCTCGAAAAGAATGGCTGTGCAGGATGCCCACAAGGTGGCCGAAGGTTATCAGATTGTCAATAACATCACGGTGCAGGCCCCCCAGCTTACCGATAAAGCGTTGGCCGATGCGGTTCTTAAACGACTGTCGAATCACGTATTTTACAGCATATTCGACTGGATCATTGTGAACGCTGATAACGGTGTTGTCACATTGGCTGGATGGGTTTATGTCCCGTGGCACAAAACTGAGTTTGTCCACCAGGCAGAGAAGGTTGCGGGAGTCAAAAAGCTGGTTGATGATATAAAGGTGCTTCCTACCTCCAGTACCGATGATCAGATTCGCGAAAGGGCCGCGCGGTTGATTTATAACAATCCGACCTTCGAAAATTATGCAAACAACGTTAATCCGCCCATACATATCATTGTGGATAATGGACATGTCATTCTGGAAGGCGTGGTGGATTCCAATTATGCAAAGGGATTGGCTGGAAATATCGTCAGGTTCGATACGGATGCGCTATCAGTCGATAACCAGTTAATGGTGGCAAAATAAGGCAGCAACGCAAAGAGCAAAGTGATATGGAGTTCCGGAAAACTGAGGGCTTTGCCGGGACTCCTTTCTTCACCATCGTGAGCGAAAACTTTCTAAGCAAGAGGAAATGAGATATTATGGAAAAGAATTTTAGAAAATTGATTGCAGGTTTTTATGTTTGTTTTATTCTTATGGCATTTGCCGTTCCAGCATTTCCGCAAAATGAAAATGCTCCGTTATCCAATCAGACCATCAAAACTGTCATTATGCATCGGCTGGCCCAGCACCAGCTGCTGCAAAAGAACAATATTAAGGTCACCGTAAAAGACAGCACCATTACGCTGGAGGGAACTGTCCAATCGCTGTGGCAGAAAAAGCAGATCGCACAGAATGCCCATCAGGCGGAAGAAAGTTACGGCCTGATTAATGATCTGGAGCTTCAGGAAATAAATATATCCGGTTCCGCGCTCTCCGATAGTGTGATAAATACCATCCGGGGCCATGTATTTTACAGCATTTTTGACTGGGTCACGGTAGATGTTACGAATGGCGTGGTTACCCTGAAGGGCTGGGCGCACGTCCCCTGGCACAGGAGCGAATTCAAGGAGCTTGCCGAAAAAGTGCCGGGCGTGACCGAGGTAAAAAACGACATTCAGCTTCTGCCAGAATCCGGTTCGGATGATCTGCTGCGAATCCGGGCGGCCCGTCTCATATACAATGATCCTATTTTCGAACCATATACCTACAACCTAGTGCCTTCCATCCATATTATTGTAAATAATGGAGAAGTAATTCTGGAAGGAGTGGTTAACACGCTGGGGGATAGGAAAAAGGCCGCGGATCTGATCTATTACAACACAGATGCTTCAAAAGTCGTGAACAATCTGGTGGTGAAACCTCAATAAAAATAAAAACCAATTTTACCAAAGAAAGGAGGAATTCTTATTCCGGCGAAAGCAATGTGAATCCAGTATAAATCATTCTATAAGGAGGAAGGTGCAATGAAACGATTTGATTTACAGAAATTAATTTTAAGTCTCCTATTGGCTGCGTGTTTTGTCTGGTTATCCAATGATGCATATGCTGTTCCGAGTTTTGCGCGACAAACCAATCTGGCATGCAACACCTGCCATACCATTTTTCCGGAATTAAAACCGTTCGGCAGACTGTTTAAACTAAACGGCTATACACTGACCGGCATCAAAGCAATAGAGGCCCAAAATGAGAACGAGCAAACCAATCTGAAAATTCTTTCTATTTCGCCTTTATCCGCCATGGTGCAGTCTTCTATTACCCGTCTGAACCGGACAATTCCCGGTACCCAGAACAATGACGTGGGATTTCCCCAGCAACTGAGTTTTTTCTTTGCAGGTGAAATTTCACCACGTATCGGCACGTTCATTCAGGTTACCTATGATGATATCGGGGCTTCATTTGGCTGGGACAATACGGACATCCGTTATGCAAACAATACCACTCTTGCTTCCCGCAATCTGATTTACGGGCTGACCCTGAATAACAATCCTACGGTGCAGGATGTCTGGAACAGTACTCCCGCCTGGGGATTTCCATATACTTCCTCCGCCGTGGCGCCGGCTCCGGCAGCCGCCACATTGATAGACGGAGGATTGGGCGGCGAGGTCGCTGGCCTGGGCGCTTACGGATTTTATAACAATCTGGTCTATGGTGAATTCACTGTCTATCGTTCAGCCCAGCAGGGAGGGCCCCATCCGCCGGATGCCTCGGCAAGCGGGGTGATAAGTCATGTGGCGCCGTACTGGCGGCTGGCCCTGCAGCGGCAGTGGATGAATCAATATCTGGAAGTCGGCACCTATGGCTTGTATACCAAACTCTATCAGACGGGAATTTCCGGACTTACCAACCAATATACGGACATCGCATTTGATGCCCAATATGAATACAATATAAACAATACGTATATCACTGCTCACGCCACATACATCCATGAAAAGCAGGATCTGGATGCCCAATTTGAAGAAGCCGTAAGGGCTGAATCCTATAAACTTAACAGCTTCCGCGCAAATGCAAACATCTACTTTCTACGCAATTATGCCTTTGTCCTTGGTTATTTCGACATTTCCGGTGATAAAAACACATTGTTCTATAGCCCCGATCCCATAGACGGCAGCCGAACGGGAAAGCCAAACAGCAACGGCATTATTGCCCAGGTAGACTATCTGCCCTGGTATAATACCCGCTTTTCACTACAGTATGTTATCTACACCAACTTTAACGGGGCCAGCAATAATTATGACGGATACGACCGAAAGGCATCGGATAACAATACGCTCTACCTGCTGGCATGGCTCAATTTTTAAGCAGCAGAGGTAATTACAAACTAACAGGAGGGACAAATCATGAAAGCTCTATTGACAGCAGTTATTATTTTGGGATTTTTGTCATTACCGTTTTGCCAGGAAATGAGCAGCAAGACAGCATCCAAAATGGACACGGCAAAAACCGATACAAGCAAAAAATGGCACGTCGATCCAAAAGACAAGGGAATCGGGCCGGTAAAAAATGTGAAGCTGGGGCCGATTAACACCAAACTGGCGAATGAAGGAAAAAGTTTATTCAACAGTAACTGCAGCTCCTGCCATGCAATGGATCACAAGGTCGTCGGTCCGCCGCTGGGCGAGGTAACTGAACAGAGAACACCGGAATTCATCATGAATATGATTCTGAACGCCCCGGTCATGGAACAAAAAGATTCCAAGGTGCAGGCATTGGTGCAGCAGTATCATGTCCACATGCCGCAAACCGGTCTGACGGAAAAGCAGGCCCGGGCGGTTCTGGAGTACTTCCGCGAAACCGCCAAAAAGGAAGAAAAGGGCGAGAAGCATTAAAAAGCAAGCCCTTCCATTCCTTTGCTTTTAGTGTAAGTGATATTCGCATGCACGGATCGGAAAAAATAACCGGCAGGGAGAGGGCGTTCGCGCGCCCTTCCCTTGCAGAATATGGCAGAAGGCAGTTGCCGCGTTATGCGGTGCAGCTTTTAGTATGTAAAATCCCTAAGGGAAGGAGAAAATCCAGATGCGGATGAATTATATTGCACCCGGGATTATCGGAATAATAATAGTAATTATGCTGTGTGTGCTGACAGATGAGACACAGGCAGTCCCCAGTTATGCCAGGCAGACCAATCTGCCCTGTAATTCCTGCCACACCATCTTCCCCGAATTAAAAGAGTTCGGCCGGTTATTCAAACTGAACGGCTACACGCTGACCGGCATCCGGTTTATTGAATCGGAGAGCGGTCAGAAACAGGTTAACCTGAAACTGTCTTCTATTTCACCGCTGTCAGCGATGGTGCAGTCTTCTTTCACGCATTTTGATAAAACACTGCCCCGCACTCAGAATAATGATGTCAGCTTTCCCCAGTACCTGAGCTTCTTTGTGGCCGGTGAAATCACGCCCCGGATCGGAACGTTTATCCGGGTGACCTACACAGATAAAACCGCCTCTTTTTACTGGGATAATACGGATATCCGTTTCGCGGACCATTTGAAAGTCGCCTCCAAAGACCTGATTTACGGGGTTACGCTGAATAATAATCCAACTGTGCAGGATGTCTGGAACAGCACACCAGTGTGGGGATTTCCCTATCTCTATTCTTCAATTGCCCCGGTACCTGTCAGTACGCTCATCCAGAACGGACTGGCCCGCCAGGTTGCCGGTTTGGGTGGCTACATATTTTATGACCGCAAAATTTACGGCGAATTCACGATGTACCGATCCGCCCGGCAGGGAGGACCCCATCCGCCAGACGGCTCTTCCACAGGCATTATTAAGAACGTCTCTCCTTACTGGCGGCTGGCGCTGCAGCATCAATGGAGCGACCAATATCTGGAAATAGGGACCTACGGCCTCTACTCCCAAATCTATCCGCAGGGAATAGCAGGTTCAACAAACAAATACACCGACATTGCATTCGACGCCCAGTATGATCATGTATGGGGAAATACCTACTTGACCGCCCATACAACCTATATTCATGAACACCAAAATCTGGAGACTTCCTATTTTGACGGAATAGTTCTCAATCGCCGGAATAACTTGAATACCTTTAAAATAGACGGCAATATTTATTTCATGCAAAAATACGCTGCTTTTCTTGGATATTTTTTAACATCCGGCAATGAAGACAGAATTTTATATTATCCGGCACCCATTCGGGGAAGCCGAACGCGTCAGCCGGACAGTGGCGGATTTGTCGCTCAATTCGATTTTCTCCCCTGGTACAACACGAAGTTTTCGTTACAATACACCATTTATACCAAATTTAACGGCGCCAGCGAAAATTACGACGGCTACGGGAGAAATGCGTCGGGCAATAATACGCTGTATCTGCTGGCGTGGCTTAATTTTTAGCATAATATGTTCTGTCCGCAGGTTAGATAAAAAGGGAATGAAATGAGAAGAGACGAAACAAATCAAAGGAGAGAAAAATGAATAGAATAATTGTTCTGGTAATAGTGCTTGCGTTTACAATTATGGCTTTCGGGCAAGATACCACTAGAACCGATACAGCCAAGGTGAAGACAGCGAAAGATCCAGCGACGGCTTCACCCCATCCCGCAGATAAAGGAATCGGACCGGTGAAATCCGTGACCTTGGGACCAATAAATAAGGAAATGGCGGAAAAAGGAAAATCTCTTTTCCAAAGCAGGTGTTCATCCTGCCATGCCATGAATCATAAAGTTGTCGGTCCCCCGCTGGGCAATGTGGCCAACCAGCGGACTCCCGAATTTATCATGAATATGCTTCTGAACACCTCAGAAATGGAAAACCAGGATGCGATCGTAAAGAAGCTGCTGAACGAGTATCATATTCCCATGCCGGATCTGTCGCTTACCCACGATCAGGCAAGGGAGTTACTGGAATATTTGCGGTTGGAGGCATCAAAGCAGTCCAAAAAATAAAAAATGCACATCGGAAGATCTGCCGATTGCCATCGAGTCTGAATAATTTAAAAGCCGGAAAGTAATGAAATTTTCATAAAAGCCGGTCGTATTTTAACTAAAAAAATCATAGTAATGAGTCTGGCCCGTGAGTCGGATATTGGATTAAATAAAAAAGGCAAGACAATCTTTCAGGCAATTTTAAAGAAGGGAGAAAAATCAGGGATCAGTTTTGGAGTATTTTAGCACTATTAAAAATGCCAGCAATCTGGCAGAATTCATGAAAGCGGGGGAAACATGAGAAATCTGAGAATTATCATTTTGAGTTTCTTTGTTTTTTCAGGATTTGCTCTTCAATTATTTGCCCAGGAATGGGAGTATCCGGTAATCAAAAGCTACGGACCAGTTAATCCGCTTCCGCATGCGGCAGTGCAGCCGGATAAAAATCTGCAGTATAAAATTATTTTTGATATCGGCAGTGATAAACTTGATGCGGATAATAACGTTAATTTTCAGCTGTCCCATGTAGCAAGGCTTATAAATGTTTTCGCTTCCGCGGGTATGATGCCAGACCAGATGAAATTGGTTGCCGTCGTTCACAGCGCGGCAACCCCCATCGTATTGAAAAATGGGATGTTTAAATCAAAAATGAATATGGATAATCCCAACCTAAAATTGATCAGCGAGCTGAAAGACGCCGGGGTTAAACTGTATGTTTGCGGGCAATCTCTTGCCGATTTCGATTATCAGCAGGATTGGGTGAATCCAGATTTCACTGTTGCCCTTTCTTCCCAGGTGGTTATACCCACTTACGAACTGAAGGGATATGCTTATATGCCGTGATGATTTTGTACAACTGTTTGAAGTCAGGGGGACAACTCATAAAGGGATTTAAAGATTTCGTAATTAAATCCAAATCCTGAGGAGGTCTGTATGAACAATCTTAAATCACTGAAAATGTGGGCCTATATCATTTCACTGCTCGCGGCGGGTTTCATGGTGCTGTTTGTGTTGGGTAATTTTGTGATCTATTCCAATGCCCAGGCATCCGGGGAGGGACAGGGCGCGCTGCAGTTCAATCCCCCCAATCCGGAAGATGCCCCGGCGGACATCAAAGACAATGTGATGATGGGGTATAATATCTTGATGGACACCCCTAAAACTGCTTCAGCTTATGTATCTGGTAACAAGAGCTGCAGTAATTGTCATGTGAAGGCCGGGCTAGACGAAAACGCGCTCCCGCTGGTGGGCGTCGCGGCCGTGTTTCCAAAATATAAAAAACGGGCTAATGCCACGGTCGATTTGATTACGCAGACCAACAACTGCATCCAGGGAGCACTAAAAGGTAAACCGCTGCCGGCAGACAGCAAGGAGATGATTGCGATTCTGACTTACTATCAATGGATCTCAAAAGGTATTCCAATTTATGAAAATGTGCCCTGGTTGGGAAAAAAGGCGGGGAATTGAAGTGTTATCGTCCATTGAACCGGTTTGGGTTAGGAAACAAACAATTTGCTAAACCTGTTTCAGAAGAGGGTATTCATTTGACGGACTTTGGCATCTTTTGAAGGCAGATTATTTTGTTCATAATGCTATGGTTCGTGTTATCACCCCGATATTACGGGTTAAAAGCTATAAAATCATATTATTTTGAGGAAATGGTGTGAAAATAAATCCCGGACAGGGGAAACAGCAGATTCATCACAATATTAGCTAAAGAAATACATAAAAGCGCCTTTCCCCTGTTCTTGTATAAATCAGACAGGAGAGTGTAAAAACTACTTTACAGGGAAAATATTTAAATGGAAGGAATACTGAAGAAAACCTTTATTAAGTATCGCGAAAGTGTTTTTTTCCGGAAAGGACAGGAATTCTACAACTGGCTGAGTTTCTTTTCCAAAACACTGATAGATTTCCCTTATATCTTTAAATATCCGGGCGAAACATTTAAGCAGGTTTATGTTCTGGGAAATCAGGCATTGCCCCTGGTAATCTTCTCGACGATTTTCGTGAGCATGGCACTTTCACTGGAATGGGCCACCGAGCTGGCGCCATTCGGCGCCAAAACAGCCATGGGAAGCATCCTTACGGTGGCGATAATTCGCGAAATCGGGCCGATTGTGGTAGGGCTTATCATGGCGGGACGAACCGGTGCCCGGGTAGCCTCGGAAATCGGCAACATGGTTCTCACCGAACAGATCGATGCATTGCGGGCTTTCGGCACAGATCCCATCAAACGTCTGATAGTACCCCGGGTTTTTGCCTCTTTGCTGGTCATGACTCCTTTAACGATTGTTGCGGATGTAATGGGCATCATTTCCGGCTGGTTTGCCGTGGTACTGTGGCGAGGGGTAAATCCCCAATTTTTCTGGCTGGCCGCCAGGGATGTCCTGTTTGTGGGTGATCTGCTGGTAGGAGTCATCAAGCCAATTTTCTATGGTTTGCTGATCGGTATTAACAGCACTTACCTGGGGTATTCAACCCAGGGTGGCGCGGAAGAACTGGGACAGGCGACCACGAAAACCGTGGTCGCAAATTCCATCGGTATATTGATACTGGATTTTCTTTTGACCAAAATTCTCTTAGCTGTGATAGGAGTACGTCATTGATAGAATTTAAAAATGTAACAAAGATTTTAAACGGGCAAAAGGTTTTGGACAATGTTTCGTTTAAAGTGAAGGCAAACGAAACCGTGTTGCTGGTTGGCAGCAGCGGAGCAGGCAAGACCACTATCCTCAAGTTAATACTAAGACTGATAGAGCCCACCAGCGGAACAATTAAAGTACTGCAGAAGGATATTTCCAAAATTTCCGAAGATGAAATGAATGAAATAAGACAAAAATGCGGACTGGTATTTCAGGATGGTGCGCTGTTTGATTCTCTCACCATTGCGGAAAACGTAGGCTT
>JARRQT010000014.1:26236-28449 GCA_037381445.1 Calditrichia bacterium
TTTTTTTGAAAGAAAATCTGAAACTTTCCGATGAGAAAGTAGATCAGCGGGTCAAAGAGATTATGAGTCTATTGGGACTGGAAAAATTCCTGGACTATTACCCGGCGGAACTGAGCGGGGGAATGAAAAAACGGGTTGCCATCGCCCGCGCTATTGCAGCAAATCCCCAAATATTGCTCTATGATGAACCGACGGCGGGACTCGATCCGGTAAGTTCAAAACGTGTTGTTGACTTAATTGGCACCCTTCAAAAAAGCCTTAATCACACATCTTTAATTGTCACCCACATCATTCAACACTTTAATACAATTGGAGACAGGTTATTAATGCTGAAGAACAGTTCCATCGTTTACGACGGGGATGTGGACATGTCGATTTTTGATAAATATGAAGACAAAAGTGAAATGACGATAAATAAAAAACTGATCGAGGGGGCTGATGGAGATTTCAAATAAAAATCGGACAGTAAAAGTTGGAGTGGTTTCGCTCATTGTTTTGGCAATATTCCTGATACTCTTTATTTTTTATGTTGTGGGTTCCTATCAGGAACTTTTTAATCCGACAGAAACATTTTATGTTTTCCTGTCCAATGTTCAGGGCCTGGAACCGGGTTCTTTTGTGACCATTGCTGGTATGAAAGCCGGAGTGGTCGGCTTTCTAAAAATCGAGGAGAAAAACCACGAACCGGGGATTATGGTTCAATTGAAAATTCATGGGCGTTCTGGGTAACAAATACGTGGACATTTCATTGGGCGGGGCAAGCGACACCACCTTGGCCAAAGGGTCGTTTGTTACAACCAAGGCGGCGGTGAGTCTGGAAGATATCGCTCAACAGGCCTCCACAGCTATCGAGCAGCTCTCAACGATCGTTAAGGACGTTTCCAGCGGGAGCGGTCCTGTAGGGATGCTTATAAGAGATAAAGAAATGGCTGAAGACCTGAAACAGATTGTCAGCGAAGCCAGATATATTACGGACAGACTCCTTGCTGAAAGGGCTCCCAGGCCAAGCGGCCGGCGCTGGCCTCCATGCGGTTCAACAAGGCGTCGGCGCGCGGCTCCGCCGCCAGCAGTCGTTCGACCTGGCAACGAAGGTCCAGGTCGTCGCCGCACTCGCGCTGCAGGTAGTCGTCCCGAGCAGAGACCGGCAGTTCCAAGGCCTCGATGAACAGCCGTTGGATGTTTTCCCAGCGCGAATCGTCCATACCAAAGTCTGCTGTGGAGAGGGTGAGGGAGAAGCCCACGAGGCTGTTGCCGCCGACATCGCCGGGATTCCCATACGCCGACTATAGTATTTGCCCAGGTTGGAGTCCATCCTCCATCCTTCGCGCGGATGTTGTTTGCAGCCTACAAGCCCGGCGGTCCGACCGGCGCAGTCCTAAGAACCCTGCCATCATCACGCTGCGGAAACGCGACAGCTGATGTAGGTTGGGCTGAATGCAGTGAAGCCCGACAGGAATACCGATACCAAGGGACACCTTGCTGCTTGCCGATGATCCCTCTCCATGGCGGCGGCCGGATCAATACAATTCGTAGTCGATGTGATGTTGCCGCAGCACCCTGTCTGCGAATGCCTTCCACCGGTCATTGGGAACCCAGGCGGCGGTCACCTTCTCGTAAGCCGCATCCGGGTCGGCATGGTCGTGGACGACGCGGTAGAGAAAGACAAACACCGAGGCGCGCCCATTGAGTTGGCAATGGACCAACACGTGCCGCGCAGCGGATGTTTTCAGAACATTGCTGAAGAAGTCGAAGGCTCCGATGCTTGGAGCCTTGAAGTCCACAGGGATATTCACGTACACGATACCGGTTTCGGCCACGAGCGCACCTTCATCGGGGATAGATCCGAACGAGTCAGGTGGTGCCAGGTTGATCACCAGATCATAACCCTTGCGCCTCAACGCCCTGAGTTGTGCCGCCGATGGTTGACCGGCAGTGTCGATACGCGGACTCACCTTGACGAAATTCACGGGCGGCGAACTGTCACCGGTGCGCAACCAACTTGGTGTGTACGCGTACATGAATACGCCAACAACAATACCAACGGCCACGCAGGTAGCCGCAAGAATCACATCACGTTTGTGCCTCGATGCAAATGACATCCCAGATTCCGACCGGTATATATTCGTTCCGAAGTGAAGGTGCAGCCATCGCGCCCCGTGCCAGGGTAGTCGTTTTGCCAGGTCTTTGCGGCATTGCTCTGGACATGGAGAACC
>JARRQT010000015.1:0-22471 GCA_037381445.1 Calditrichia bacterium
ATTACCATAGAATATTAAGAAGACGGCGTGCTTCTGGTAAAAGAACTGGATAAGGAAGTTCTTTCCAAAGGCGCCTGGACGACCATCATTTTCAAATACCAGGACTGGGACCGCACCAGGGAAGAATATGGACCGGAAAAGTTCACCATTCGCCGTTTCCGCAAAATCAGGGGCGAATATATTCAGCAAAGCAAATTTAATATTTCGAGCCTTGACCAGGCCCGGAAAATTATAGATATCCTGCAGAAATGGCTGCAGGAAAGCGCGAAATGAAATACTCTATGTTTTGATATATCCAGTGTGTGAATTCGGCACGCCGGCGAAGCAATTAATCTTCACCGTTGTTGCCGTTTTTGCTGCTGTCTTCTTTCTCTCCGGATTTTTTCTTTGTTTCCCCCAGGCTTTTGCGGAAGTCGCTGGCCCTTTTGGAGTAGGCGCGAAGCTGATGCTCAACCAGACAATAGAGCGATCCCCTGGGGAAACGCCTATTGCGGAGCCGCGATCCCGCCTCTTTTCCGGTAAGAACCTTGAGGCCGTCTTCGATTGACTCCACTGCCCAGATATTGAATTTCTTTTTCCGCACGGCATCGATGATCTCTGATTTCAGGTTCAGGTTATCAATGTTGCTGGCGGGAATCATGACTCCCTGCTCGCCGTTCAAACCCTTTTCCCGGCACACCTCAAAAAATCCCTCTATTTTCTGGTTGACGCCGCCGATTGCCTGGATTTCACCATTCTGGTTCACCGATCCGGTGACCGCAATCCCCTGCTTGAGCGGAACGCCTGAGAGGCTGGAAATCAGCGCATACAGTTCGGTGGAGGAGGCGCTGTCTCCGTCAATCATGGAATAACTCTGTTCAAATGTCAGGCTGGCGGAAAAGGCCAGGGGGATATATTCACCGAATTTGGAATTGAAAAAACCGCTCAGAATCAGCAGGCCTTTGTCATGGATTTTCCCGCTGAGCCGGGCTTTCCTTTCGATATTGACCACGTTTTCGGTCCCGATATAGGTTTTTGCAGTGATCCTGGCGGGACGGCCGAAGCTGTGTTCCCCGAGAGAGTAAACGGACAATCCGTTTATTTGTCCGACCTTTTCACCCCCGGTATCGATGCGGTAAATGTTGCGTTTATACATTTCCTGAATTTTTTCCTGCACCATGCTGTGCCGGTATTCATACTCCGAAATGGCCTTTTGGACATGCTGGGCCCGGACGATGTTCTGCCCGTCTTTGCGGGAAAAGTAGGTGGCCTCGCGGATCACGCTCACCAGCGAACCGAATCTCAGGCTGATTTTCTCCTGATCGTCCACCAGACGATGGCCGTAATAAACAACCTCGCGGACGGCGGAGCGGTGGAAAGGGAACAGCTTTTCTTCATCGCAGACCTTGCGGATGAAGTGGGCGTATTTCAGAATGCTGTCTTTCGTGGAGTTGGTTTCATAATCAAAATCCGCCCTGACCTTGAATATTTTGCTGAAATCCTGGTCATAGGACTGCAGCGTGTAGTAGATCTGGTTCCAGCCGATCAAAATGACCTTCAGGTTCAGCGGTATGGTCTGGGGACGCAATCCCGCCGGGCTGAGGTAGCCGGAAAGTCCCGCCACATCTTCAACCCGGATTTCCCTGGTTTTAATGGCGCGCTTCAGGGCATCGTAGACATAGGGATTGTTCAGCACATGAAAGGCCTCCGTCATGAGATAGCCCCCATTGGCCTTGTGCAGACTTCCCCCTTTTATCATGGTGAAATCAGTGACCTGCGCTCCCATTATCATCTGCTTTTCGATACGGCCGAACAGATTGTTGTAGGTCGGATTCGGCTCATAAATCACCGGGGCGCCCTCTGTGCCGCTGTTGTCCACAACCACATTGACATGGTAGCGCTTAAAATGATTCATGCCGTTAGCGCGGACGTTTTCCTTCTCGCTTTCTTTGCGGGTCTGACTCAGGAACTCGTTGATATTTGTGATAACATCCTTGCTGACCTTGTTTAAATATTCATTGATTTGTTCGAATTCATGGTATTCATGTTTGATTTCATTGATATACCGGGAGACAAGGTAATTGGCGATTTTTTCATTGAGATCACGGATATCCTGTGCCGCCTGCCGGTCCAGTTTGACCAGATCGCGGACCGTGCTGTCGATCCTCTCCTGGATTTTGGCCAGATTCTTTTCAATTTCCTCTTTCTGCGCATCGCTTAATTTCTCGTAATCTTCCGGCTTCATAGGCTCATTGCCTTTCAAAACAATAGTCTGGTAGCCGGAAGGGCTGCTCTGTATCTGGATTCCCAATGCCTTGGCTTCCGCATCCAGGTGAGTCAGAATATTGCGTTTCTGCTCATTATACTTGTTAATGATAATGGTATTCTGCTTTTCGTATTCTTCGCTGTCAAAGGTTTCCGGAATGTCTTTCTTGAGCGATTTGATCAGTTCCGCCATATCGTTCTGAAAAGCTTTGCCTTTTCCCGCGGGAAGCTCAATGGCTTGCGGCGCATCGGGATCTTCAAAATTGAAAACGTATATCCAGTCGTTGGGGCGGGGTTTCCCGGAGGCGATGTTTTTCAGGATATCATTAACAATGGTGGTTCGGCCGGTACCGGACATGCCGGTGACGAATACATTGTAGCCGGTGTGATCGATTTCCAGGGCCAGTTCAATGGCGCGTATGGCGCGTTCCTGTCCGATGATGCTGTCCAAAGGTTTGATGTCATCGGTAGTTTCAAAGGGGAACATCTGTAATTTAATGTTTTTTTGCAGGTCTTTGGTCTTAAGTTCGGTGATTGCCATGCGGGATTCCTGTTGTTTGGTTTTGAGTAAAAATATGAAAACGCTTTATGTGAATCAATTAATTTTTGTTTTTGTTGAAGTTAACTGGCGGGTTATGCTTTGGGGAAGGATTTGTATGGCAGAATTTGCCCGTTTTGGAAGATTCTTCAAATCTTCGATTAAAGCTCGGAAGGAGTTGCTGCCGCAGCGTTATGAGTTTTCAATATGGGTGTCCTGTTTCAAAACCTCGCGGACCTTTTGGATGAGCCCGGCCTGGGAGAACGGTTTCTGCAGGAATTGCACCGAGGTTTCCCAGACGCCTTTCGCCACGATGGTTTCCCCGGTATAACCGGACATAAAGAGCACTTTAATGTCAGGGAATTTTGTCTTCAGGTTTTCCACCAGCTTGCTGCCGTTCATGACCGGCATAATCACATCGGTCAGCACCATATCGATGTGCTCTTCATTGTCCAGGCAGAGATCAAGTGCCTCCTGGCCGTTTGCTGCCTCCAGGATTTGATATCCCTGATTCCTCAAGGTGTTGCAGACCAGTTCACGGACCACATCCTCATCCTCGGCCACCAGAATGCGTTCTTTGCCGTTATTTCTATCAGAAATCGGTATGAGGAATTTTGCGGCAGGCACCTTTTCTTTTACCCTGGGCAGGTAGATTTTGAAAATGGCGCCTTCCCCGGCGGCACTGTATACCCAGATAAAACCGCCGCTTTGCTTCACAATTCCATAAACTGTGGAAAGACCCAGGCCGGTGCCTTTGCCTTTGGGCTTGGTGGTGAAGAACGGTTCGAAAATTTGCTTTTGAATATCCTTATTCATGCCCGTTCCGGTATCTCGCACGGTGAGCAGCACATAATTTCCACCCTTCATGGGTTTATGAACCTTTTTTATGCTGTCATCGAGGGTGATGTTACGGGTTGTGAAGGTGAGCCTGCCGCCGTCCGGCATAGCGTCGCGGGCATTGACCACCAGATTCAGCAGGACCTGCTGGATCTGGCTGGGATCGGCCTTGATATTGCCCAGATTTTCATCGAGATCGGTTTCCAGCTCAATGTCTTCGCCAATCAGGCGCTGGAACATCTCCTTGTCATCCAGAATCAGTGAATTCAAATTTAAGACCTTTGACTGCATCACCTGCCGGCGGCTGAATGCCAGAAGCTGTTTGGTAAGCCCTTCGGCCCTTTTGCTGGCTTTGTCAATTTGGGAAATGCTCTTATACAGGGGACTGGCATCATCAAGTTTGGTGTACATCAGTTCGCAATATCCGCGGATAACAGTCAGAATATTGTTGAAATCGTGAGCAACGCCGCCTGCCAACCTTCCGATTGCCTCAATTTTTTGGGATTGGGAGAGCTGTTCCTCCAGTTGTTTGCGCTCCGAAATGTCCTTTATATTTCCCACAAATCCAACCGGATTTCCCGATTCATCTTTCAGCAATGCTGTGCTCAACTCAATGGGGAATTCCGAACCGTCTTTTTTCACGCTTACAAATTCTATGCTCTTGATATAACCTTTTGCCAGGACGTTTTTTATCATTCTGCGGGCATTTTCATATTCATCCTTTTTGAGAAAATTCAGAACGTTTTGTCCCAGGACTTCCTTTTTGTTTGAATACCCAAAGATCTGAATGCAGGCGCTATTCACTTCCAAAAGATTATATTCAAGATTGGTCACATAGATGCCATCCACCGAAGATTCAAAGATTGCCCGCATTTTTTCTTCCGACCCCCGCAGGGCTTCCTCAACCTGTTTTCGCTCGGTTATGTCCCTCACAATCACCAAGTCGGCCGGTTTCCCTTCATAGTTGATGATGCCGGCATTGAATTCAACGTATATCCTGTTTCCATCCCTGTCCTGCAAAATCGTCTCGTAGATGGTCGGAACCGGCATTTCCTGCATGCGCAGGCGATATCGGTCCTCAACGCCGGCAAGCTCTGCGGGATCCACGTATTTTTCAAAAGAGGTTCCAACCACCTCATCTGTGGTTCTGCCCAGCATTTCCGCCAGGCGGGGATTGATGTATTTGATGATTCTGTCCTGGACAATAGTGATGCCGTCACTGGCGCGCTCCACGAAAAGACGGTATTTTTCCTCGCTCTCCCGAAGGGCTTCTTCCGTCTTCTTGCGCTGGGTAATATCCCGTACGATGGCCAAAAGGTGGGGGACGCCGGAAAGTTCAATTCTTTTCAGGCTTACCTCCGTTTCGAATTCTGTTCCATCCATGCGGCTGTGGGTCCATTCGAAAAATTGCGGGATTCCGTCATAGGCCTGGTTGATTTTTTCCAGTGATTTTTGCCTGGAATTCCGGCCGCCATGCTGCAGTTCGGGAGAAAATTCGGAAGGCAGACTATCGATGATCTGTTCCCGCGAACAGCCGAATATTTCCAATGTTTTGGTATTGCAGTCAACGAAACGGTCATCCTTCAGTACAAAAATTGCATCACTGGCATGCTCGAAAAGGGACCGGTATCTTTCTTCGCTTTCTCTCAGCGCCTGATTGGAGGTTTTCCGTTCGGTTATATCGCGTATGATGACCTGGTCCGCCAACTTGCCCTGAAACCGAATTTTAGTACCCAGCGCTTCCACCCATTTTTCTTCGCCCGCTAAAGTCCTGATTCTATACTCCGCAAGAAATCCGCCCTTGCCATTTTTTACCATTTGCAGATGGTCCAAAACCAGGGTACGGAATTCCGGCTCCACCAGATCCAGTACATTAAGCTTCAGGGCTTTATCAGGCAGATCCCTGCCGATCAGACGGGCGGCGGCGTTATTTGCGAATAATATGGAACCTTCCCAGGAGACTATGATATGAGCATCCAGCATGGTATCCACTAGCGAGCGGAAAAGCCCTTCTTTCTCGCGGAGTTTCCTGTTCAGCTTTTTTATTTTCTTCTCATTTTCTTCGGATCTTTTAAGATGCTTCCGCAACTCAGCTAATTCTTCGAGAAGCTGCTCCCTGCTTTCGGCTATTTCTTCCATTACAATACCTGTAATTGTTTCTACGTGCTGACCAAAATAAAATCAGGAGAGCAGAACCGGTTTCCTCCGCTCTCAATGGCGCTTTCATTAGGCCGCTGCTGATTTTCTGAATATTATCGGTTTTAAAAGTAAATTGTTTATAATAAATATTCAAAGAAATATTGAGCATTCTGCAGGCTGCGCTATCAAACAATATTTACACAAGCCAATTTTAGCTGAAAAATAAACCGGCAGGGGCGTGTTTGGTTTGCGGTCAAGGCATGAAAAGATCCAGCGCTAGGATTGTCTTGGTTTTTGGCTTTAATCGGGAACCTGTAGATTTTGATGAGGAACAGGCTGCCGCAGATTTGGAGTGGCAGATTTTCAAGTGACATGCCGGTGTCAGCTGCTACAGATAAAAAGCGTGTTCAAAATGGCGGATTTCATATTTGTTGGGTTTGCCGTCAATGACGATCACATCAAACCGATAGGAATTGTTGGGAATGTGATACTCCTGGCTGTTTTGAATGAAAACGCTTGCCAATTTGTAGAGCTGTCTTTTTTTCGAGGGGGTGATTCTCAGTTCAGGCGGCCCATAAAGTTCACTGGATCCGCTTTTGACTTCAACGAAGGTGAGGCAGTCACCGTCAAGGGCGATAATATCAATGTCGCCCCGTTCCGCCCGCCAGTTCCGGAAAAGAATCCGGTACCCCTTTTTCCCGAGGAATTCTGCTGCAATATCCTCTCCCCATTTTCCCTTGTCGGAAGTACTTTTAACCACGATTCTCTCCCGGTTAAAAAATGGATTTATTGGGATTCCTGCAGCCGGAACGCCATAAGCGTATTTTTGAGCAGCATGGCAATGGTCATCGGACCTACTCCGCCCGGTACCGGGGTAATGGCAGACGCCTTTTCAGCGACTTCGTCAAAAGCGACATCGCCAACCAGGCGATAGCCTTTTTCGTTATCGGCATCTACCCGATTTGTGCCGACATCAATGACCACCACGCCTTCGTTCACCATATTTCCTTTTACCACCTCCGGGCTTCCCGCTGCTGCTACCAGAATATCCGCCTGCCGGGTGAATTTGGAGATATCTTTTGCCGCGGTATGAACGATGCTGACAATGGCGTTGGCTTTCGCGCTTTTCTGAACGAGCATCATTGCCAGCGGTTTGCCCACGATATTGCTTCTTCCCAGAATGACCACATGTTTTCCCTGCAAAGCGATTTCGTAATGATTCAGCAGCTCGACGATTCCGGCAGGAGTAGCGGGCAAAAACACAGGCTGGCCAATCATCAATCGCCCCACATTGTAGGGATGAAAGCAGTCCACGTCCTTCCGCGGATTCACGGCCTCTATAATTTTTTGAGAATCGATATGAGAGGGCAGGGGGAGCTGCACCAGCAGTCCATGGTATTTGGGATCGTTATTGTAATCATCAACTTTTTTCAGCAGGTCCGATTCTGTAATCTCTGTGGGGAGCCGGTCGGTAATGGAATGAATTCCTACCTGCTCGCAGGCCTTCCCTTTCATTCTCACATAAACCTGCGAGGCAGGATCGTTTCCCACCAGAATAACCGCCAACCCGGGCTTCTTCCTGGGAAGCTGCTCGACTTCCTGCGCCACTTCTTCGCGTATTCCGGCAGCAACAACTTTTCCGTCAATGATTTTGGACATTGTTGTCAAACTCCTGTTTGCTAAAATTCAAACGGGTAATTTTTGTTGTTTTACCGCTGGCATCGTCGATTTCAAAAATCACTCCATTGAAGCGGAGGTTCTCGCTGGCCATATTATAGTAGACATGCGTCTGCAGGATGAACCGGTCAATGGCGCGCTGGGTCTCCATGCCGATTACGGAATCGAAGGGTCCGCACATGCCCGCATCGGTGATGTAACCGGTTCCTTTCGGCAAAATGCGTTCATCAGCAGTCTGAACATGGGTGTGCGTGCCGGCCACTACTGAGACTTTGCCGTCCAGATACCAACCCAGCGCCTGTTTTTCGGCAGTTGCTTCGGCGTGGAAATCTACAAAGATAACCGGTGTTTCCGATCTGAGCCGGCGTATCTCCTTCTGGGCGGTGGTGAAAGGACAATTAATGGTGGACATAAAGCTGCGTCCCTGCAAATTCAGTACGGCCACTTTCGATCCGTTTGGCGCCGTGATGACACTGGAACCTACGCCAATATTTCCTTCCGGGTAATTCAAGGGCCGGAGAAGGTAGCCCGCGTATTTAATCAGCACGTCCTTTTTCCGGACTTCCCAGATATGATTCCCGGAGGTCATGCAATGTATGCCGCCCGCTTTCAATTTTTCAACCTGCCGTGGAATAATACCTTTCCCTTTGTCGGTATTTTCCACATTGGCGATAACAAAATCCAGGTTGTACTGGTTCCGCAGCCTCGGCAATACATCCAGAATAATATCAATGACTTCTTCACCAACTATATCCGCGATAAAAAGAATATTCATAAATAACTAACATCCCCTGTGGTCAATTTTCTGTTTTTTTATGAATCAGATGGAAAAAGGATTCATTTTTTCACGAATGCCCGGCTCAATAAAAGGCAATCAGGCAGTTGCGACTTTTGAACCTTTAAATGTAGAAGAATTGTTTCTTTAATGAAAGTTTTATTTCGGAAAATTCCGGGCCTAAAAGGAAAAACCGGGCAAAGAAAAACCCACTCCTCCGCAGAAGAATGGGTTTTGCATGTATAAAATTCGGGAATTAGAGATCAGGTTGCGTAATCATACGCCCGGTATTCCCGGATAACCGTTACCTTGATCTGTCCCGGAAATTCCGATTCGCTCTGTATATGCATGGCGATCTCGCGGGCCAGTTCCTTGGCGCGGTTATCGTCCACGCTGTTGCAGTCCACGATAATCCGGACTTCGCGGCCGGCCTGAATGGCATGCACCTTTTCCACTCCCGGTATCTTTCCGGCAATCTCTTCCAGTCCGTGCATTCTTTTGATAAAACTTTCCAGCGACTCCCGCCTCGCTCCGGGCCTGCTGCCGGAAATGGTATCGCCCGCGGCCACCAGAATCGTATACGGTGAAGTGGCTTCTTCCTCTTTGTGGTGGGCCATCACCGCATTGATAACCATCGGATTTTCGTTATGTTTTTTGAGGAGCTCGGCACCCAGTTGGGCGTGATTGGCGTCGGTATGTCGGTCAATGGCTTTCCCGATGTCATGCAGCAGTCCCGCACGTTTTGCAATTTTGGGATCCAGTTGAAGTTCCGACGCCATGATTCCGCACAGGTAGGCCACTTCCAGGCTGTGATTGAGCACATTCTGCCCATAGGAAGTCAGGTAGCGCAGTTTTCCCAGCATCTCGATGATTTCATCCGGCAGGCCGTGGACGCCTACATCCAGCATGGCCTGCTCGCCAATGTCCCGGAAAGAAGCTTTTACTTCCTCTTCAGTTTTGTTGACCACTTCTTCAATCCGCGCCGGGTGTATTCGTCCGTCCAGGATCAGCTTTTCCAGCGCGATTCTGGCGATTTCCCGGCGGAAGCTGTTATATGAAGAAAGAATGACCACTTCCGGCGTGTCATCTATAATTACATCGATTCCCGTGGCAAGCTCAAAAGCCCGGATGTTCCTGCCTTCCCGTCCGATGATGCGTCCTTTCATATCATCGTTGGGAAGCGTTACCACGGACACGGTGGCCTCTGCGGATTGTTCTGCGGCGGTTTGCTGAATAGCCGAAACAACCACCTCCAGCGCCCGCCGGTTGGCCTCCAGCTTTGCTTTCTCAACTATGGAGGTGACAATTCTTTTGCCTTCCTCCTGGGCATCTTGTTCCATGTCTTTGATCAGTATCTGCCTGGCTTCGGCCTGTGTCAAACCGGAAATTTCTTCCAGTTTATGGATTTCCTCGCTGATTAACTCATTCAGCTCCCCTGTTTTTTGCTGAACATACTTTTCCTTATCGGTGAGCTGCCTCTCCAGTAAATTTACATCTTTTTCTTTCTTTTCAATAATTTCAGCCTTACGGTCTATCTCCAGTTCTTTCTGGTCCAATCGACGTTCTTCGTTCAGGAGGTTCTCTCGTTTGGTCTCAACTTCCTTTTCGAGCAGTTGTTTATGTTCAAAGAGTTCTTCCTGGACTTCAATTAATTTCTCTTTTTTCAAAGTCTCGGCTTCCGATTTGGCATCTTCGAGAAGATGTTTGGCCTCTTCTTCAGCCGTCAATAATTTTTTTCCTGCCGATGATTTCAGAAATAACCAGAGACCAACCGAGCCGGCGACCAGTCCAATTAAGACGCCTATTATCCATTGCATCTCGGTCTATCCTCCATCGCTTCATACAGACAGCGACTTTTTTTAACGATTGGTTTAGGTTTAATTTCTATTTTTGTATTCATTTTTTATAAAAATATCCCTGAACCGTTAGGGCGGATTTGGAAAAGAACCGTGACAAACACGGTGGGTACTTGCCCAAGCGGTTCACGCTTCCTCCTGTAAGAGAGGCCTGCATTAGACGCCCAGAGTCAAGTTCCCTATTTTATGGTGTTGGTTCTTCCCAAATACAACACCCTAACAAATCCAGGGACTATTTTACAAAATCAGGATAACGATTTAGATATTGATCTAAATTCTCCGTGATTTCTTCACTTGTTGACTCTATTTCTTTCAACAACTTCTCGTGCTTGCTCTTCAGACGAAAAAATTCGTCTGTTATATTCAATGCTGTCAAAATCGCAATCTTAAGTTGCGAATTTACCTTTGTGCCTTCCCCCAGTTGACGCATTTTCTGGTCAACATACCCGGCCAACTCATGAAGATATGCAGGATCCGAATCTGATTTCAGCGCGTATTCAATTCCCAATATATTTACTTTTATCGAACCTTTTTCCATCATTTCATTCAAAATTTAGATAAAATATTTAAACAATACAACAATAAGAGTATAAATTTACAATTGTATTTGATCAAGCTTGACTGCAAGGCGTTCAATTTTTGTGCGGATTGTTTTTTCTTTCTCCTTTAATAGTTTATTTTCAATCTTCAGGTTTTTAACTTCGCTCTCCAGCTCCAAGATTCGTTGTTTATCAGTTTGTGACTCCAAATACTCCGTTAATTGTATAACCTGCTGCTGCAGATCTTTGTTCTGTTTAGTAAAATTATCGACAATATTTTTCAGCTTTTCAATCCTTTTGAAAAGCCCGAAGTATTTTGCTAAACTCTTTTCCTCCGCTTCCATGCTCAGTCCCGCAGTTTTGCATCGAACGATTTGGAAACAACTGATAATATTTTGTTCATTATGTCGTTAATTTCGTCCTCGGTCAACGTTCTGTCTGGCGACCGGAAAACCAATCGCAATGCAACGCTCTTCTTTCCCGCCTCTATCTGTTTCCCCCGATAAATATCAAATATATCTACCGATTTGAGCAGATTTCCGCCGTTGTTACGGACAGCTTCCACTAGTTTCCCGACTTCCAGTTCATCCTCGACCACCAGCGCCAAATCCCTTTCAACCCATGGAAATTTGGGAATCGGTTTATAGGGACTGACCTGACGTCGATATTTGAATAACTTCTGAACTGAGAATTCGGCCAAAAATACAGGTTCTTCTATCTCAAAAAAGGAGGCAATTTTACTATTCAACTGCCCGTAAAACCCGAGTGGTTCACCTTCTATCTGTATTGCGAGACCGTCATTCTCAATTGCGAAATCAGAATAATAAATAAATTGACAGTTGTCAAGAGAAATTTTGTGGAGGAGGGCTTCCGCAAAACCCTTAATATCATAAAAATCATTGTTTTGGTGCGAAGAGTACCACAGCTCCCCGTCCCGGCTTCCGGAGAGGGCAATGGCCAGCCGGATCTCTTCCAGCGGTTGTTCATGCATGTTTTTGCGGGTAAGATATACCCGGTTAATCTCAAATAAACGAAGGTCTTTTATCTGCCGGTTGCGGTTATACTGAATGACCTGGGCCATGCTGGGGAGCAGCGAATTGCGCATGCCGTCCATATCTTTGGAAATGGGATTTAAGATGGGGAAAATGGTTTGCCCCGTCAAATCTTCCCATACCCGTTTATTGATCATGCTGCCTGTGATGATCTCCTGCAGGCCCATGCCGGTTAAGGTATCTTTCAGGTGGTCGATAAAGAAATCAAGCTCATTTCTGGAATAATCATAATTCACAACCATCGTTTCCCGGGCGGGAATGTTATCCAGGCCGTATAATCTGGCAATTTCCTCCGCCAGATCGGCAGTGCGTTCCAGATCGGGCCGGAAGGTGGGTATAATCACCATATCACCTTCCACCTTTAGCTCAATGCTTTCCAGGATATTAATCATCTTCTCCCGGGACAGCTTTGTACCCAGAAGTGTGTTGATTTTTTTATGGTCCAACTGGATTTTTGCAGGCAGAATGGGATGCGGATACTGATCCACAATACCCTGCGAGATTTCCCCGCCGCAAAGTTCCGCCAGAAGCTGCGCGGCGCGGTCGAGAGCATAGATGGTGCCGTTCGGATCGGCTCCGCGCGCAAAACGCTGCGATGCTTCAGTGGTCAATCCCAGATAACGGGAGCTTTTCTGGATGCTGAGCGGATTAAAGTAAGCGCTTTCCAACAGGATGTTTTTGGTGCTCTGACTCACTTCCGAATTTATTCCGCCCATGATGCCGCCGATGGCCACCGGGCGCTTTCCGTCGCAAATCAGGACCGTTCCGGCTTTCAACTTCCGCGGCTTGTCATCCAGCGTAATAAATTCCTCTCCTTCACCAGATTCCCGAACAATTATTTCGCTGCCGGAAATGAGATCGAAGTCAAAGGCGTGTAGCGGATGTCCGGTCTCGAGAAGAACATAGTTGGTGATATCCACCGCATTGTTGATGGAGCGCATTCCCACTGCTTCCAGGCGCCTCACCAGCCAGGTAGGGGAAGGGCCCACTTTAATATTACGGATCACTCTCGCGCTGTAACGGGGACAGCCCCCGGGAGTATCGATGCGGATTTTTACCTGTGACGCCGCGGCCGTTTCAGTTTCTTCCAACTTAAATAAAGGCCTGCGAACCGGCTGGCCCAGAATGGCGCCGATTTCTCTGGCGATGCCGATATGGCTCATGCAGTCCGGCCGGTTGGGAGTTACGGCGATATCAAAAATGTAATCGGTCTGAAATTCAAGGGCCTTGTCCAGCGGGACGCCAAGAGGAAGTCTTTCGGGAAGCAGCCAGATACCGTCGGAGCGCTCGGAAAATCCCAGTTCCGCCTCTGAGCAGATCATGCCCTCGGAAACTTCTCCCCTGATCTTGCTCTTTTTGATTTTTAAACCGATGGGAAGCAGGGCGCCTATTTTTGCCACGGGCACTGTCTGACCGGACGCCACATTGGGCGCGCCGCAGACGATGGAAAGCTGTGCCTCGCCGATATCCACCTGGCAAAGGCTCAGTTTGTCCGCGTTGGGATGCTTCTCCGTGGAAATTACGCGGCCCACCACCACATTGGGGAAATCGAGCCGTTTTTCAATCACTTCCTCAACTTCCAGCCCCGCCAGGGAAAGGCGTTCGGAAAGCTGATGCGGGTCAATTGTTATATCAAGGTAATCAGTCAACCAGTTGTATGATACTTTCATTTTCTAACCTTCTGTTTGCGATGCCATCTCCGTCGAATGAATATTATTAAAATTGATTCAGGAATCTCATGTCGTTTTCGAAAAACAGGCGGATGTCGTCAATGTTATACCGCAGCATGGCGATCCTGTCCACACCCATTCCGAAGGCATATCCGGTGTAAACGTCGGGGTTGTATTTTACCGCCTGAAAAACATTGGGATCGACCATACCGGCGCCCGAGATTTCGATCCAGCCGGTATATTTGCATACCTTGCAGCCCTTGCCGCGGCAGAAGATGCAGTTAAAATCGTATTCCAGGCTGGGTTCGGTAAAAGGGAAAAAGCTGGGACGAAAGCGGACATGAATGTCTTTTCCGAACATATAAACGGCAAACTGTTCAATCACCGCCTTCAGATCGCCGAAACTGATTCCTTTGTCCACGCACAATCCCTCCACCTGGTGGAAGAAAGGGGAGTGGCTCGCATCGGGCGTGTCGCGGCGATAAACCCGTCCCGGGGCGATAATCCTGACCGGCGGTTTTTGATTCAGCATGGTGCGGATCTGCACCGGCGAGGTATGGGTCCGCAGCATGATCTCTTCGGTAATATAAAGCGTGTCCTGCATATCACGCGCCGGGTGATTGGGCGGAATATTCAGCGCTTCGAAATTATAAAAATCTGTCTCTACCTCCGGACCATCGGCCACCGCAAATCCCAGTCCCAGGAAGAAACGTTTGATATCATCCAAGGTCTGGGTCAGCGGATGTTTCCTGCCCACCGGGGGCCGCCGGCCGGGAAGGGTGGTGTCAACCTTAATCTTCTTCTTTTTGGCAGTAAAAGCGGGCTTCAGCTCCTCCAGGCGGCCCTCAATAAAATTCTTAATTTCATTGATCTGTTTACCGAACTGCGGTCTTTCCGAAGGTTCGATGTCCTTCATCTGTTTAAAAAGGTCCTGGACAAGCCCCTTTTTGCCCAGGTATTTCACCCGGATATTTTCAAAATCGTCCGCTTTCTTAACCGTCTCCAGATCCTTTAAAAAATCCTGCCTGATTTTCGATGTCTTGTCTTCCATTCTGTCACCATTTTTGCACAATTTTAGTTCTCAATGTCCTAGAAATTTATATATAAAATGCTGGGATTACAAGAGTTGAATTCCTGAGTTGGATAGCTGGTTTCAGTATCGTCCGGTAAATTCTTGTGCGTATCGGCATTCGGCGCCTTCGTGAGCTGCATCGTTTTATCCGCATGACACAGCAGTGTCGAAATTGAGTGAGTCCGGTTATTCCTGATTCGGGAAGGTGAGCGGTCTGTTTGCTATTTACCCTGCAGCCCGGTTTTGGCAGAATCCCGCGCTTTCCGGTCAGAAATTATGGATTTTCACTTTGCTGGGATGAAAATGTGATTCTACCAATCCCTGACGATGCCTGAAAAACAATTAAATGCTTTTCTTGTATTCCTCAGAAAATAAAATGGGAATTGAAGAAATGCCTTCAATTCCCATTGTCAAAAGCAAAAATCAAAATATTTTTAGGCAGTAACCTGCTGAACTAGGGCTTCAAAAGCTTTCGGTTCGTGCATTGCCAAATGTGCCAGGGCTTTCCGGTCCAGATCAACATTGCTTTCTTTTAAAGCATGCATGAATCTGGAATAGGAAATATCATTCTGCCGGCAGGCGGCATTAATTCTGGCAATCCATAAGGCCCGAAACTGCCGTTTCTTTTGCCTTCTGTCGCGAAAGGCGTACTGCAGGCTTTTCTCTACCTGATCTTTGGCCACGGTATATAATTTCCCGCGGGAGAGTCTATAGCCTTTGGCCAGTTTGAGTAATTTTTTATGGCGGCTTTTTGCCGCAACGTTGTTAGTTGCTCTGGGCATTTTATCCTCCGGAAATTTTCTTATTCAAGAATCATTTTGTGAGCACGCGGCTCGTCAACTTTGTGCAGATAGGCCGCTTTTCGCAAATTGCGTTTACGCTTTGCCGATTTACTTGTCAAAATGTGGCTTTTGTAGGCGCGGCGGGATTTGATTTTCCCGCTGGCACTGACTTTAAAACGTTTTTTTGCGCCTCTATTCGATTTCATCTTAGGCATTTTCTATCCCTTTCCTTAATCTCTGTTTCAAATGGTTAACTTTTCGCCGCCAGAACCATGACCATACGACGTCCTTCCATCTTCATAGGACTCTCCGGTTTTGCAATATCTTCCAGCATATCCTCCACGCGCTGCATCAAATCCCTGCCGAAATCCTGGTAAGCCATTTCACGTCCCCGAAAGATTATCGTAACTTTGACTTTGTTTTTCTGTTCCAGAAATTTTCTCGCGTGTTTAATTTTTGTTTCCAGGTCATGATCATCGGTTTTGGGCCGTAATCGAATTTCTTTTACGGTAACCGTATGTTGTTTCTTTTTACTGCTTTTCTCTTTTTTGCTCTGTTCATATTTATATTTGCCGTAATCCATGATCCGGCAGACCGGAGGATTGGCGTTGGGGGCTACCTCCACTAGGTCTAATTTATAATCTTCCGCTTTCACTAAAGCGTCTTTGGTTTCCACGATCCCAAGTTGTTCCCCCTCCGGCGAAATAAGCCGGACCCTGGGTACGCGTATCTGCTCATTTATCCGAGCTTCTTTTTCTTTATTAATTGGCCGCTCCTAATGTTTTGTTGACTTTAATTTTTATTATTAATCTCTTCTTTTACCCGATTAATCAGGTCTGTGACGGACATCTTTCCCAGATCCCCTTCGTTTTTACGGCGCACCGAAAGAAGCCCGGATTCTGCTTCATTATCACCCAGAATAATCATATAGGGGATCTTGTTTACTTCCGCCTCGCGAATTTTGTATCCCACCTTCTCATTCCGGGTATCGATTTCAACTCGCAAGCCTTCCTGGCGCAGGTTGTCGAAAATCTCCCGGCCGTACTGATGATGCCGCTCCGCTATGGGAATTACCTGTACCTGCACCGGGGCAAGCCAGAGGGGAAAAGCGCCGGCATAGTGTTCGATCAGAACGCCGAAGAACCGTTCCACGGAACCCATTAATGCCCGGTGGACCATGATTGCGCGATGGGCATGACCGTCCTCTCCCATAAATTCCACATTGAAGCGCTCCGGAAGATTGAAATCCACTTGTATGGTGGAACACTGCCAGGACCGTCCCAGCGAATCCTTAATCTTGATATCGATTTTCGGCCCGTAAAATACGCCTTCGCCCGGATCTACTTCATAAGACATGCCGCTCTGATCCAATGCGTATTGCAGGGCTGCCGTTGCCCTATCCCAGTTGTCCACGCTGCCCACAAATTTTTCGGGACGGGTGGACAGGTAGATCTCATATTTATCGAACCCGAAAGTCCTGAGGATATAAAGCGTGAAATTCAGGACCCGGGTGATTTCCTCATTCAATTGTTCCGGTGTACAGAAGATATGCGCGTCATCCTGGGTGAATCCCCTGACCCGCATCAGGCCGTGCAGCACGCCCGATCTTTCATAGCGGTAGACAGTTCCCAGTTCAAAAAGCCGCATTGGCAGATCGCGATAACTTCGAAGCTGAGATTTATACACCGAAATATGAAACGGACAATTCATCGGTTTTAACTGGTATTCCACCTCGTCAATATCCATGGGGGAAAACATGTTTTCCCGGTAAAAACCGGTATGTCCGCTGGTTTCCCACAAATGCAATTTGGCAATATGCGGGGTATAAATTAGTTCATAACCATTTTTATAATGTTCATCTATGGTAAACTGTTCCATAATGTGCCGGATTCGGGCTCCCTTGGGGTGCCACAGGATCAAGCCGTTCCCGATGTTCTCCTGAATGCTGAACAGGTCCAGTTCTCTTCCCAGCTTGCGATGATCCCTTTTCTTCGCTTCTTCGAGGCGGTGCAGATGCTCTTCCAGCATCTTCTTCTTTGGATATGAGGTAGCATACAGGCGCTGCAGCATCTGGTTGTGTTCGTCGCCTCTCCAGTAAGCGCCGGCAACATTCAGAATCTTGAAATTCTTGCCGATTTTTCCGGTTGAGGGAAGGTGCGGGCCGCGGCACAAATCCGTGAAATCGTCCTGGGAGTAGACAGAAATATCTTCTTCCAGTTCATCAATCAATTCCAGTTTCAGGTCTTCATGTTTCTTCCTGAAAAGTTCATGTGCTTTGTCGTGTTCAACTTCGCGCCTCACAATGGGATCATCCTCATCCACAATTTTGGCCATTTCCGATTCGATCTTTGGGAAATCTTCCGGCGTAATGGGTCGGTCCAATTCGATGTCATAATAAAACCCGTCATCAATTGGCGGACCGATGCCCAGTTTGGCCTCCGGCCACAGGCGCTTAACTGCATGGGCCATCAGGTGGGCGGAGCTGTGCCAGAAAACATAACGGCCTTCTTTATCATCAAAGGTCAGGATTTTTATATCGGCATCTTCGTTGATCGGCTCGGGGAGACTCCTGATCTGTCCGTTCACCAGAATTCCGGTAGCTTCCTTTCTCAGCCGCGGGGGAAGCGTCTCCAGAATATCAAGACCACTGACGCCGGCATCGAATTCCCTGACCACGCCATCGGGAAATTTAATTTTAATTTTTTTACTCATCGTTCAGAACCACTTTTCTTAATTAAAGAAAGCCACGAATACACTATTCGTGGCTCTGCTGGTGGGGCGGGCCAGAGTCGAACTGACGACCCCTACGATGTCAACGTAGTGCTCTAACCAACTGAGCTACCGCCCCAAACCACGTTGAAATGGCCGGAAAATTTAATGATTACATATAGTAAATGCAAGGAGAAATTTAAAAGCATTTTACTTGATTTTTCAGCCGTTTGGGCATCCCGGGCTGCTGATAATTAAAAAAGTTGAAGCTCTTTTTGCAATCCAATTTTTTATAATTCACTGCCAGGAGCCCTGGTCCATCAGATTCCCTTCCGCGTCATACTTTTTCCAGGAACCACTGCCCGCGGCATCCCATGACGCCTCGAAAACCAGCACATCGTTTTTGTAGTGTTCCAGTTTGCCCGATCCATCCGCATTATTGTATATGTTGATAATCGAACTGTTGGATTCCAGTTCGGATTCAACAGTTCCATCCGGATCCCTGTCCCAGGAATAATTCGCAGCGACGGTGGTGTCATTCAGGGCATAGATCTCCCATGTGGCGGATTTGTCATCGGGGGAAGCGTAGCCGTTCACCGCCCGCCAATCGTCATAGGTGATAAACCCATCCGTGCCGTTCAGAAAGAGCTGCCAGTTGATTCTGCCGTCGTTTGTGCTTTTGGCCTTCACCGTAATTGTCAGATTATTGTTCTGTTTTGTCCAGATCCATTCATTGCCCGATCTCGTCGGCTCCACGGACATCAGGAACTGCATGAACGCAGACGGGCCGGTGAAAAAACCGGTCATAGTGGTCCGGAGGGTTTGGACCTCAGTCGGTGCATTGTCCGGCACGCTTACCTGCGGAACGGCATGCAGTTCGGGTGGCTTCTGCGTCTCTTTTGATGAAGTTGAATCTTTCGAACAACTGAAAATCGTTATTCCGGCAAGAACTAGAACGATTATGCCTATTTTTTTCAACATGGCAATCCCTCTGTTTTATCAAACACATTTTAACGAGCGCAATTGCTGAATTCCCGCGGAAATATATAGTCAATCTCCGGATAAGATGCTGTGATCTATGTACCCGCGGGATCAATTTCCAAAATCGTGAATCCGTCCGGAGCCTGCATTCATTACTTAAATATCTCTTTGAAAAATGTCTGCATCGCGCTCCATGCCCGGGTGGCAGCCTTCTCATTGTAGGCGGAGCCTCTCGATTTGTCGTTGCCCGCGGCGGGATTTGTGAAACTGTGGACCGCATCGCCATAGATGTTGATTTCCCAGTCCGCACCGGAATCCTGCATTTCTTTCCAGAATGCCATGAGGTCCTCTTTTTTCACGTGCGTATCATCCCCGCCATGCAGAACCAGAACCGATCCTTTTATATTTTTCCCGTCTGCCGGATTGGGAGTGGCGAGTCCGCCATGAAAACTGACCACGCCGATCAAAGCCGCGCCGCTGCGGGCCAGTTCCAGCGCGCAGCTTCCACCAAAACAGAACCCGATGGCCGCCAGGCGGTCGTTGTCAGCCAGCGAATTGTTTTTCAGGACTTCCAATGCGGCCGCCGCCCGCTGGCGCATGAGCTGACGGTCACCGTAAAATCTGCCGGCAAATGAAGATGCTTCCTGCGGATTTGCGGCAACTGTACCGTCGCCGTACATGTCCACGGCAAAGGCGATGTAGCCCATATCGGCGAGCTGACGGGCCCGCTGTTTGGCATAGTCGTTCAGTCCCCACCATTCCGGGAATACCAAAACGCCGGGCCGTTTTTTCTTTTGTGAAGAATCATAAGCCAAATACCCTTTGAGCATCTTGTCGCCCTGCTTATACTCCACCACTTCAGTGTGAATACTGTCCTGTGCCCCTGCCAGTCCCATGGCGCTAAAAAGCGTAATGAATAGAGCCATCATTTCCTTCCCCCTCCGTTAAAATTAATCGTCAGTCCTATTTTAAAAGAAGCATCCGTCTGTTTTCATTGGTTATGCCACCCACCTGCATCCGACAGAAATAAATACCACTTGGCTGTATGATGCCGTATTCATTTCTACCATTCCAGCTGAGGATATGTTCGCCGGCAGGCCAAAATTTATCTGTTAACATTTTTATCAGACTTCCCTTAACATTGAAAACGGCAATCTCCACCCGCGTGCCTGTCCGCAGAAAAAAAGGAATATTGGTTACCGGATTAAAGGGATTGGGATAATTTTGTTTAAGGGAATAAGCCGCTGGCTTATTTTGCAGTTTCCCTTTCAAGCCGTTGGCCGCGAGTTTGAATCTGTAAATTTTTCCGTCGAAAGCGCACATGTAAAGTTCATTGAATCTGTCGGTCCCGAAGGACGAAATGTTCAGGGAGGTCTTTAGTAATTCAGTATTCACCGTATCATTGCTCGAATATGAAAGCGACCAGATTCGCCCGCTTCCATAATCCGCATAAATATATTTACCGTATAATTCAGGCAGTTGGGTGCCCCGGTAAACGAAGCCGCCCGTAACGGCAATCCCGCCGCTGCTGTTGTGGCCGTATTCCCAGACCGGCAGCGTCAATCCTGCTGTGTCGCAGGCGGCGCTATTGTAGCAGTGAAATCCTTCCATGATATTCCAACCGTAGTTCCGGCCTTTTTCGATAATATCAATTTCCTCATATAGATTTTGTCCCACATCTCCGGCCCACAGCTTTTTTGTGACGGGATCGAAACTGAATCGCCAGGGATTACGCAGCCCGTAGGCAAAAATTTCCTCGCGGTATCCGTTAGTATTGGCTGCAAAGGGATTGTCGGGGGGGATTGCATAATTTCTGCCGCCTGAGGTTGTATTCACATCGATGCGAAGAATTGAGCCCAGCAACGTGGCGCGATTCTGCCCATTCCCATCCGGATCCCCGCCCGAACCGCCGTCTCCCAACGCGATATAGAGATAGCCATCAGATCCAAAAGCGATCTGCCCGCCGTTATGATTGCTGAACGGCTGGGAGACCTCCAATATGACAGTTTCACTGTTTGGGTCTGCGGAGTCGGGATTGGCGGAGCTTACTACAAAGCGCGAAATGACCGTGCGCCTGGGATTGGCGGCAGTATAATCGACATAGAAATACTGGCTGTTCTGAAAATGGGGGTGAAAGGCAAGTCCCAGCAGACCTTCTTCACTGCCGCCGGAGTTGACCCGCTCCCTGATATCCAGAAATGTTCCTTTGGTTTTCGCATCATCCGAGTTTTGAAAAACGCTGATAATTCCTGCTTTTTCAACCACAAACAGCCGGTTGGTATTGTCTCCGGGATCCTGCAGATCCACCGGCTGGGAGAAGTCCAGAGCGGGAAAAGCATTTTCAACCTCGGATTGGGCGCAGGAATTCACGATAAGAACAGTGCCTACCATTAAAAAAATCGTAAAAAAATATTTATTCATGCGTCCTCCGTCATAATTGAGAGTTGTTCTTGGTAATTTAAGCCTTCCCGGATAAAAATGTTCCTTTTCAGCAGGCGACTGAATCCTCCAAAAATGTATTGGCATTTCTGGTGATGATCCCTTATATTTTGCCCTTTGATGAGAAAATCTAAATTCAATCATGCTTAAATTAATTGGAGGTTACCGATGAAGACCCGCATTCTGATGATGTTTACCCTTGGACTAATTGCATTGCTGGCTTTTAGTTGCAGCTCTAAAAAGCAGGAAAATGAAACAGCCGGCAATAATGAAACGGCTGGCAAGATAGAAGCACATTCGGGCAGTCTGCCATCCGGGCAGCTAATGTTTACGGCGCAGAAAGGCTGGATAGAAGAGAAGCCCAGCAGTTCCATGCGGAAAGCCCAGTATAGTCTTCCGGGTGTGAATGGCCAGGAAAATGCCACCATGGCAGTATTTTTCTTTCCGGGAACCGGCGGATCGGTTGAACAGAATTTACAGCGGTGGTACGGCCAGTTCAAGGAGCCGGATGGCAGTCCTGTCACCGATCATGTGGAAAGGAAGCAGGTTAATGTAAATAATTTGCCGGTCACCGAGGTTTATGTCACCGGAACATTTCTGCAGTCACAGTCTACCATGATGATGGGAGGTCCGGTGGAGGAAAAAACCGGATACGCTATGTGGGCAGCAATAGCGGAGACCGCGGAGGGACCCTGGTTTTTCAAAGCGACCGGTCCGCAGGAAACCATTGACCACTGGCGAAAGAGTTTAAACGACTTTGCAAAAACATTCCATGTTCAAAATTCATAATCTGCTCTGTCAAGGGCCGGCATAAACGGCTCCGATCGAATAGATCCCGGACTAGAGGCTCCTGCCGGAATGAGGATGACAAAATTCTTCTCCGGAGGGGCCTTTTTTTATTGGGACGTGCTGCAGTCCGCAATCATAGAATTCAATATTCACCCCTCGATTATTCCGGTAATCGGAAATCAATTCTGAAAACCGGACAACTTTCCGGGTCATGGAGATTCCCCGGGCACCTTATTGCCCTCTGGTTTTATGAAAAAAGTTTTTTCTATTACCCGCATAATTATCTTGATTTATTGGCTGCACGTTTGGTTATCTTTTATAAATGAAATTGATATTGTCGATAAATTATTACCTTTCCGTTTTCCTATAAGT